>JBGVLX010000120.1:0-24260 GCA_045124495.1 Lachnospiraceae bacterium
TGTAGTACCGGTCATTCAGAAGCTATCCTTACAAAATCTTACGAAAATTCTCAGAAGTTTTTGAATGAAATTGATTCTGCTGCCGTATATGTAAATGCTTCTACCAGATTTACAGATGGTTTTGAATTTGGATTTGGTGCAGAAATCGGAATTAGTACCCAGAAATTACATGCCAGAGGACCGATGGGATTATTGGCACTTACTTCTAAGAAATTTATAATTTATGGTGAGGGACAGATTCGTAAATAATTCACACTAGATTTCTATGATTTACGACACTTACGTTAAATCACCATTTTTACGCATAGAGTATATCATGTATTGAAAGAGAGGAACCTATGACAGACCAGAATTTTTTAAAACAGTGGAATGAAATTAATATAAATGAACCGGCACCGGAAACAGAACCTTCCAGACAATATTATTACATGAAAAAATGTAAACTTCTTTTAGAAGAAAAGAGTCAGGAATTAGGGAGAAAACTTACCTGCTGTGCAGTAACCTTTGGGTGTCAGATGAATGCAAAGGATTCTGAAAAATTACTGGGTATTTTAGAGAATATTGGATTTGTTGCAACAGAATCCGAAGATGCCGATTTTATTATTTATAATACCTGTACTGTAAGAGAAAATGCCAATTTAAAGGTATATGGAAGATTAGGATATTTAAAGAACAAGAAAAAGAAAAATCCGAATATGATGATTGCTTTATGCGGATGCATGATGCAGGAACCTGAAGTAGTAAGTAAAATTAAAGAATCTTACCGTTTTGTAGACCTGATATTTGGTACCCATAATATTTATAAGTTAGCAGAGTTGCTTTACCAACGTCTAAATGAAAATAAAATGGTAATTGATATTTTGGATGGCACAGATAATATCGTCGAAGATTTGCCGGCAGAACGAAAGTATTCCTTTAAAGCCGGAGTAAACATTATGTTTGGTTGTAATAACTTCTGTACTTATTGCATCGTTCCTTATGTCCGTGGACGGGAACGAAGCAGAAATCCAAAGGATATCATCCGTGAAATCGAAGCTTTGGTGGCAGATGGTGTGGTAGAGGTTATGTTGTTAGGGCAGAATGTAAATTCCTATGGAAAAAATTTAGAAGAAAAGATTACCTTTGCCCAGTTATTACAGGAAGTAGAAAAGATTGAAGGATTAGAACGGATTCGTTTCATGACCTCACATCCAAAGGATTTATCGGATGAATTAATTGAAGTAATGAAAAATTCCAAAAAGATTTGTAACCATATGCATCTTCCGGTACAATCTGGAAGTGACAGGATTTTAAACCGTATGAATCGTAAATATACGAAAGAGCATTACTTAAATCTAGTGAATAAATTAAAGGAAAGTATTCCAAATATTTCTCTTACTACAGATATCATTGTAGGATTTCCGGGAGAAACAGAGGAAGATTTCTTAGAAACTTTGGATTTAGTAGAAAAAGTAGGATATGATACGGCTTATACCTTTATTTATTCGAAACGAACCGGAACTCCTGCTGCAAAAATGGAAGATCAGGTGCCGGAAGACGTGGTAAAAAATCGATTTGACCGTTTATTAAAAACAATACAAACAATCTCAAAAGAAAAAACATATGCTTATGAAGGAACCGATCAGCTTGTCCTTGTAGAAGGAGTCAGCGAACATGATAGTGCTTATGTTACCGGACGTTTATCCAATAATTTGTTGGTACACTTTAAAGCAGATTCGAAACTAATTGGAAAATTAGTAAATGTTCACTTAGATGAGGCGAAGGGTTTTTATTACATCGGGCATCAGTGCTAGGAGGACAATATGGCAACATTCACACCTATGATGCAGCAATACTTGGAAACAAAAGAAAAATACAAAGATTGTATTTTATTTTACCGTTTAGGTGATTTTTATGAAATGTTTTTCGAAGATGCAAAAATAGTATCGAAGGAATTAGAATTAACATTGACCGGAAAAAGCTGTGGTCAGGAAGAGAGGGCTCCCATGTGTGGAGTTCCTTTTCATGCATCTGAAACATATTTAAATCGTCTGGTACAAAAAGGGTATAAAGTGGCTATCTGTGAGCAGGTAGAGGATCCGAAAACAGCAAAAGGACTTGTGAAACGCGAGGTAGTAAGAATCGTCACTATGGGTACTAATATCAGTGCTCAGGTCTTAGACGAAACGAAAAATAATTATATCATGTGCGTTTATGCCCAAAAAGATTTTTATGGAATCGCTATTGCTGATATATCCACTGGTGATTTTAAAACTACCCAGCTGGAAAATAAAGATAAATTGATAGATGAAATCTGTAAGTTTTCACCTTCGGAAATCATTGCAAATCTGGACTTAAATGAATGTGGAATTCCGATTCAGATGTTAGCGCAGAAAAATCAAATGGCAGTTACCTTCGAAAAAGAATACTTATTTGACAAGGATTTAAGTGAAAAAGCATTAAAGGAACAGTTTCAGATATCCGGTTTAGAAGGATTAGGTCTTAATGATTATCCTTTGGGAATTCGGGCATGTGGTGCGTTAATTTCCTATTTTAATGAAACACAAAAAAGTACCCTGAATCAGTTGATTCGGATTGAATCCTATACTACGGAGGAATTTTTGATTATAGACAGTTCCTCTAGAAGAAATCTTGAATTATGTGAAACCATGAGGGAAAAGCAAAAAAGAGGTTCCCTTTTATGGGTTTTGGATAAGACCAAAACTGCCATGGGAGCCAGAATGCTAAGAACCTGGGTAGAACAGCCATTGGTCAGTAAAGAGGAAATTTTAAAACGTTATGATGCCATTGAAGAATTATCCGGACATGTTATGGTGCGGGAAGAACTAAGGGAATACTTAAATTCCATTTATGACCTGGAACGTTTAATGAGTCGGATTTGTTATAAAAGTGCAAATCCAAGAGACTTAATTTCTTTTAAATATTCCATTGCATATTTGCCTGCAATAAAAAGCCTTCTTGTAGATGTTTCTGAGTCCGAATTTATTTCCAATTTGAATCAGAAAATGGATTCTTTAGAAGATTTATTTGAATTAATCGACAAAGCACTGTTGGAGGAATGTCCAATATCTTCCAAGGAAGGCGGAATGATAAAAGACGGTTATAATGAAACCTTAGATGCTCTGAAAAAATCCAAAACAGATGGAAAAGATTGGCTGGCAGGTCTGGAAGAAAAGGAAAAAGAAGCAACCGGAATAAAAAACTTAAAAATTAAGTTCAACCGTGTGTTTGGATATTATTTTGAAGTAACCAATTCTTATAAAGACCTGGTTCCGGATTATTTTATCAGAAAACAGACCTTGGCAAATGCAGAACGATATACCACCAAGGAATTAGATGATTTGGCTGACATTATTCTTGGGGCAGAAGATAAACTTTTCGCTTTGGAATATGAAATTTTTGTGAATATTAGGGAGCAGCTTTCCAATCAGGTGCAAAGAATTTTAGATACGGCAAAATCCGTTGCAAAATTGGATGCTATTCTTTCTCTGGCAGTGGTGAGTGAGCAGAGTTCTTATGTCAGACCACAAATCAATGAGGAAGGTACAATAGAGATAAAAGACGGTCGACATCCGGTAGTTGAAAAAATGATTTCCAATGATATGTTTGTATCCAATGACACATTCTTAAATCAGGATGCAAATCGTATTTCGATTATCACAGGACCAAATATGGCTGGAAAGTCTACTTACATGCGTCAGTCTGCCTTAATTGTATTAATGGCACAGATTGGATGTTATGTACCGGCTTCCTCTGCCAATATTTCCCTGGTTGATAGAATTTTCACCAGGGTAGGAGCTTCGGATGATTTAGCTTCCGGCCAGAGTACTTTTATGGTGGAAATGAGCGAAGTGGCTAATATTCTTCGAAATGCAACAAAAAGCAGTTTGCTGATTTTAGATGAAATCGGAAGAGGAACCAGCACCTACGACGGATTAAGTATTGCATGGGCTGTGGTAGAACACATCAGTAATAATTTAGGCGCCAAAACTCTGTTTGCAACCCATTATCATGAATTAACAGAATTAGAAGGTAAATTATCCGGAGTGCATAATTACTGTATTGCTGTGAAAGAGGAGGGGGATCATATCGTCTTTCTTCGAAAAATCATTCCTGGTGGTGCAGATAAAAGTTATGGTATCCAGGTAGCAAAACTGGCTGGTGTGCCAGACTCTGTCATTCAGCGTTCCAAGGAAATTGCAAAACAATTAAGTGACACCGATTTAAACAAAGATACCGTAAATTCTATCCAGGTTTCCAACATGGAAGCCAAGGAAGTTTCTACTATATCAAAACAGGAAACGGAACCAAAGATAATAAAGGAAAAACATCAAAATTTAAGTCAGAATGATAACTTGCAGTTTTCTTTTATTCATTCTTTGGCAGAAACTGAAATTATCAATGATTTAAAAACAAAAGACATTAGTAACCTGACCCCGTTGGAGGCGTTGATTTACTTGAATGATATTCAAAAAAAATTACGCTGAACTAAGTTATAGTCTTAAGGAAGGTTATTTTTAAATCGTGTAAAAAAAATTCTTTTTAGAAGGGATTTGTATAAATGAATTCTATTGAAGTTTTAGACTCTCAAACCATAAATAAAATAGCAGCAGGAGAAGTTGTGGAACGACCGGCCTCAGTCGTAAAAGAATTGGTAGAAAATTCTGTAGACTCTTTGGCTACTGCCATCACGGTAGAAATTAAAGAAGGTGGTATCTCTTTTATCCGGGTAACCGATAATGGAAGTGGGATAGCGAAAAGTGAAATAAAAAAAGCATTTTACCGCCATGCTACCAGTAAAATACGGACAGAAGAGGATCTTATCACCATTGCTTCCTTAGGATTTCGTGGTGAAGCACTGTCAAGTATTGCCTCCGTTGCCCAAATTGAATTAATCACCAAAGAAAAAAAGAGTCTAACGGGAGTTCGTTATTGTATCGAAGGTGGAGTCGAAAAATCCATGGATGAGATTGGCTGTCCGGATGGAACCACGTTTTTGATTCGTAATCTTTTTTTTAATACCCCTGCCCGTAAAAAGTTTTTAAAAACCCCGCAGACAGAAGGAAGTTATATTGGAGACTGGATGAACCATGTGGCACTTTCTCATCCGGAAATTTCCTTTCAGTTTATTGTAAATGGACAGACAAAATTATTTACCAATGGCAATGGGAATCTGTTGGATGTCATTTATCAGATATATGGTAAAGAAATTGCTTCTAATATTATCCCAATTGAAAAATCAATACAGGATATTAAAATTACAGGATTTATTGGAAAGCCTCATATCTGCAGAGGAAATCGTACCTATGAAACTTATTTTTTAAATCATCGTTATATAAAAAGTAAAGTGGTTACGGCGGCTGTGGAAGAAGCGTATAAATCTTTTGTTACCTTGCATAAATATCCCTTTCTTGTCATAAACATCGAAATGCTTCCTGCAAATGTAGATGTAAACGTACATCCTACGAAAATGGAAGTAAGATTTAAAAAAGAAGATGAAATCTATGCATTTTTAGTAGAGGAAATTAAGAAGGCCCTTCTTCAAAAAGAATTAATACCAAATGTGACTTTGGGAAAAGAAACGAGAAAAAACCAGGATGAAAATCCAATGAAAAAATCTTCCATGGAAAAATTCCCGGAACCTTTTGAAATAAAACGAAAGAAAGAATTGGAAGAAAAACGGAAGAAAGAATTAGAAGATGTCAGTGCTTTGGAGGTAATTACAGATTCAAATCAAAAAAAGACATTGGAAGTGAAAGAAACATCTGCTTATGGAAATAATGAGAATAATGTTTTCACTTCAAGTAAGAATTTTAGTATACAGAAAGAGGAAATGAAATCATCCCCAAATGTTTCACCAAATTCCCAAACGGAATACACTGAAACAAAAAAGGGGGTATCCGGTTCCAAAGAAAATATTAAGGAATCTGTAATAGCTGAAGAACAACCGAAGGAACATGACGTGAATGCTTCTGTTCACGCTGAAGCGAAAATTCCGGAAGAAAAAAATGTACAAAAACAGATAACGGAACAAATAACCTTATTCGATGCGAAATTATTGTCAGAAGAGGCAAAACCAAGGCATCGTCTGATAGGTCAGTTGTTTGCTACTTATTGGTTAATTGAATTTGAAGATAAATTTTTTATGATGGACCAGCATGCTGCCCATGAAAAGGTAATGTTTGAAACATTCATGGCCCAGTTTAAAAACAAAGAATTTCTCCAGCAAAGATTAGAGCCTCCTATGGTAATTTCTTTAACACCAAAGGAAATTGATATTTTAAATCGATATCTTGACACTTTTTACCAACTCGGATTTGTTGTGGAGGAATTTGGTGGAAATGAATATGTGGTTCGTGCAGTTCCAAGTAATATGTATCAGTTAAATGACAAACAGTTATTTCTTGCCTTACTGGATTCTTTAGTAGAAGATATCGGAAAGAATACTCCGGATCTAGTCTTTTATAAAATTGCCACCATGGCTTGTAAGGCAGCAGTGAAAGGAAATCAGAAATTATCTTTTGCAGAGGCAGATCAGCTGGTAACAGATTTACTAAAATTAGAAAATCCTTACACCTGTCCTCATGGAAGACCTACGATTGTTTCCATGACAAAATCTGATATAGAAAGGAAATTTAAGCGTATTATATAATGAAACAGCCCTTAATAATTATTACAGGTCCTACGGCAGTGGGTAAAACAGAAGCATCGATATTATTGGCAAAGAAAATCAATGGTGAAATTATTTCAGCGGATTCCATGCAGGTATATAAAGGAATGGACATTGGTACTGCTAAAATTACAAAGGATGAAATGATGGGCGTTCCGCATCACCTAATTGATATTTTATCTCCACAACAGGAATTTAATGTATATACCTTTCAGCAATTGGCAAAGGCAGCGGCAGATGATATCTGTAGCAGGGGAAAAATTCCTATTTTGACAGGGGGAACCGGATTTTATATTCAGGCATTATTATATGGTATTTCTTTCAAAGAAGAAGAAAATACTTACCGCCTGGAATTAGAAAAAATATTACAGGAAAAAGGAAATTTATACCTTCATTCCATGTTAAAAGAATTAGACCCTGTATCTGCTGATATTATTCATCCTAATAATGTAAAAAGAGTCATCCGTGCGTTGGAATTTTATCAGGAAACAGGTGAACCTATTTCAAGGCATAACGAAACAGAAAGACAGAAAGAATCTCAGTTTCAATCAGTTTATTTTGTTCTTCATATGCCAAGGGAGCAATTATATGAAAGAATCAATATAAGAGTGGATAAAATGTTGGAGGATGGACTGATAAAAGAGGTTTTATCCTTGAAAGAGATGGGAATAAAGAAAAACATGACTTCCATGCAGGGAATTGGATATAAAGAAGTTCTGGATTATTTAAATGGAGAAACTTCATATGAGGATATGGTATATCTTTTAAAAAGAGATACCAGACATTTTGCGAAACGTCAGCTAACATGGTTTAAACGAGAAAAAGATGTTATCTGGATGGACAAAACCCATTATAGAAGTGCTTCTGAATTATCGGATGATTTGTTACGGATTGCAAAAGAAAAACTTTCATTAGAGTAGCTACAAAAAACAAATGATCCATCAGATTGAAAGTTTTAAACTTCGAAAAAAGAGGAAAAAAGATACAAAGGAAAGGTAGAGAAAATGGATTCAAAAAAATCAATGTATGAATCATTGGGTATCAACGAAAAAGTATATCATTTTTGTGTAGAAATAGAAAAAAGTTTAAAAGGAAGATTTGAAGAAATAGATTCTATTTGTGAGCAAAATCAGCTAAAAGTTATCAAGGCTATGCAAGAGGCAAGATTGTCGGAAGCACATTTATCCGGAACTACCGGATATGGATATAATGATTTAGGGAGAGAAGCCATTGAAAAAATTTATGCAACCATATTTAAGACGGAAGATGCTTTAGTTCGTCCACAGATTACCTGTGGCACCCATGCGCTTCATCTGGCTCTTGCAGCAAATCTGCGTCCGGGGGATGAGCTTTTAGCACCTGCCGGAAAACCTTATGATACGTTAGAAGAAGTCATTGGAATCAGAGAATCAAAAGGTTCCTTAAAAGAATACGGAATATCCTACCGTCAGGTTGACCTATTGGAAGATGGAAGTTTTAACTATGATGAAATTAAGAAAGCAATCCATTCCAAAACAAAAATGGTTGCCATTCAGCGTTCGAAAGGCTATCAGACCAGACCAACGTTCAGTGTAAAAAAGATAGGGGAATTAATTACATTTTTGAGAAACGAAAAACCAGATCTGATTATTATGGTAGATAATTGTTACGGAGAATTTGTAGAGCTTATGGAACCTTCGGAAGTGGGAGCAGATATGGTGGTAGGTTCCTTGATTAAAAACCCTGGCGGTGGTCTTGCACCGGTTGGCGGTTACATTTGTGGAAAAAAAGAATACATTGAAAATTGTTCTTATCGGTTGACTTCCCCTGGGCTTGGAAAAGAAGTAGGAGCAACCTTGGGAGTTAACGGATTATTTCTACAAGGCTTATTTTTAGCCCCTCAGGTAGTAGCCAGTGCATTAAAAGGTGCCATCTTTGCTGCAAATATCTATGAAAAGTTAGGGTATCGGGTAATTCCAAACAGTACAGAAAGCAGACATGACATTATTCAGGCGGTTGAATTTGGTAATCCTGAAGCAGTCATTGCATTTTGCAAGGGGATACAGGCAGCAGCACCGGTAGATAGTTTTGTAGAACCGGAACCATGGGATATGCCTGGGTACGACAGTCAGGTAATTATGGCAGCAGGCGCATTTGTATCCGGTTCTTCCATTGAACTTAGTGCAGATGCACCAATTAAACCTCCTTATGCTGTTTATTTTCAAGGTGGCTTAACTTATCCTCATGCTAAATTCGGTATTATGATGAGCTTACAAAAAGTGATGGAAATATCAGATAATTCATTATTGTGTGAACAATAACAACGTTACTCGATGAACAGTAACGTAACAACTATTTATCTATTTCATACTATACAAAAAAAAAGATTTGTGCTAAACTCAAACTAGTTTAATGGTATGTGTTCTAAGTTTAGAGAAATGAAGGGATGATATAATATGGCTTCGACAAGTGGAAAGAATAATTGGGCATGCTTTCTTATGATGCTTTCAGGCATTGTTTTAGGAGGATTTATTGGATATTTAACAAAAGATATCCGTTTTTTAAGCTGGCTGAATTACGGGCAGACTTTTGGTTTGGAACAACCGATAGTATTAAATCTTGGAATTATGGTATTAACCTTTGGGTTAACCATAAACATTTCCGTTGCCAGTATCATAGGGGTTGTTGTTGCAATTATACTTTATAAGAAGCTATAAAATTCTCCCTATGGAGGAATATGAACAAAATTAATACAAATCAATTACCTGTTTGGGAACAGCCTTATGAAAAGTGTGAAAAATATGGTGTATCTGCTCTAAGTGATGTTGATTTGCTGGCAGTAATTATCAGAAATGGTACAAAGGAATTAAATTCCATTGATTTATCCAGAAAATTATTAGACAGTCATCCTATTCACAAAGGCCTGTTGGGACTTGCCCGTTTGTCTTTAGAAGAGTTAATGGAAATCAAAGGAATAGGAAAAGTGAAAGCGATTCAGATTCTTTGTATTTTAGAATTGTCAAAAAGACTTTCAAAAAGGAATTTTGAAACTTTTCTTACCATGGATTCTCCCAAAAGCATTGCGGATTATTACATGGAAGATATGCGTCATATGGAACGGGAAGAGATCTTTCTTTTAATTTTTAATGGAAAACATAAATTAATAAAATCTCTCCCTATATCACGAGGAACTGTAAATTCATCCATTACAACACCCAGGGAGATATTAACACTGGCATTACGATATGAAGCAGTATACATCGTCCTGCTCCATAATCATCCGTCAGGAGATGCAACTGAGAGCAGCAGTGACGTAAAATTTACTAATGATATCAACAATGCCTGTAAGTTAATTGGAATTGAATTATCTGATCATATTATTATTGGTGATCATTGTTATACCAGCCTGAAAGAAAAAGGATACTTATAAGGGAAACTGAGGGATTATTATGCAAGATGAAAAATTTGAAATTCCACATAAATACTTATTGTGCGGACTTACCGTTCTTTGCTTTTTGTTTATTATTATTTCGATGTTATTTGAAAATAGCTTTGGTTTTTGCCGAGTAATAACCGATAAGACCATTGCTCCTATGCAAAAAGGAATTACGCAGGTATGCGATTTTGTGCAGGAAAAAATTAACATCTGGGAAGAAATGCAGAATTTAAAAAGTGAAAATGATGCTTTAAAACAACAGTTGGAACAACTTAATTTAGAAAGTAAAATCTATATGGAAGAGCAGTTAGAACTGGAGCGATTAAGGGAACTGTATAAATTAGATGCCCAATACAAAGATTATGAAAAGATTGGAGCCAGAGTTATTGGAACCGGTTCCATGAACTGGTTTGATAATTTCATAATTGATAAAGGTTCTAACGATGGAATTGCTGTTGACATGAATGTTATTTGTGGAAATGGTCTGGTTGGTATCGTGACGGATGTAGGTCCAGATACTGCCGTTGTTCGTTCTATTATTGACGATTCTAGTAATGTTAGTGCTATTGTTCTAAACAGTGATAAGCTTTGTATCGTTCAGGGGGATGCAAAATCCATTGCAGATGGATATATTAAGGTATTAAATATTCCGAAAGAAGTTGAAGTAAACGAAGGCGATGAAATAGTAACTGCCGCAATAAGTGATAAATTTTTACCAGGAATTACAATAGGATATGTGGAGGAAATTACAATTGATTCCAACAATCTAACCAAAACTGCAAAGTTGTATCCGGCAGTTGATTTTGAAAATATTCATGAAGTATTGGTAATTACACAATTAAAGCAGAGTGGAGAGTAACGTTACAATGGTAAAATTAAAAAAAATACTTATTTTAATATTGTGTGTCTTAGTATGTTTTTTAATCCAGACATCTTTACTTCCTTATTTTTCACTGGCCGGAATTGTTCCTAATGTTATGTTGATTTTAGTGGTTTCTTATGCTTATATCATCGGTCAGAAAGAAGGAATGTTCTTAGGATTCTTTGTTGGTTTTTTCATGGATTTATTATGCGGGGAGCTGATAGGTCCATACGCTTTATTTTATACCTACATTGGATATTTTAGTGGTTTTTTTCATTTTACGTATTATACAGAAATCATTATTTTGCCACTGATTTTAATTGTTGGACTAGACTTTATATTTAACATTGGAATTTATGTTATGTTCTTTTTACTAAGAAACCGATTAGATTTTGGTTTTTATTTTTCACATATTATTTTACCGGAAATGATCTATACTTTAGCTGTTGGAGTGTTTTTGTATAAAATACTGCATGCTATATTGGCACATACAAAATCAGAAAGTATTGAAGGGGGAATATAGATTTGATAAGAGAGTTTTTATCAGATTTTTGGGATTTTATAAAAGAACGGTTTATTCAGTTTGTTACTCACCGCCTTTTTATAGTTACACTTTTTTCTTTCGTTTTGTTTGGAATTTTAATCATACATCTATTTCAGCTTCAGATTGTGGAAGGTCAGGAGCATCTTGATAATTTTAATCTTCGGACCAGGAAAACGGTAACAATTCCAAGTTCAAGAGGTGAAATTTTAGATGCCGATGGTAATGTTTTAGCATATAATAAGCTAGCCTATTCACTAAAGATAACTTTTGAAGATACAAAGACATTAACTCAGGAAGCAAATTCAAAAGGTCTTTCTTTAAATGAATATGAAAATAAAATGATATATGAGTTAATTCGAATATTGGAATCTAATGGAGATTATTTAATTTGTGACTTTCCGATTATTGTAAATTCTAAAGGAAAACTTGAATTTACAGTTTCTGACACTGCTTTATTACGTTTTAAAAAAGAAGTTTACTCTGTGGGAAGTATTGATAATTTGAGCGAAGAACAAATTAACGCGACTGCCCAAGAGGTTTTTTCTTATCTTGCATATGGAAATAATAGTAATAATAACTTTGGGATCAGCAAAGAATACAATCTGGAAATGGCGTTGAAAATTATGTCTGTTCGTTATGAAATATGGCTAAATCGATATAGTCAGTACGAACCTGTAACCATATCAAAAAATATCAGTGATGCTTCCATGGTCAAAATCTATGAAAATCAGTCTGACTTCCCCGGAGTAGAAGTTGTAGCTGAATCCATTCGTGTATATAATGATAGTAAGTATTTTGCACATATCATTGGATATACCGGAAACATTTCAGATGATGAATTAATCACATATAACGAAACTCTTTCAGACGACTTAAAATATACCACTTCTTCCGTGATCGGTAAAACCGGTATAGAAAAGTCCATGGAAGCCCAGCTTCGAGGAATGGATGGAAGTTCTGATTTATGTGTTGATAACCTTGGAAAAATATTATACGTTGAAAATACCATTGATTCCATTGCCGGAAATAATGTTTATCTTACCATTGAATCAGACTTGCAAAAATACTGTTATGATATGTTAGAGCAACATCTTGCCGAAATGTTATTAAGTTATATAAAAAATACAAAAGAAACTTATCATTCAGAAACTTCAAAGAACTATTTCATTCCTATTGATGATGTTTATTTTGCCCTGATTGATAATAATTTAATTGAGATTCAACATTTTTCTGAGGAAAATGCCAGCGAAAATGAAAAAGCCCTTTATCAGGATTTTCTTTCAAAAAGGGAAAAAGTATTGAACCAGATTACTACGGAATGGAACAGCACAAATACGCTAATAAAGAATCAGACAGAAGAATATCAGGAATATAGCTATTATATATATGATTTTTTGGTAACAAAGGGAATTCTTTATGTTACGGATAAGACTAATGATAGATACATTGCTTTGACAGAAGGTAACATTAGTATCGGAGACTTCATTAAGTATGGTATTTCTGAAGGATGGATTAAAATTTCAGCATTAGACATTTCGAATGATTATTATGATACCAATGAAATTTATCAAGAAATTATTGATTATTTAAACAGGGCATTAATTGATGATGTATATTTCGACAAATTAATCTATCAGTATATGATACGATTAAATGAAATCAGCATAAAAAACTTGTGTTTGACTCTGTACGACCAGGGGGTTTTGGCGTTAGAAGACGAAGATTATAATTTGTTATTATCTGGAAATTTGAGTCCTTATAATTTTCTTCTAAAAAAAATATCTAATTTGGATATCACCCCGGCTCAATTGGCATTAGATCCTTGTTCCGGATCTATAGTAATAACAGATGTAAACACTGGGGCCGTAAAAGCAATGGTTTCTTATCCAAGCTATGATAATAACCGGTTGGTAAATGGTGCCGATGCAATTTATTTACAGTCTTTACTAAATGATAAGACAAAACCTCTTTATAATCGCGCAACATCCCAAAAAACAGCTCCAGGTTCCACCTTTAAAATGATTTCTTCTGTAGCCGGAATAAAAGAAGAAGTAATAGGGTTGAATGAAACAATCTATGACCGGGTTGTTTATACCAAAACAGGACAGGCAGCAAGATGTTGGTCTTCAAGCTCACATGGTGATGTTAATATAACATCTGCAATCAGATACTCCTGTAATTACTATTATTATGAATTAGGTTATCGTTTAGCAGAAAAAACAACAGGAGAGTACAACGACGTTTTTGGAATTGAATTATTGCAAAAATATATTTCTATGTTTGGTTTAGATGAGAATACAGGAATCGAATTATCAGAATCAGAACCTTCCGTCACAGATAAAGACGTTGTTCGTTCTGCGATTGGTCAGGGAACAAACAGTTATACACCTACCCAGATTGCCCGATATGTTACTACCGTTGCAAACAGAGGAGATTTATATCAGCTTAGTCTGATTAAAAAAATAGAATCTAACGATGGTGAACCAGTCTATGAAAATCCATATGAAGTAATTCGTCATCTGGATGTTTCTGAACCATTGTGGAATGCGATTCATTTAGGAATGAGACAAGTTGTGGAGGATATTTATATCTTTAATGATTTTGAAATAAACGTAGCAGGAAAAACCGGAACAGCTCAGGAAGATAAATCAAGGGCAAATCACGCATTGTTTGTATCCTATGCACCATACGAAAATCCTGAAATTGCAGTTACTACTGTAATTCCTTTTGGTTATGCTTCTTCTAATGCTGCCAGCGTTGCTCATGACGTGTATGAATATTATTTCAAAATAGGAGAATTTGCACCAAAAGATACTAATATTTCTGCAGAAAATACGATTTCTGACTCACCATAATATGATAATCAGGTGTCGGATTACGGTATAATTCAGAAATGTGGTTTAAGATTTACAAGGTGAATTCATATGTAAAAAATAAATGTTATTGTTACACACAAATAGTAACATATCATCTCGGGATTTATCTTGATTAATTTCAAAGAATTGCTTGCGAGTTTTAAAATATTAGTATATATTTATATTTGTAATCATTTTTGTATATAGACCAAAATTATTCACAAGCTTACTCCAAATAATAAATTTTATTGTGAATAACCAGGTTTTTGATGATTTTCAAAAGATATCTGTGGAAGGAAAAACATAGTAGGTGAAATCATGGATCATTCAATTTTACTAAAAGGAAACAAGTATGGAATTGTAGTTGTATTAGATGAATCTATGGATTTTGGTAAATTATTAGAAAAGGTAGGAGAAAAATTTAAAGAATCAGAAAAATTCTTTGATACAAAATCCAAGTTGGCCATTTCATTTGAGGGTCGAACTCTTTCTAATAACGAAATAAAAAGTCTCTTAGATGTTATTTCTGAGAATTGCGATATTCAGATTTCTTATGTCATTGATTCCAATAAAGATGTGGAAGAGTATTTTCAAAAAAATATTCTTAGGCAAGAAACACATTGGAAAGAAATTGCTGAAGAATTGCAAAAAGAAACGAAAGCGCCAGAAACTACAATACCAGAAGAAGTTACAAATCAGGAGCATCCGAATAATGGGTTGACTGGAATGTTTTATAAAGGCACCCTTCGTTCCGGACAATCCATAGAATCAGCTACCAGTTTGATTATTTTGGGAGACGTTAACTTAGGGGCTGAGGTTCAGGCGGCTGGAAATATTGTGATTTTAGGTTGTTTAAAGGGAACTGCTTTTGCCGGTTGTCATGGAAATATCAATGCTTTTGTTATGGCTTTGGACATGGAGCCTATGCAGATCCGGATTGCAAACTACATTGCCAGATCTTCTGATCAGGATAGAAATAAAAAGACAAAAGAACCAAAAGAAGCAAAAATTGCTTTTGTTGAAAACGAAAATATTTACATTGAACCCGTAAGCAAAGACGTGTTGAATGATATTAGTATTTAGATTAAGAAAAAACAAGATGAAAGGAAAAATGCAAGATGCCCCATTTTCAACGATACATAAGAGGGCAAAATAATTAAGTTATTAATTTGCATGGGTATAGTAATGAGTGAAGTAATCGTAATTACATCAGGCAAAGGTGGTGTTGGTAAAACCACCACAACTGCAAACGTAGGTACAGGATTAGCACAATTAAATAAAAAAGTTGTTTTGATTGACACTGATATCGGATTAAGAAATTTAGATGTTGTATTAGGTTTAGAAAATAGAATCGTTTATAATCTTGTTGATGTTGTAGAAGGAACTTGCAGATATAAACAAGCACTTATTAAAGACAAGAAATATCCTAACTTATTTTTACTACCATCTGCTCAGACCAGAGATAAGTCTTCTGTAACTCCGGAGCAAATGAAAAAATTGGTAGATGAATTAAGAGAGGAATTTGATTATATTCTTTTAGACTGTCCAGCCGGTATTGAACAGGGATTTCAAAATGCCATTGCAGCAGCAGATCGTGCTATTGTTGTCACTACACCGGAAGTTTCAGCTATTCGTGATGCAGACCGTATCATTGGATTATTAGAAGCAAATAATATTAAAAAGTATAATCTTGTTGTAAATCGAATTCGTATGGATATGGTGAAACGTGGAGACATGATGAATATTGAAGATGTTGTAGAAATCTTGTCCATTGATTTAATTGGAGTTGTACCTGACGATGAAAATATCGTTATTTCTACAAATCATGGTGAACCTTTAGTTGGTTCAGATACTTTGCCGGGAAAAGCTTATGTAAATATCTGCAAGCGCATCATGGGCGAAGAAGTTGAATACTTAGATTTATCAAATGACGGATTCTTCAAAAAAATCGCTAAGTTTTTCAAAAAGAGTAACTAAGGAGGAATTTTGAATGAAAATTACAGACTTATTTTTCAAGAAAAAATCTTCTGGTGATGTCGCAAAAGATAGATTAAAATTGTTATTGGTTTCGGACAGGGCCAATTGTTCTCCTGAAATCATGGAAATGATTAAGAATGATATTATTCAGGTTATTTCAAAATATATGGAAATTGATGCTGAAGGTCTGGACATCCAGATTACTCAGACGGAATCAGATGGAAACAATGGTAGTGTGCCAGCTTTATTCGCTAATATTCCGATTAAGGATTTAGGCCATAAACAAAATAATTAAGGAAAATGCTATGTTTCGGGATTATCATATTAAAAATTTTAATTTCAAATTAGTTATTTTAATAGTTTTAGCCATTTTTTATGGAACTATTATCATAAATAGCGCAAATCCCAGCTATTTAAAGAAGCAGATTTTAGGAATTATAATATCTACTGTTGCAATTATGATTGTTTCTTTCATTGATTATAACATTTGGGAACGATTCATGTGGGTGTTTTATGTATTAAATCTTCTCATACTATTTGCTGTTCGATTTACACCTTTAGGAAAATCGGTAAACAATGCTAAACGATGGTTTGCAATTGGTAGTTCATTTACAATACAGCCATCCGAATTTTCAAAAATTATACTGATACTTTTTTTGGCATTTTACCTTCAAAAACACAAAGATGATTTAAATACTTTTAAACGACTTGCAAATATTGCTATATTATGTGCAATCCCTTTATTTTTAATTTTTAAGCAACCGGATTTATCTACCACACTAGATATTATGTTCATATTACTAATTATGATTTATGTAGCCGGATTAAGTCATAAAATTATTGGTATTGCCCTTGTTATTTTTATTCCATTATTCAGCATTTTTTTGTGGTATGTACAGACTCCCGGACAGAAATTGCTTGCAAAACATCAACGTGAACGAATTTTAACATTTCTTCATCCTAATGAGTATACAACTTCCACAGGATGGCAACAATATAATTCAGTTATGGCCATTGGTTCCGGAATGTTAAAAGGAAAAGGATTAAATAATAATAACATGGCAACAGTAAAAGAGGCAAATTTGATTTCAGAGCAACAAACAGATTTTATTTTTTCTGTAATTGGTGAAGAATTAGGCTTTATTGGATGCATGATTTTAATTGCATTATTACTTTTAATTGTGTTACAATGTATTAAAGTAGGTCGGAAAGCAAAAAATGATGCAGGTATGTTAATTGCTACCGGAGTAGGAGCATTAATCTGTATACAATCATTTATAAATATTGGTGTTGCTACATCTATTTTGCCAAATACCGGTTTGCCACTCCCGTTTATTAGTTATGGATTGTCCTCCTTGCTAAGCACAATGATAGGAATGGGATTGGTTATTAATATAAGTTTTCAAAGAAGAAAATATTGAATTGGGGTGTTTCGAAATGAATATTGGTTTAATTGCACATGATGCGAAAAAGAAACTAATGCAAAATTTTTGTATTGCATATCGTGGTATTTTAAGTCACCACGACTTATATGCGACAGGAACTACAGGTCGACTAATTGAAGAAGTAACAAATTTAACTGTGCATAAGTATTTAGCTGGAAATCTAGGTGGCGAGCAGCAGATAGGTTCCCAAATTGAGCACAATCAAATTGACATGGTTATTTTTTTACGGGATCCTCAGACGAAAAAAAACTCGGAACCTGAAATTCATAATGTTATGCAGTTATGTGATATTCATAACATTCCATTGGCGACAAATTTAGCTACTGCGGAGCTTTTAATCAAAGCATTAGAACGTGGAGATTTAGATTGGCGCGAAATGTATAAGTAAACACCGTTAAACAAAAAGGCAGGAGAGAAGTTTGTTTCTTTCCTGCCTTTACATCATATTATGATATTAAAGACAAAATTTCCTTGCCTCCAACATCAAATTTAACCCATGCTCTGCATTCTTCCGTAGTATGTTAGTGCATAAAGACCACTAAGTCCCACAATCGCATAAATGATTCTTGATAATAAAGTCATATTACCAAAAACAACATTAATTAAATCGAATCCAAAAAATCCAATAAGACCCCAATTAATTGCTCCAATAATTACGATTGTTAGTATGGTATAATCTAATCCATTTGTTCTCATAATAAATCTCCTTTCCTATCAATAACTTTATTGTTACCAAAGGAATTTCAGTTATGCAAAAAATAGAATGGTAAATTTTATATTTATATGTTACAATGATTTAACTGGGATCATTTACGTCTATATTAGAATGTCTCTTTATACATTGATGAAATTTATTTGATTTGAAAATAAGATGATTGAAACAGATTTCAATGTAAGTATATATCAAATGAAACAGTTTTTGAGGTGAGTATATGTCAAATAAAAAAATAGTAAAATACAAACGCCGAAGGAATCAAATCAATATAGGTTTGGCTATCTTTTTTGTAATCTTTATATACGTATTAATTCAGATAATAAGAGCATTAGGAAAAGAACAAAAATCCATTTACGAAGTAACAAGAAGTTCTATAGATAATAATATTTCTCTGACTGCACTTGCACTTCGAGAGGAAAATGTTGTAACAACAACAAATGCAGGATACATTTCATATTACATTAAAGATTTTAACCGTGCATCTAAATCGGACATTGTTTATTCCATTGATCAAACGGGAGAGGTAAGTAATAAAATAGTAACAGAAACTAATGTTGATACTGTACTAACGAAAGAAGATTATTCAAGTATAAGAAATGAGATTTCTTTGTTTCAGATAGATTTTGATTTAAATGAATTCAGTAATGTTTATGATTTCAAATTGGATTTTGAAAATACTATCATGGAAATTTCCAATGAAAATGCCCTTGCTTCTCTAAATCAGAGTGTAGATTCTATTGCATCCGGTACATTTCAATTTTTTCAAAATACTCAAGCTGGAATTGTTGCATTCTATACTGATGGTTATGAATCAAAGACTATCGATAATATAACTCAAAGTGATTTTGATGCAGAAAATTATGAAAAAAAGAGAATAATGACAGGTGACCTGGTTGCAGCGAATGAAGCCGTATATAAAGTAATCACAAGCGATGACTGGCATTTAATATGCGAAATAACGGAAAGTCAACGTCAAAAATTAGAACAACTCTCTAAGGTTAATTTATATATTCCTAGAGATAAATCTACCGTAATTGCAGACTTTTCCATTATCGAACAGAATGGTATGATTCTGGCAGATTTTCAAATGAATAAAAACATGGTCCGTTTTGCAGATTGCAGATTTTTAGACATAGAAATCATTATGGAGGATTTTCAAGGGTTAAAAATACCAAATACTTCCATTGTTAAAAAAGATTTTTATAAAGTTCCTGTATATTATTTAACACGAGGGGCTAATTCCAGTTCCAGCCTTCAATTCAGTTGTCAGGCATGGGATGATGAAAATGGAGTTTATTTAGAACCGAAAGTTGTAGATATACCAATTTATTATATGGATTCTGAGTACTGCTATATAAATCCAAATGATGTTCATCCAAATGATATATTGATACGTGAAAATAGCACTCAGACCTTGCGCATCGGAGAGTGTGTATACGGACAGTTGGAAGGAGTGTATTGTGTAAATAAAGGTTATGCTACTTTTAAACGAATTGAGATACTAGATGAAAACACTGACTATGTCATTATTAAAGAAGGTGTAGACTATAGTATTTCTATGTATGATCACATCATAATTGATAGTACGACGATTGAGGAAAATGCGATTATTTACTAATAGAATTACTGTCCGCCTGCAGACAATAATCTAATGCTCCCTTGTAGGAATTCCTTGAGTGGGAAAATAAATTTTCTCTTGACATTAATGATGAAATTGAAGATAATAGTAATATCGGTATAGTGGAGTAGTTATATCCACAATTCCATTATGTGATAGAATTCTTTCCTTAAGTTTAGTGAAGAATTTAAATAATTTATGAATATAGATTGGAGATTCGATAATCATGAGTAGTAAAAAACGATTAAGCAGTTTATTGGATTATATGAAAATAACTGATGACGACGATGAATATGAAGAAGATGATTTATTCGATGATGATGAAGAGGAAGAAAGTTTTTCGAAATTCAAAAAACCATCTTTTTTAGCTAAATCAAAAAAAACAGATGAGATTGAAGAAGAGGAAGAACCTGATACAAAGAAGCCTCTGTTCAAACAACAAAAGAGTAACAAAGTAGTATCACTAAAAAATAATAATCGAGGTATGGAAGTGTACGTAATTAAACCACAAGAATTTAACGAAGCTCAAATTGTAACAGATTTTATGAAAGATGGAAAAACGATTGTAATCAATATGGAAGGTATCGAAGTTTCTATTGCACAAAGAATTGTTGACTTTATTGGTGGTGCATGCTATGCATTAAATGGTTCATTACAGGCAGTATCTGCAAACATTTTTATTGCAGCACCTGATAATACTGAAGTTTCTGGTGATTTACGAGAAGAAATTTTAAACGAAAATATTTTATCTCCGGATTTAGGCAAAAACTAATATGATATGTTCTTATTTATTTCAGGTTTTGTATTTGTTTTTATCTATAATAGAAGGATTGGTTCTTCTTAATGTAATTTCCATCTTTCTATTTTCAAAGGGTAAAATTCGGAATGCACTGGAATGGACAATTACACCCATTTTGGCTCCGGTTCGTTTTTTAGTTCAAAAATCTGTGATCCGGATAAATGGATCTGATATATCTTATATTATTACATATGTTATAATTTATTATCTTCGTATGCTAATAAAATAATAATCAGAATACCTGTGTATTAACAGAACGAAGGTTATGTTTTAAACAGGCAAAGTTTATTTTATCATGAACAAATTATTTCATAAACACTATTGAAGTTTTGGGAGGAACTACTATGATGACAACAGCAGATTTGAAAAACAGAAATTTAAAAACTGGTATTGGTTACGAAAAAAAAGATGTTGATATCTTTTTAGAAGAAATCATTGCAAGTTATGAAGAACTGTATCGTTCTAATGTAGAACTTACAGACAGAGTAACCAGTTTGAACGAAGGACTTCAACATTATAAAACAATTGAAGCATCTTTACAAAAGACTCTTATTTTAGCAGAAAGAACTGCTGAAGAAACAATAAATGAAGCCAAAGAAAAAGCAAGACAAATTGAAAATGAGGCAAAAGGAAATACTGGAAAAATAGCATTAGAGGCAAAGAAGGAATTAGATGCTATCTTGACAAAAACTGCGGAATTAGTACAAAACTACAATGATTTAAAAGCAAAAATGAAGTCTGATTTATCAAAACAAATTATGGATATCGATAATAGTCAGGTTAGCTTTGATGCCACAAAATACAATGTAAATGTTTCTTATGATGCTACATCTGTAACTCAAAATTCTACTGTTGTTCAATCAGAGGTAAAAACGGAACCTGTAACTACTTCTTTCGTACAACCAGAAGTAAAGGCGGAACCTGTAACTACTTCCTTCGTACAACCAGAAGTAAAGACAGAACCTGTAACTACTTCCTTTGTACAACCGGAAGTAAAAACTGAGCCTGTAAATCCAGTGCCGGTTCAGACTCAGGTGAAAGTTGAACCTACAGCTCCAACAGCTTCTCAAACCGAGAGAAAGGTTGATACAGAACCAGTTGTGCCACAACCAGCAGCTGCTAAATTCCTTAGAAGTCAGACTCCGGAACCACAACCAGCTGAACCACAATTTGAATCTGTGACAACAGCAAAAGAAGAGCCGAAAGCAGAAGATAAGTCTAATGGATTCAATTTAAATTTAGGTGGTGGAGCTACGACTGCTGTAGAAGATACTGAAACACCTACAGAAAAAGAGAATAAACTTGGTATTAATCTTGACAATACTTCAGCCCCTGAAGATAATAGTTATGATGAGCCTGATGAAGATGCCTATGATTTTGAAGTAGAAGATTCTGCTTTCCGTTCAAAGCGAAACGCAAACGGTCAAATGTTAATCGGAAATGATGATGAAGAAAGTGGATTTGAATTCTTATCAGAATTATAATCGTTCAAAATGCATAACAGGTTTCTATTTTTAGAAATGCTCCTGGGAATCTGTTATAGTTGATTTTGTTTTTTGGAGGTTTTTCAATGAAGAGCATTACAGTGCATTACGATCAAAAACCTATATATAATATTGTTATTAGTGAAAGTTTTGATTCTTTACCAGAAGAAATAAATAAATTAAATATCAAAGACAGACGAGTTTGTATTATCAGTGAAGATAATGTTGCCATGCATTATCTTCCTGTAATTTCAAAAATTTTTGAAGGAAACTGTGCACAATTAGAAACTTTTGTTTTTCCGGAAGGGGAAAAAAGCAAAAACCTTAACACCGTAAATCAAATTTATCAGAAATTGATTGAATCTAAATTTGATCGCTCAGATATTTTGGTCGCGTTAGGTGGTGGTGTAGTAGGTGATACTACTGGATATGTTGCAGCAACATATCTAAGAGGAATTGATTTTATACAAATTCCAACTAGCTTATTAGCACAGGTAGACAGTAGTATTGGTGGAAAAACCGGTGTTGACTTTGATTCTTATAAAAATATGGTTGGTGCCTTTCATCAGCCAAAACTTGTTTACGTTAATGTTGCTACATTGTTAACATTAAGTGATCGACAATTTAATTCTGGTTTAGGCGAGATAATCAAACATGGATTAATCAAAGATGCTTCATATTTTCAATGGATAATGGAAAATAAAGCCGGTATTATGGTTAGAAATAACGAAATTCTATTAGAAATGATTGAAAAAAGTTGCAACATCAAAAGAATGGTAGTGGAAAATGATCCTAAGGAAAAGGGTGAACGTGCCTTATTAAATTTTGGACATACATTTGGACATGCAATTGAGAAGTTGATGAATTTTGAATTGTTACATGGTGAATGTGTTGCCATTGGCTGTATCTTAGCAAGTCACTTATCCCAAAAAAAAGGCTACCTTAGTAATATTGATATCCAACAGATTGAAGAGTTATTTCATTTTTTCAATTTTCCTGCTTTTCCAAAGCAACTGGATGTTGATGCAATTATCGATGTTACAAAATCAGATAAGAAGATGGAAGCCGGAACCATTAAATTTGTTTTATTAAAAAATATTGGTGAGGCATTTATTACAAAAGAGCTTACAGATGAAGATTTAAAATCTATATTCTATTCAAAACCATAAATAAAATGATTCTTCTTATATAAATGTAGAAAGGTGTTCCAAAGTGAAAAAAAATGTAATTTATCAAATTATTTGTTATATAATGATAGGCATTTTAATTTTTTTGGATCAATATACAAAGCATTGGGCTGTTGTTCGATTAAAAGACAACAGTCCAATTATAGTTATTGACAAAATTTTAGAATTTTCCTATCTTGAAAATCGTGGGGCTGCCTTTGGCAGTATGCAGGGTAAACAGTCATTTTTTATTATCTTAACTTTTATTTTTACTATTTTTTTACTTTATATTTTATATAAAGTACCAAAAACAAAATATTATACACCATTAATATGCTCTGTTGTTATTTTGATTTCAGGAGCTATTGGTAATTTTATTGATCGTGCTTCTCAAAATTATGTAGTGGATTTTATATCGGCTGTCTTTATTGATTTCCCGGTTTTTAATGTTGCAGATATTTATGTAGTATGTTCCATGATACTTATTGCTATCTTAGTAACATTTTATTATAAAGATGAAGATTTTTCATTTCTTTCCTTAAAAAGAAAAACAAAAGAATGATACTGATACGAAAGTAAATAGGTAATTGCGAAACTATCAAGAACATATGATGAGTGATGACAAAGAAACAAATACATAAGCAGGTGCTTGTTCAGCCGTCGGTACTTAATGAGAGGCGCAGCCTTGAATTTAGTACCGCTACGAGCTG
>JBGVLX010000121.1:0-12205 GCA_045124495.1 Lachnospiraceae bacterium
TGTGGAGCACACCAGCCAATACCGTGTGTAAAACCAGAGATATCTTTAACATCTTTTGCTTTCACCCATTTTGCTTCTTCTGGGATAGGTGCACAACCGTGATTAACGCCTTGTGCTACAGTACACATTTTTTCAACTTCATGTGAGTAAATCATGTTGAAACTCCTTTCAAAAATAAATTCGTAAATTCGTTGAGGTCTTCGTACTGTTCACGTATGAACGGTAGCTGCTTTTCCTCTGTATAGATTCTTTCTGACACTCTTTGATAAAAAGTCTCAAAAACCATACCTAGTTCCTATTTTCTCACAAACTTCTGAATTAGTCTAGCCTTTTTTTTATTTTTTAACAACAATTCATGGCAAACGAAAAAATCCTACTATTTTTTTAATTTAATATCACATTCCAAACTTTACTTTTCATTCCTACGCAAAAGATAATTCAGAAAAGAAAAAATTACTTTTGGAATAAGAGAAATATCGAATGGTTTTTAAGAATGTTTTTTAAGAATGTTTTTTATGAATGTTTTTATCCATCATTTTATCGAATGTTTTGTCATTCATGGTTTTTGTTTACCTGAAAGTTTTCCTCCAATCCCTTTGAATACTCTATTTCCCCATCTTTCGTGATAAAAACTGCATAAACCCCATCCAGAGAATCAATCAGTTCCATTCCTTTTTCTTTTCCTAAAATAAAACATGTGGTACTTAAAGCATCTGCCCTTGTGGCCTCTGGTGCCAATATGGTAACTCCCACCAAATCACTTTCACAAGGATATCCTGTCTGCGGATTTAAAATATGATGATAAAAAATACCCTCTTCCCAAAAACACCGTTCATATATTCCTGAGGATACTGCCGCATAATCCTTTAGTGCAATGGTTCCAATGATTTCATTTCTATCTTCAAAGGGCCTCTGAATCCCTATGCTAAACTCTGTTCCATCCGGTTTTCCGCCGATTAACACGATGTTTCCACCTAAATCAATAATGGCACTTTCCACCCCTTTAGAAACCAGATATTCCTTTAGTTTATCTGCGATGTATCCTTTTGCCACAGCTCCCAAATCAATGCCTGTAGCTGCATTTTTCTTAATTATCCTTCCATTTTCCAGCTGCAGGTTTTCATAACCCACATTTTCTAATTCCTTTTTCAATGCATCCGGTTCCGGCACCACCGGCTCCAAAGAAGAAAAATCCCAAAGACTGCTTACCGGTTCAATGGTAACATCAAAAGCTCCCCCTGTTAGTTCGCTATATTCCATAGACAATTCTAGTAATTCATAAAGTTCTTCTGAAACCTCATATTCTCCGGTTTCTTTTAAGTTAAACTGACTCACTTCACTATCCGCAAGAGTTCTGCTGAACATTTGCTCATATTCCTCGCATAAATCAAAACACTCTTCTATCAATCCCATGTCCTGATGGTCGTATAAGGTAATAGTAACATAAGTATTTAACATAATTTTTGTTTTGGTCATCGGTTCTTTTGCTTTCATGCCACAGCCCATGAGATTCAAAAGCAACACGCTAAACAATAAAATAATTATAAATCCTTTTTTTATTTTCTTTCTTTTCATTTATATATCAATCCACAATCAAAATCAGCACTAATTATTTATACCTGAATGCAAAAAAATCCCAGAAAGATTCTGCCTTTCTCCTATGCCAATCTTATACTTGTTTTCCCTTCTATCTCTTTTTAGCTAAAAACTATACTTTCCTATGAAAATGAGATAAAAAATAAGTTTTGACCATTTCGCAATTACTTAACTTTTTCTCAATCTCCTCCATAATACAATAGTCAAAAATCTACGTCAAGAAAGTGTCTCAATTTCCAACTTTTCTCTCTTTGTTCCTTCTGCCAAAAATCTTGACAATTTCATAACCACCAATTATAATATGAATCTGAAATTCGATTTCAATTTCAAATTGTAGCATTTCCTTGGAGGATTTTATGGGACAAAATACAGAATACAAAACAAAACAGAAAGATGCTATTTATAACTATCTGTCAGAACATAAAGAAAAACACCTTACTATCGATGAAATTCTGGAGCATTTTCTCACCAATGGTCAAAAAATCGGAAGAACTACCATTTACCGATACCTGGAAAAATTAGTGGAAAAGGGAGAGGTGCGAAAATACTTCATAGAAGAAGGCATCAGTGCCTGTTATCAGCTTATCGCAAAAGGCTCCTGCTGCAGTGAGCATTTTCATGCAAAATGTACCAAATGCGGAACACTTTATCATGTGGATTGTTCTTCTCTTTTGCAGATTGGAGAACACTTAAAAGAACACCACAATTTTATCATTGACCATACAAAAACAGTATTTTATGGAATTTGTGAAAAGTGTCATTGATGCATCCAGAAACCAAACTCTGAATCATGCTATTACATAACCTGACAGCAAGTTTCAGGTTACTGAGCGAACATTGACCAAACTACCATTGATTGCAATCTTTTATACTTTCGCAATCTGGAAAGGACTTAAAATGAATACAATGAAAAAAATTCTCGTTTCTTTTTCTTTTATTCTGACATTATTCCTGCTTTGCGGCTGTAATGCACCTTATCAGAAAAGTGACGATAAACTGGTGGTGGTAACTACCATTTTCCCATACTATGATTTTGTAAGAGAACTTGGCACCTCCGATATAGAACTTCATTTATTAATTACTCCCGGAATGGATTCCCATTCCTATGAGCCTACCCCGTCCGATTTGATTCTGCTGCAAAATGCTGATTTACTGATTTATACTGGTGGTGAATCCGAAGTATGGGTAGAGGAAATTTTGGATGGACTTGATACCTCAGAACTTTCTATCTTATGCATGATGGACTATGTGGAATTGATTGAGGAAGAACACGACGAGGACCATCACCACCACGACCACGGTGAATCTTGTTCACATGATACCTCAGAGCAAGATTTTGAAGAACATATCGAAGAAGGACATAGTGAAGACACCCACAATGAAGATGAGCACAGCAAAGATACTCACGTTGAAGAAGGACATAGTGAGGACGCTCATGCATCTGAAATCATCTATGATGAACACATTTGGACCTCACCTAAAAATGCTATCCTGATTGTTGAAGCCATTAAGGACCGGTTAAGTGAAATTGACAGCAGCCATAAAGAAGAATACGAAGCAAATTATGAAAGCTACCGGCTTGAATTAGAAGAATTGGATGAGGCCTTTGAAGATACCGTAAAAAATGCAAAAACAAATACCATTGTGGTAGGAGATAAATTTCCCTTCCAATACTTTGTAACACATTACGGATTACAACATTATGCAGCATTTCCAGCCTGCAGCTCAGAAGTAGAACCTAGTGTAAAAACCATGATATCCCTTGTGGATGTTATGAAATCCGAGCATCTTGGTACGGTATTTTATACAGAATCTACCAACAACACAAAAGTTGCTGTCACCATCTGTGAAGAAACAGGAGCGGATTCACTGTTATTGCATTCCTGCCATACTGTTACAAATCAGGAACTAAAAGAAGGAGTTTCTTACTTAAGTCTTATGTGGCAAAATGTAGAAGCGTTACAGAAAGGATTAAATACACCATGAAAGAATTATTAACCTGTAAAAACGTCAGTTTTGGATATGAAAATATCATCGCCATTTCTGATGTATCGTTTTCCTTAAAAGAAGGAGAATATCTATGTGTCGTTGGTGAAAATGGTTCCGGAAAAAGTACCCTGATGAAGGGACTGTTAGGATTATTAAAACCTCTAAAAGGAGAACTTATTTTAGAGGAAGCATTACAAAAAAGTTCCATTGGTTATCTGCCTCAGCAGACAGATCTCCAAAAAGACTTTCCGGCTACTGTTTTTGAAGTTGTACTTTCAGGTTGCTTGAAACATCGGGGATTTCTCCCTTTTTATAGTAAAAAAGAAAAAGAAACTGCCATGAAAAATTTAAAAAGACTGGGCATGGAAGAATTTAAGTTCCGTCCTTACAAGGAACTTTCCGGTGGGCAGCAGCAAAGAGTACTGATTGCAAGGGCGTTATGCGCTACGGACAGATTATTGATTTTGGACGAGCCGGTTACAGGACTTGACCCCGCAGCCACCATGGAATTGTATCAATTAATCAAACACCTGAATCAGAAATACCAGGTTGCCATCATTATGGTAACCCACGACATTAAATCTGCCGTAAATCAGGCGGATTTGGTTTTACATTTAGGACAAACCCAGTTATTTTTCGGCAATGTGGAAAAATACAAACAAAGTGAAATTGGTACCAGCTTTTTAAATCTAGAACAAGGAGGAAAACAATCATGAGCGGATTTTGGTATGATGTCTTTAGCTATGGATTTTTAGGCCGTGCATTTTTGGTTGGATGCCTGGTTTCCCTTTGCTCCTCTTTACTTGGGGTTATTCTTGTATTAAAACGCTATTCTATGATTGGGGACGGACTTTCCCACGTTTCCTTCGGTGCGTTATCAGTGGCTGTGGCCATAGGTTTTGCGCCACTTAAAATTTCCATTCCCGTGGTAATTTTAGCAGCATTTTTCCTTTTACGCATCCGTAACTCCAAACGAATCAAAAGCGATGCCGCAATTGCAGTCATTTCCTCTAGTTCCCTTGCCATCGGTGTCATTGCCACCTCACTTTCCACAGGCATGACAGCAGATGTCTGCAGTTATATGTTTGGTAGTGTACTTGCCATGAATCAGGAGGATGTCATTTTTAGCATTATACTTTCTGTTATAGTATTATTGCTCTTTGTTTTATGCTATCATAAAATTTTTGCAGTTACCTTTGACGAAAGTTTTGCCCAGGCAACGGGTGTTAATGTTGGATTTTATAATCTTTTACTTGCAATCCTTACTGCTATTACCATTGTATTAGGTATGAGAATGATGGGTGCCATGCTGATTTCCAGCTTAATTATCTTCCCGGCACTTACTTCTATGCGAGTGTTCAAAAGTTTCAAAATGGTTACCATTAGTTCCGGAATCCTATCTGTTATCTGCTTTGTTTTAGGTATGATGGGATCGTATTTTTATTCCATTCCGGTGGGTGCCAGTGTTGTGGTGATAAATCTTTGCTTTTTATTGGTAGGATTCTTAATTGAATCCATCAAAAATAAAAAACAATTGCGTTCTTCCATTCAGAATTAAATGTCGAACTTCGTTCTTTCATAAATAGGTGTTTGCTGAACTATCCTATTTTATTTTAAAGTAATGAAAAAGAAACAAAACAACGCAGACATACTTTCTCTACACTCGGCTCGTAGCGGTACTAAACTTGAGGCAAGCCTCTCGTTAAGTACCCACAGCCGAACAAGTATCTGCTTATGTATTTGTTTCTTTTGCATCACACAATATATGTTTTTGATTCTTTCGCAATTATCTGTCTTATATCTTTTCCCATTCCTCTTTACTTTTCTTCTTCAAATACCAAAAGTTTCCCATCAATTTCCAAATAAATATAATCTTTCTCGTTTTCATTGGCATAAATAACAGTCCCCTTCTCTATCTGGGCTGCCGTAAAGTTCATTTCGGGAATCTTTTCATTATCACAAAGTGCAACTTTTCCTACCAAAACAAATCCTTTTGCCTCTATCTGTTCCAAACTTTCAGAGGTTTTTCCACTGTAACAATAAAGAATGTCATTTACTTTAACATACTCTCGTTGTACCTCGTCAGAAAGGTATCCGGTACTTTCCATAGTATCATCTGTATTGCTCTCTATTGTATCCTCATTATGATACTCAAATGCCCATTGATTCCATATTTCTTTATAATTATCATCCGGTTTATAATATTTTCCATCGAATACCATATCCTCTGAACCAAATCCTAAACTATGTTCTGTTCCGTCTTTCATTTTTATAGTGATGCAGGTATCACAACGAAAGGTAGGATATTTTACCGATTTTACTTCGATGCTTTTTAGGCTGTCCATTATTTCTGATATTCTTTCACTTTTTTTGGTATCTAATTTAATGGTGATATCTGTAGATGTATTAAGTTCCAAATAAGAAACGTCTGATTCTTCTATCTCTGCCACAGGATTTACGGTGTTATACTTATTTACCAGATTTCTAAATGCCTCTACATAGTTATCATTTGGAATATAGTGTTTTCCATCCAGAAACATATCCTTTCCAACTAAACCAACGGTATGCTTTGTTCCATCTTTCATACTTATGTCTATATGCACTCCACATCCTTTTATTTCCGAATATCTTGATGGCTTAGCTTCGATATTTTTCAGTATATTCATTACTTCTGACATTTCTTCCACATCATGATCATTAAATGCAACATAAGTTTCTAAAGATACTACCCTAACTTCCATACAAGAAATGTCTTCCAATTTTATATCTGACAGAAGTTCCGTCCCTGCAATGGGTTCTTTCTTTTTCTGATACACAAATATCCCTGCTACAATTAAAAGAACTACGGCTAACATTCCAATCCATTTTTTCTTCATAAAAACCGCCCCTTTCAGAAATTGTGAGTTTTTAATGTTCCTTCACCTATATTCACAACTTTTAAATGAAACTATTACACTTTTACCTTAAATAAATTAGACGAACCTCTTTTAAATCTTCATAGGTTAATTCTTTTGATTTTCCTAATTCCTCCATCAACGCCAAATATTCTTTTGACATAGCCTCTAATTCTTCCTGTTTTTCTTCACATAAGCGAAACAACTTCTCAATAATTACCAAAAAAAGAATTCATTCTTCTAGCATGTTTTATAAAAAACGGCAGAAACCAATCTAACTATGTGATGTGGTACTGCCGCTTCTCTAATATCATATCATTTGCCATTCTTCTAAATATATATATAAATGTTCATTAATTTTAATAAACTCAATACCTGTATGATATTTCCTTGTAATTAAATATTCTTCCTTTTTTTCTTCGTCTACATTTATATATAAAATTTCCAAAGAAAACGGTCCTTCTGACCAGTAATAAAAATATACCTTTCCCTCCGGCTCAGGTTCATCTATCGGATAATATGGCTGTAATTCCCCGCTTAACATTTCCCACTCTGTATGGTTTATCTGATTTCTTCTTTCTTTTCTTTCGCAAGTTTCGAAAAGCTACTGCATCCCAAATAAAATATAACCGCTAGAACAGGTATAATTACCCTTATCCAGCCACCTTTTAACATCATCCCAGCAGCTTTCTGGTTTTCACCTTGTATTTTCATCTTCGCTCCACGAATAAAAATCAGAATGCCCTTAAAAAAAATAAATATCAAAAATGCTACGATAAATAACAAAATCATAAACACTTGAAAAAAAAACAAAACCCATCAGATTCAACTCCCTTGTCTATCTCTAACCTCAAAATTTTATATAAATCAACGCATGTCAATAAAACCATTCTATTGGCAGATAAAACAAATATGGTGCTGTAAGCACTGCTAAAGACAATGCTACTTTTTTTCTTTCCATTTCATTAAAATTTGCCCTTTCCAAACACCACTTATAATTAAACAAATAAATAAAAAATGAGCTTACTATTACACCAACAGTTACCAACAAAAGTGCTATATTGCTTCGAAATGGATTATTTAACATAGCATCTTGTACTCCTTCCCACCATTGGTTGTTTCCTCCGAAATCAACAAATGTCACGATATACATAACACAACTTCCAATTAAATCCGCGGCAAACCCCATAAGCCATACTCTTAAAATAACCACTTTTGAATTATGTTTAATATCTGGAATTTTCAAATGTTTCATAGTCAATACAATTACAAGCAAATCAATAAAAAAATTAACCGGAAACACCACAAACCACGTCATTGGCATAAGCCATAATAACCATAATGGAAATGCTACATTGTATAATGTTATACGTTTTTTCACTTTTTCCTCCCTAATTCAATTTATTATGTTATGACACTAATACTAGTATAGAAAACCATAATTCTGCTACCAATCCTACAAAATTCAAAGTCCAATAAATAATATTATATATCTTTTTTCTTAATTTGCATAAATAATATGTCAAATATACATATATTTGATAAAATGCTATATTCAATAATAAATTAAAAAAGAGCAATGCTTGTGTATTTCCAATATCTAAATAACTTGGATAACATACATAACCTGAAGCTAACGATGTTAGCAACCAAACAAAATGTAATGCTCCTAATATTATTATTTTTATGATAAAAACCGGCATGTTTCCTCCTTAATCCTTCATTTATATATGTTATAACGGCTATATCATATGTATTACGAGGTAATTTGGCATATATACGGCAGAAATGTATATTTTCAATGGGGTAAGTGCCGTATTTTACGAGGCACAAATCACAGTAAGTGATATTGAATTTGAAACAAGTCTGAAATATTAATTCAAAAAGAAGAATGGCCACTCCCAAAAACACGCTGAAATTACCAAACATATCGCATTCAAAACGAGAAAAATATATTTATATACCCTTTCATCCATTTTGTTAATCATATAAATCATATAAACAACCATTTGATAAAAAAGAGCAATTCCTAGTAGCATTAATAAACCTTCTATTCCGGAACCCGTATCATCATATAACCCATATACTGCAATTGTAATATTGCTCAAAAAATGAGCTACTAACAACAATACTACTTTTATAAAAAAAACTATAAACGCTCTCATATCTCTATCCCCAAAATCTTATATAAATCAAATTTAAAACTATTACTTTTTTCTTCTATTTCTCTCTTTAAACTTCCAGGAGAAATTGTAGATGTAAACTCTTCTTTGTCAAAAGCGTTATTCCATGCTGTTACCGCTGTTTTTGCACAATTATTCGTTAATACGTTGTAATAATCCTTATCTCCGCAGTATTGTATCACCTTTTTTATTTGTGCTTCTGTTATCGGTCTGGAATATGCACAATTTTTATCATATTTCTGCTCGAATTTCTCCGAATTATTCTCATCATATTTCGTGTCATAATTAGTTTTTTCCTCAGCAAATTCCCTATTAAAGAATATACCTGAATTATCACCATCATGTAAATCACCAAAAGATTCAAATGGTGTTTCAATTTCTCCCAGCACTGTGCTGCTACTTCCTATCGTTACATATTCGTTCATACCGATTTCATATTTACACGCTTCTACTTCTTTCCAAGTCATGTATTCAAACCCACCTGACAATCTTCTAAAATCTAATGTATCATTAATGTAACTATAATATACTAAAAAAGCATGTCCCGCAAATGTGTTCTTACTTGAAACAATTATTAATTCTCCAGTTACAATATCATCCACTTCCTCAGAATAAACCCCTTTCGTTTTAGGACGATTATCCTCCCCATCATTAATTCCATCTCCATCTGTATCTACACATTTTGGATTACTTTTCATTTTAAATACATACGCATTAATATCACATGGTACGCCGGCAGCGTCAAATACTTTTATAATTTGAGAAGTTGGAATTGCTTTCACTTCTTCTCCATCCAATAGTCCGTCTCCATCTGAATCCGGGTTTCCAGGATCTGTATAAAGTGGTTTAGCACCATTCGATGTCTTCATTCCTCTAATTTCATATACATCCGGTAATCCGTCATTGTCTCTGTCTGTAAAATCAATCTTCTGTTTAATTGCAATCTCATTGCACACATTTACCAATTGTTCCGATGTAGTTGCTTTATAATACCTTCCACCAGTTCCATGTGCCAATTCCTGAAGTTCTGTACGTTCTGAATGATAACCGATATATACTGTATTAACAACAATTCCTTTTGAAGCAGCTAAAGCAATTGTATCAGAAGCAATAGTAGAATCTCCGTCACTTAAAAATAAAATCATTTTTTTCGCATCTGTATTACTTTCATCAAAAGCACCAACAGCTGTATTAATTGCAGTATCAAAATCCGTACCGCCCAGAAAATCAATTTCGTCCAGTGCTTCTATTGCTGTCAATCTGGACTCTGTCAAAGGAGATGCAACCTCTGCATAATGAGAAAATAAAACCACTGCTGTTCTGTCACCCTTTCTCTGAGTATGAATATAATTTTCCGCAGCCAATTTTCTGTAACATGTGTTTACAGTGTATGATGAACCCGGATACAAGGTATCCTTATATGTATGGTCAAAAAATGCGTCGTTATATTCCATGCTATAAGAACAATCAATAGCTATTACCGTATCATAGGTACACTCCATTCCCTCCGTATAATCTATTTCTTCCCTCCATGCATCATACCATTCACTCTGGTCTACTATCATGTATTTACTAAAATGAGAAACCGTTGCAGAAACTGTCATATTTTCCGTATCAATTGCGGTTTCCTGTACGACAAAAATATCATTTTCCTCATCATACCATAATACCAGCATATCTTCAATATCTTCCACACTGACAGCATCCGGATTCAAGGAAAAACAAATCGTAGCAGTGTCAAATTTAGATGTACTGTTAATTTCCACCGGTACACCTACCAGTCCTGCTGTTGCTGAAACATATAAATCTTCTCCGTATAAATCTTCTATTTTGGTAGTCGTGTTAATATTTCCTGTTCCTTCGAAAGAAACAGTTACTCCGGAAACTTCCGTCCTTTCCTTATTCTCTATGGTGACACTGATACTCTGGGCAACCCTTTCATCACAATCTAAAATACCATCTCCATCCGTATCTTGTAGTAATGGACTGAAGCCCAGTGTCAAATCATCTCCATCACTTAAGGTATCTCCATCTGTATCTGGAATCAAAGGATTCGAACCAATCCTATTTACTTCTTCTCCATCTTGAATGCCATCATCATCTGTATCCTTAGCACATGGATCCGTACCTAAATCAATTTCCTGCCCATTACTTAATCCATCTTCATCCGTGTCTGCATCAAAATCAGATACATCACTAATGAGAGAGTCATATACAGCAGGATGAGTTCCTGTCAAATATGCCTCCTGTCCATCATTTAATCCGTCTTCATCACTGTCTGTTTTTGTATTATCACAACCTAAAGCAATCTCAAAATAATCCGAAAGACCATCTTCATCACTGTCTTTTTCAAAATCAATCACATCATCGCCTTCATAACAAGAACCACTGTCATTCCATCCTGTTACTTTGATATAATTTATTCCACTTTCATATTCTTCATAGGTCAGTTTTACAGAACAATTCCATAAAGTATCAGTATTTCCTCTCCAAAATCTTAATACATCTGCTCCTGCCTCTTCTTTGGTTACAACATAAGCATAAATATCCTCACTTACTTCAAAATTTGTAAGTTTTGCGTTGAATTTATTCTTATCTGCAGTTGACAAATGGACATCATTCCCACCATTGTCCTCTTTGGAAGCATCTGTAAAATTTATATACATCAATGCATTATTATCTCTCCACGATGTAAATTCAGAAATATCAAGATAAATAATATCTCCTACTGAAAAGCCGGCATATTCTCTACTTTCCCAATTTCCATATTCATGTCCTTGTGCTACATATGTATTATTATCATCTCTACCACCGGCACTCCATGAATTCCATTTTGTAGATTTATCTGCACTGTACCGATTAAAGGTAATGTTCACTGCACTTTCTGGTACTTTTGCATACCATGTTATATCATCTTTTTGTTTCATAACATAACTATCATGTCCATTCGAATTATCTACCAATTCCATTACAGCCGCATCATTTCCTATCCACTGTTCCGTTGTATTATCAACAAAATAGATGAAAACATAGTTTGTTGCGGCATACACTAAACTTGAATTCTCTCCAAATCCCATATTTGCAAATGTTAAAACAAAAACTAAAACATAAGCTATTAACTTTTTTATTCTGTTATTCCTACTCATACTTTTCCTACATTTTTAATCAAAACCTGAAATATAACAACCATTTTAACTACTTTTGAATCATTATTTTTTTATAATTCTCTCTTCAATTCCTCCTTCTTTTCTCTCCTTTCATAAATTTCTCTTATTTTAGGCGTTTGCGAAACGCCACAAGCCGCATAATTACGGCATTTTTTTGTTACTAAAATTAAAAATCTCCTCACGGTTTGTGGTATAATGGAGTTGCTAGAAACCATAAATCACGCCCCGAAAGGAAATATATCTATGATACCACAAAAACAACTCTCTTTGGCAGATATTTTTGAAGATTGTAAAGAAATTTATGAATCTGACAAACCTCAGTTTCTTACTCTGCTTGAAAATCACATTGACCTTGATGAAATTGTTCCGACTTCTT
>JBGVLX010000122.1:0-12903 GCA_045124495.1 Lachnospiraceae bacterium
ACAAGCAAAATATTTTTTTTGATTCTCTCTCCCCCTCATTTTATGAAAGAGTCATCCTGTTTATGATGGAAACATTATGAATAGGATGGCTCTTTTTTGCTGTTTCAGTGATAGGCATCTGGTTATTTTTAACCATACATGTCATGTATAATGATTAAGATTCTGCTTTCTTTTTTAACTTCATCCACGCAAGACAGCCTATTACTAGAAAAATACTGATCCATTGTGACGTTGAAAGACTTCCCCAAAAACCACGTTCTAAATCATTTCTGAAAAATTCTAGCCCAAAACGAAAAATTCCATATCCTATCAAATATATTTCCAAGCCACGCCACGAAGTTGCCTTTTTACAAAAGAAGAATGTTATGAGTGCCAGTATAAACAGGCCAATTGCTTCTACTAGTTGGACTGGAAACAGAGGAATACCGGATGGTGCCATGCTGTTTTTTGGAAAAACCACTGAAAAAATTCCATCATACTCTGTTCCATAGCAGCAACCTGCAAAAAAACAGCCAATTCTTCCAAAGCCGTGTGTCAAAGGAATTAAAAAAATTAGTTTTTGTATGTACTGCTTGCCGGAGATATGATGTATTTTAGCACCTAGAATCATTGAGAGAATTCCACCAATGATTCCGCCATAGAATACAAATCCTCCCTTCATTAATGTGTTAAAATACTCTAGTTCTAATAAACGAGTCCACTGTATGACATCTCTGGAAACCCATAGATACAATCCTTTTGAGCCGATAATGGCACCTAGAAAAATATATCCTTCTAAAATTAAAAAATCATTTCCATCTAGTTGATATTTGAGTAACATGTACCATGCAATTAAATTGGCAATCACAACCCCAAGAACAATCATTAGTCCATATACCGGAATTTTAAAATCTCCCACATAAAAAAACATATGCATAATTTTCTTTCCTTTCTGTGTACTATCAATTTCTTATATTATAAAAAAGCTTCCTAGTATGGGTACTAGGAAGCCTTTTTATTTTGCTTATTCTATAAAGCTGCAAGACATGCAACACATGCAATATAAACAATCAAGCATAAGATTAAACCGATGATTGAGCAAACAAGACCTGCGGTTGCAAGTCCGCTCTTTTCTGGATTTTTCCTTCCTACTGCTCCTAAAATAATACCGATGATTGCAAGAATCGCTCCGAACCAACCAAGCGCTCCTGCTGAAAACAAGCCAATTATGATTGCAATAATACCAAGTACTAATGATGCAACTCCCATGATTTTTATCCTCCGTTAATATTTTTTCTTTCGTATTATACTATTTTCTGTCTTAATATGCAAGAAGAAAATGAAATTTAGTTTATTTCGGTTTATTTATGGTTATTCATATTGGATTGTTGTTTACGCATTTATACGAAAATGGTAACAATTTCTTGACTATATGCACTATATTGAGTATAATGGAGCATTGGAAAATTCAGTTAAATTGAATGATAAAAAAGAAAGGCGGAGAAAGAAACATGGCTTTTTGTAAGAATTGTGGAACCCAGTTAAAGGATGGGGATTTGTTTTGCCAGACTTGCGGGCAAAAGAATGAAGTAAGTAGTACACCAAATCTTAATGTAAACCAACAAGAACTAAAATCCGATGATTTATTGGAAAAGGGGATGACCCCAGATTCTGGTGAGGGATTTACGGCGAATGAGATGCAACAACCGAAGATGAACGGGAATTTCGCGGCGAATGAGATGCAACAACCGAAGATGAACGGGGATTTCGCGGCGAATGAGATGCAACAACCGAAGATGAACGGGGATTTTGTGACGAATGAGATGCAACCGAAAACCAACGGGGATTTTGGCGCGAACCAGATGAAAACAAATTCCGATGAAGTTTTTGTGATTGACAAGAAAGAGAGTTCAGGAAAAAAATCAAAAGGAAAGAAAAACTCAGGGAAAAAAATAGTAGTTGGATTAGTTTCTCTGGCTGTGGTAGCGGTAGCATTGTTAGCAGGATTCCTGATATTAAAAAACATGAGTAAGAAAGTGCCACTGGATGAATGTATTAAGGTGGAAGTATATGGTTATGATACCCTGGGTTATGCAGAGATTTCTCTGGATGAAGAAGCCCTTCTTGAATGCATTGCAGATGCGAAAGGAGAAGAACTTAAGAAAGAAGGAAGCAAATCCCGGGAGAGACAGATGGAAGATTGGGAATTTGACGAGATCATAGAACTGATAGAAGTAACCGCGGAGAAAGAAACCGGGTTATCCAACGGGGATGAAATCCTGATAGAGATTTCCTTTGACAATGAAGAAGCAAAAGAATACGGAATTAAATTTGTAGGGGATACCTATAAATATAAGGTAAAAGGGTTGGAAGAACTGGAAGAAGTGGACCTTTTTGAAGATTTAGAGGTTAATTTTAAAGGAACAGCCCCATTTGTATATTTAGAGTACTATTATGATGGAGATTTAACCTATACTGGAAAGTTTTCAGCGGATAAGAGCAATGATTTAAATGTGGGAGACGTAGTTACCATTACATTTGAGGGCGAAGAAGAGTTATTAGAGTCAGGCTATAAGGTTGCCACAACCTCAAAAGAATATACTTGCGAAGATGTGGATAAATATCTGGAAAAAACAGCAGAATTAGACGAAGAAGCACTGGATAATATGAAGAAAGATGCCCAGGATTGTATTGAGGCGTACTTTGCTAAAAATACGGACTACATAGGATACACAAATCTAAGTTATGCCGGAAATTATGTATTGGTAAGAAAAGACAATGTGAGTTATGAGGTAAATAAGGTTTATCTTATTTATACAGCAGAGGTTTCTTCAAAAGAGACACATAAATATTCAAGAGAAAGCGAAGGAATTGCAGAAGGGGATCCTATTTTTAAACCACAGAAGGTTTATTTACCAATTAGCTTTAAGAATATTATTATGAAAGCGGATGGAACTGTAGAATACACTATGAATGGCACAAACATCCTAGGATATACAGATTTGACATATAATGGATGGTATACTTTGAATGGATATACCGATGGTAGCAAAATGTATAATGATTTAGTGGTAACAGCGAAAACAGAATATACCTGTGATGCGAGCGAAGACTTAACCCAGTTTGGTGAAGCCGGTACAGATACAAAAGAGGAGAAAGGTACGGCTGCAACGGAAAATACAGGGGATTACATCCTTCCTAACAGCAATTCGGCGTATTTGAAAGAATCAGATTTAGAAGGTCTTACAAAAGAAGAGATACGTCTTGCCACAAATGAAATTTATGCAAGACATGGATATATATTTGAAGATCAGGAATTGCAGGCATACTTTGAAGGAAAAGACTGGTATCAGGGAACGGTCAAAGGGGCTGAGTTTAATGCTTCTGTATTTAATGAATATGAACTGGCGAATAAAGATTTGATCGTAACCTATGCAGAAAAAAAAGGATACCGTTAATTTTATCAGATAGAGAGTACTTGGGATAATTGATCAGAAGGGAAGAAGACAGGAAAAAATGAGAAAGAAAGTATTGGTTGCAGTACTGCTTGGATGCATGGCGCTGATTTCCGGATGTGGAAATGATAAGGCGGGAAAAGAAAATAAAAATCAAAGTGCGTCCGGTAAAATAGCAGAAGATAAGAAGAGTGACAATGGACAAGAAATAGCCACGGCACAAACAGATACTGATGAAAAAAATAGTGAAACCGGAACCAATGAGGATAAAATCGAAACTAGTGAGGATAAAACCGAAACCGATGAGGATGAAGCCGGAAACGCGGATCATAATGAAAAGGAAACGAAAGATACTTATGTGAAAGGTACACAGGAGACTTCCTTAGAACATCTTGAAACCGTGACGATGTACGCTTCGGAGAAAGTAAATGTCAGAACGGAACCAAATACGCAATCGGACGTATTTATGACATTGAATCGAAGAGATTCTGTTGAGAAGATAGATGAAACAGAGGGCTGGGCAAGGGTACTGATTTCAGGAAAAATATATTATGTATCAGACCAATATCTGGTGACAGAAGGGGAACTTCCAAGTGGATATCTGGTAGTGATTGATGCGGGGCATCAGGCTAAGGGAAATAATGAGAAAGAACCCATAGGCCCCGGTGCATCTGAAACAAAAATTAAGGTTGCCTCAGGAACTTCCGGTGTTTCAAGTGGCTTGGCAGAATATGAGCTGACTTTGATGGTGGCTGAAAAATTAGAAGCGGAACTGATGAAAAGGGGATATCAGGTGATTATGATTCGTAGAAGCAATGATGTAAATATCAGTAATAGTGAGCGTGCCATCATTGCCAATGAAGCCAATGCGGATGCCTTCATTCGTATTCATGCCAATGGTTCCACGAATTCGTCAGTCAATGGGGCAATGACCATTTGCCAGACTTCCCAAAATCCATATAACGGGAATTATTATTCGGAAAGTAAAAATTTATCCCAAAAGGTATTAGATTCATTAGTAGCTAGTACCGGATGCAAGAAAGAATATGTATGGGAAACAGACACCATGAGTGGTATTAACTGGTGCCAGGTTCCGGTTACGATTGTCGAAATGGGTTACATGACGAACCCGGCAGAGGATATGAAAATGGCAACGGACGAATACCAGCAAAAAATTGCCGAAGGAATTGCCAATGGGATAGACGATTATTTTCGATAAACAGAGAAAATAATTAAAATACAATTTGAGGCGAATCGTATTGCTAAGGGAATTTTGAAAGAAAAGATCGAAACCAATTATATAGCATAAAATTTCCTTAAAATATTCATAAATTGTTAACAACTTTAACATACTTTGGACTTAATTAAATAGTATTATAATTCATGTAGACAAGCAAAATATTTTTTTTGATTCTCTCTCCCCCTCATTTATAAAGAAGCCATTATATTTATGATTGAAAGATCATGAATATAATGGCTTCTTTTTTGTCGTTCCTTGCATATCACTATCTTGAATCGTAAAAATTACGACATGACATTTTCAAATAAAATATAATCATCACATAGCAGGAATTCCGGGGCACAAGGTGTGGATTAATTCATAACGATTATGGAAAAAATCCTTTTTTTCAGTAACCGGTAACAACAAAAGAAAAAAGGCATCTGGGAAATTCTTGACTATACTTAATATATTGAGTATAATAATGAACAAAAAGTGAGAAAAGTCGAAACGATTCGACCTTCAAAGCAAATTTGACGAGGAGGAATTACTATGAATATGAAAAATTTATCAAAAAAAATCGCTGCATTCGTTTTAACCACCATACTAGCCGGTACGCTTTCTGCACCACTTCCGGTACAGGCAGCTGAATGGAAAAAAGATGGTAATGGCTGGCGATGGCAGGAAGATAATGGAAGTTACTCGACTTCTGAATGGAAAAAGATTAACGGAAAATGGTATCATTTCAATGCTTCCGGATATATGGATACCGGGTGGTACCAAAAAGGTATAAGGTGGTACTATCTTGGGGATGCCAATGATGGGGCAATGAAGACCGGATGGCATCAGATTAACGGAAAATGGTATTGTTTTGGTGATGGAGATAGTGGGGTAATGCGAAGCGGCTGGTATACCGAAGGAGAAAATACATATTTCCTTGGGAATTATGATGATGGAGCGATGAAAACCGGATGGCAGTATGTTGCAGACAGGTGGTATTATTTTCATCCTGATGGGAAAAAGGGAAAAAATGAATGGATAGGAGACTATTATATTAATTATTACGGATATTGGTTTGAGGAGGAAAAAGAAGAAAATCATGTCTGCCGTGACGTTGACTATCACATAGTGGAAACAAAATATGGAAACTACTGGGACTATCAAACATGCCGGCACTGTAATAAAGTCACGGAACGTCCGAATTTAGAAGTAGTGAAAAGATCCTTTGACGGAATAGATGAATGGATTAATACGCATATTACTTCGGAAATGACGGACTACGAAAAGGTAAGTGCAGCACTGGAATATTTTCAGTCTTGTAAATACAAGGTTGGTGGAGGCGGCGCATTCGGAGAAGGAACAGGAGACTGTTATACAGGAAATTATGAATTCAGTGCACTTTGTTCCTTTATAGGTGTTGAAACACAGGTGGTAAATGCAACATGGATGTTGGATCTGGATCCTACAAAATACAGGCATTATGTAACTTATGTATTGATAGATGGAGAACACTATGTTGTGGATGCAACGCCAGGTGGGCTGAATAAGGTTAGATATGTAGATGGAATTATTTCTTATGAAAGATGGCTTGCATATGTTGAAAAAAGGCAGAATCTGAAATAAAAGATTTTATATATAACTAGCTGGTGGTAGCAGGAAAAATTAATACAACAGATCAAAGAAGCTAAGGAGGGATTATTATGAAATTGAAAAACTTATCAAAAAAAATAGCAGCATTCATTTTAACCGCCGTACTTGCCGGTACACTTTCTGGTCCCCTATCGGTGCAGGCGGCGCAGTGGCATAAAGACGGCACTGGCTGGTGGTGGCAGGAAAATGATGGAAGTTATCCGGTTTCCCAGTGGAAATATATCAATGGTAACTGGTATCACTTCAATGCTTCCGGTTATATGGACACTGGTTTTTACTATGAGGGAATTAAAAAGTATTATCTTGGTGGTGAAAATGATGGTGCTATGAAATACGGATGGTTTCAGGCAGAAGGTGACTGGTATTATGCAGGAGATAAAAATGATGGCGATATAAAGGTCGGATGGTACTGGGATGGTAAAAACTGGTACTTTTTAAAAAAAGGTGGACCGATGGCTACCGGATGGATTGGGATAAATAGTGAGTACTTTTACTTGTATTCCGATGGAAGAATGGCAGCAAATACATGGATTGGTAAATATTATTTCGATAAAAATGGTGTAGCAAAGGAACAGGTTCCGGCTTTAAACGATAGCGGGGTTTATACCATAGATTTGAAAGATGGAAAAACCGGAACGATAACGGGAACGTTTCATAATGATTATGCAAATGAAATGGTAGAACTGGTGAATCAACAACGTATAGCCAATGGTCTGGAACCACTTATTGTAACTACAGAAGTTACCAATGCTGCCCGCCTGTATGCCTGTGAATATGCATATGGGGCTTTTGGCAGCCGTCCAAATGGTCTTTCGTTAAGAACGATTTTTCCATATGGTTATTATGGTAAGATGAATTTAATTTCAACCAGAGGAAATACGAGATATTGGACCCCTTCTAAGATAATGGAATTATATGGTCCCGATGATTCTTCAGGAGAAACATATAACCAAATGCTAAATCCGAAATATACCAAAATTGGAGTAGCCTGCATCCTAACAGAAGGTACAGGAGTGATTGGTGAAGATGAATATCACTGGGTATTAATTTTTTTAGAAAAATAGAAGACAGGAGAAAATAAAACTCAAATAACCGTATTTCTATGATTAGGGATTTGAATAATCTTGGATAAATATAGTACCTTCGGAAAAAACGAATCACAATATGATACAATGGGATTCAAGATGCAGTGAAAGAGGCTGTTGCTTTAGAAAATGAATACAAAATATGGAATCATTTATGTTAAAAATATTACCATATTCTGTAGAAATTTTTTAAAGGCGACAGCCTTTTTTTATGAAAATAGGAACCTTTGACCAAAACAGAGGTTTCCTATCTCTTAAACAAAAACTCATCCTGCAAAAAGCAGAGCAAGCTGTATCGTAAAATTTACGACTGGGGAATAAAATTAGGATAGAATGGATATAGGTTGAAAAGCCCCTTAGGTTTATGGTTCAACTTAGAACAGAACCATTTTGTACCTTGACAATTAAATAGTGCAGCCAAAGTCCCTGGTTTTTATTGGCTGCACGTGTTACATCAGTTTTTGGTTATGAAGGAAGAAATGCTAAAAACAGCAGAAAGGAGTATTTTTACCATGGGAAAATATGGGCAAAGAAAAGAAAAACTATGGGAACTGCAGGAAAGAATTATTTCCTTGCCGGTTTTCAGGAAAAACTCTTTGAGACTATATTGCAGGGTACCAATGAAAGATATCTGCTACATAGAAAGGATAGAAAAAGAACGTCCTCAGTGGATAGAAAGGCTAAAGGAGTATCAAGAGGACAATGAAAGGATTCCATTTATTATCTGTAAAAATGATGACATCATTGCATCGGTTGGTTTAAAGATTGGAACCACAATGATAGGCCATGAAAGAATCATAGGTGTTCCGTTTTTGAACGTAGAAGCGGATCAAATGTGGAAGAGGGAATTTTACTGTCTGAATGATTACATTGAGGAATTACTTCACTCAGAAAGAAGAGGCATCGCAAAATATCATGCAAGGCCCATTGCCTTGGTGGCATTAAAATATGGAAATTTATTAAGCCCGGAGTGGAAGGATATGAGCATGCAGGAGTTGCAAGAAATACTGGAAAAGCAACACTTGCTAGAAAGGAAGACGGAAATAAGCTTTATAAGGGAAAAGGAACAGATAAGAGAAGTTTTCGTTCCCACTAAGTATGGGGAAGAAATTGGAATGATAAAAGGATTCTCCGTCAATGAAAGAGGGAAAGTATACTGCCGTCCTTTTTGTTCAGAATTGGCATTAGAAGAAATTGGCAAAATTCTGGAGTGGAAACATAAAAATAAAAACATTTCAAAAAGAAAGCCGATTCCTTTTGCGGAACGAATGGAACGGCTAAATCGAGGGCTTCCTAGTGATAGTACTTGTGGAATATCCGTCATTCGAAGTTTTGCCAAACTTTCCATAGAAGAGTATTTAAAAGATTTTCCGAAGGAGCTTGAAGAATTGAAGGCTACCTTAAAAGAACATGGAAAACTGGAAGAAAACATGGACTATCAGTCGGTAGCAGTTGCCATTTATCAAATATTTCAATCAGATAAGAAAGAAGATGGTAAAAAGTTAATGGAAATTCTGGTTAAACCTGCAGATAAAAAGTATAACGAAATAGTGGAGAAAAAAAATGATGGAAAAACAAACGTTTAAGGAAAGAATTAGGAAGGCAGACAGTACGGTGAAAGAGGCAAAAGATTTCTTCTTAATGCAAACTTCTTTCTATTTTTCGGGACTTAGCCATCTGATCAATCAAAAATATCCGGAATGGGTATATGAAAAAATAATGGAGGAATATGAAAATTCTTTCGATTGTTATTTGTTAGTTTTGATTGTTACTGCGGGCAGTTTAGCAATAGAAAATCAGGATGAAGTATCGTATAAAGCATTGTACCAAACCTTAATTGAGCCATTTTACTTAATGTATGAAAAGGAACAGGAGGAAAAGAATTATGCTAACCGAATTTAGAACACCTAGAATTATCAAAGAAACCAGCAGCGGATTGTTTTGCTGTGACATCCGGGATGAAATGCTGCAAAACCGGGAAATTGAATGTGTGGGGCAAATCAATGCGGAGTCCGTATATTCTCTATGTCTCCAGCTTCGGTATCTTCAAAAACAGGATCCAAATAAGGAGATTGTGATGTACATCAACAGTCCCGGAGGGGAGGTTTCCAGCGGACTTGCCTTATATGATGTAATGAAAGCCATAAAATGCCCAATCCGTACCATTTGCACCGGAATAGCCGCCAGTATGGGGGCAGTACTGTTTGTTTCCGGTGATACCAGACAGATGCTGCAACATGCAAGGGTTATGATTCATGACCCTTTGATTGCCGGAGGAGTTGGAGGCAGTGCTCTTCAATTACAGGAGTTAAGCAAGGACCTGATGAAAACCCGAGAGACCGTAGCAAAAATTATAGCGGAACACACCGGAAAATCTTTAAAGGAGGTATACAAAAAGACTGCCACTGACAGCTACTTCGACGCAGAAGAAGCAATAAAATTCGGACTGGCAGACTGTATCATAGAATCTTTGTAAGGGAAAAAAAGCAAAAATGACATTTATTTCAGAAAGGAAGTAGGAAGTTATGAATACAACAAATTTTAGAATTCTTGCTAAGGACCAATGGATGGACAACAATACTTGGAATACCGGGTTAAATAACAATGACCTGATTCTCGGACCTAGTGGTTCCGGAAAAACCCGTAGTTATGTAAAGCCTAACATCATGCAGTGCAATGAAAGTCTGGTGATTACGGACACGAAAGGAAGTCTGCTGTCTGAGGTTGGTCCGGTACTTAAAAACCATGGCTATCGCATTATAAATATTGATTTTACTGATGTGGCAGGTTCTTATGGATATAATCCATTTGATTATATCCGGTATGATAAGAAAACAAAAAAATACAATGCGCAGGATATTATAACCATTTCTTCCTGTCTGATTCCTGTAGACTCTTTGAAAGATCCGTATTGGGACTATGCAGCCCGCATGTATACCGAAAGTATGATTGGATATGTGTTGGAATGCCTTCCGAAAAAAGAACACACACTGGAATATGTCCTGAAACTTTTCAATGAAATGTCAACAGGAAATTTTGATAAATTCTTTAAAGAATTAGAAATGCAGGATCCGGATAGTTTTGCCCTAAGCAGATATAAAATGTTTCGTGATATTAAGACAGCAGAGAAGATGCATGAAAGTATTCGTGGAATCATTGCAGGTAAAATAAGTGTCCTGAACTTTGATGGTGCCATTAAAATGTACCGTAGCAAAAATAAAATAGATTTTCGAGAATTAGGAAGAGAAAAAACAGCAGTGTTCCTGACCGTCAGTGACATGGATCGTTCCATGGACAAGCTGGTAAATCTCTTTTACACCCAGGCGCTTCAGGTGCTATGCCAAAGTGCAGATAAGGACTACGAGAATCACAGGCTTCCGGTGCCGGTACGATTCATATTAGATGACTTTGCCGCAAATGCCTACATTCCGGATTTCGATAAAATTACGTCTGTCATCCGTTCTCGGGAAATTTATGTCAGCATAATACTCCAAAGTATTTCACAGTTAAACGATCTTTACGGACATGCCAAGTCCATGACGATTGTGAATAATTGTGATAATTGTCTTTATCTGGGTGGACAGGATGTGGAAACAGCCGCTTACATTGGAACCAAGGCCAACAAGACCACAAACACCATCCTGAATATGCCTTTAGGAGAAGCGTATTTGTTTACAAGAGGAAAAGAGCCTCAAAAAGTAAAGAAATATGACATCAGGCGGCATGAGAAATACTTTGAATTGCCAGAAGCAAAAATGGAGGAGTTCAGAAGGAAGGGGGAGATGTGCGAAATGAATCAGAAGGAAGAGAAATCCAAATTCAATATGTTGACTACAATGAAATAGTATGGGATACTTAAAAAATAAAGAAAAATGTAATGACCTAAAAAAGAAATGGAGAGGAAGCGCTATGAATATGAACAAAAAAACAAAGAAATTGTCTAAAAAATTAGCTGCCTTGATTTTAACAACTGTTTTAGCCGGCACTCTTGCTGCACCGGCTCCGGTACAGGCGGCGGAGTGGCATAGAAACAGTACCGGATGGTGGTGGCAGGAAAAAAATGGGACCTATCCGGTTTCGAAATGGGAAAAAATCAACGGAAAATGGTATCATTTTAATCAGTCCGGTTATATGGATACAGGTTGGTATAAAGAAGGAACAAAGTGGTATTACTTAGGAGACACCAACGACGGAGCCATGAAGACGGGCTGGAATAAAGTAGGAACAAAGTGGTATTATCTTGGAGGAGTCAACGATGGAGCTATGAGGACAGGATGGTACCAGGAAGGAACAAAGTGGTACTATCTTGGAGGAGCCAATGACGGAGCCATGAAGACAGGCTGGTGTGAGGTGGATGGAAAGCATTACTATTTTTACCAGGATGGAACCATGGCAAGAAATACAATTATTGATAATTATGAAATAAGTGCTGACGGTTCCTGTAGTGAAAAGTATGCGACTTATACGATAGATTTAGGAAATGGTCAGACTACTACTGTGGTGGGGTACTTGGATACCGATTATGCAAATCAGGTGGTAAAATTAGTAAATGAATATCGTGCAGAAAAAGGACTCGCTCCGCTTACAGTAATGACGGATTTATCAGATGCTTCTTTCCTTCGTTCCTATGAAACAGCATATTATTATTCCCATACACGTCCGAATGGAGAAAGTTGTTTTTCGGTTATTTCCAATAAATCTATTTATAATGGTATGGGAGAGAATATTGCTGCAGGATATGCGACTCCGGAGGCGGTAATGAAGGGTTGGAAAGAATCTTCCGGACATAATGCAAACATGTTAGGTAACTATGATTGCATCGGTGTAGGTTGTTTTATTACAAAAGGAAATGGTTCCTATGGTCAGTACCGGTATTATTGGGTACAAATATTTGGTAAGAAATAATAGAAGTTTTATATTTCATGATTCAAAATAATTGATATAAACAGTGGTGTCATAAGCCTTATGACACCACATTCTGTAAGAGATTCTTTTCTAATAAAATATCCAGTAACTCATCCTGTGTAGAGTCCGGTGCAGCATTTTCAAGGACTTCGTAAATTTGTTCTATGATGAAAAGGTCTGTTTCTAATTCATCAGAGGTTTCATAACAGGACTTTCCCTTCGTGAATTTCTTCTGAACCAGACTAAGTAAGTTTTTCAATTCTCCCTTTTCCATCCCACGTTCATATACACCATAACCTAAATTACACATATCCATCAGCTCCCTGTTAATATTATCATTCATCTGAATATCATAGTCACTTTGCAACGATTCTTTCTTTTCCTCTTTTGTCATTTTATCAGAAAACAAAGTTTTTAACAATCCAATTAGTTTCCGTTCGTCTTCCGGTACGGCATCATCTGCGGTATAATTTGAAATACAAATCAGAATACCGGTCATTAAATCGTAGTTTTTCTTTTTTGGAAAGTAGTTTCCAACTATATTTTCGGCAGATAATGAAAATTTCGTAATAGAATCTCTTTTATCTGCTTCTTCCACATTCATGCAAAT
>JBGVLX010000123.1:0-11994 GCA_045124495.1 Lachnospiraceae bacterium
AACTTACATTCCAGTTCCTAATAAAATCCTATATAATACATAAGAATCAACTATATATTTTCTCAACTTACATTCCAGTTCCTAATAAAATCCTATATAATACATAAGAATCAATTTTATGTTTTCTCAAGTACATACCAAACCCTAATAAAGCCCTACTTTTCTGATGTCCTATTCTCTGTTCTCTTTGGCGGTTTCGGTCCTAAATACTGATAAAAATAGGTCTTTATCATACCATTATATATCTTTCTGTTTTTATCCGCCTTCTTACCGATGTATTTTTCAGCATCCTCATAAGAAGTAATCATATACTTAGACCATGTTTCTAACCGGTCAAAACTCTCCCCGATATCACGATATAAATATGGTAAATCCTCTTTTTCTTCCAGACGTTCCCCATAAGGCGGATTGGTAATAATAAAGCCATATTTTTTAGGGTGACTTAATTCACTAATACCTCTTTGCTGAAAATGAATCAGGTGTTCCACTCCTGCACGCTTCGCATTTTCACGGGCAATCTTAAGGACGCCTCTGTCAATATCATATCCCTGCAAATCCATTTTTACCTCTAAGTCAACCTGTTCCCTGGCCTCTTCAAGACAATCCATCCATTGCTTCTTTGTAATCAGGTGCTCCCAGTCCATAGCGGTAAATTCCCGATTCATTCCAGGCGCAATATTTGCCCCTATCATGGCAGCTTCAATGACAAAAGTTCCACTTCCGCAAAAAGGATCCACTAAAATCCTGTCCTTCTTCCATGGAGTAAATAAAATCAAAGCTGCAGCCAGAGTTTCGGAAAGAGGCGCAAGTCCTGCCTGGGTACGGTATCCCCTCTTATGAAGGGATTCCCCTGTGGTATCCAGTCCCACAGTTACGACGTCTTTATTAATAAACACCCTGACCGGAAAGTCCACACCATCTTCCTCAAACCAGTTCAGCTTATATACCGATTTTAACCGCTCCACCATCGCTTTTTTCATAATGGACTGGATATCTGAAGGACTAAAAAGTTTACTCTTTACGCTGGCTACCTTTTTCACCCAGAATCTTCCATTCTTTGGAATGTATTCTTCCCAAGGAATCTCTTTTGTACCCTGGAACAAATCTTCAAAAGTGTATGCCTCAAATTCTTTTAATTTAATTAAAATACGCTCAGCGGTTCTTAAAAATACATTGGCATATGCAACCGCCTCTAAATCACCGATAAAAGTCACTCTTCCATCTTCAACTTTACTAATTTCATAACCTAAATCTAAAATTTCTCTTTTTAAAACAGCCTCCAGCCCAAAATGACAAGGAGCAATCAATTCTATCGTCTTCATATGTTCTCCTGAAAAAATTATTCTAAATCACTAACTTAACTTTCATTTTACGTTTTTATATTACCAATGTCAATGTGTGTTACCATAGAAATAATTTCTATTTTCATCTGGTTTTATCAGCAAAAATGACATAATTTCCGAAACGATTTTTATTCTATCCGATTTATATATATTTTTTCTTATCTATTTCTCTTTTACATCCTCCTAAATGAATTTTACCGATTACCTTTTCTCTAAAATTTGTTATTTCTGGCAATCGGGCCTTTATACTGGCGAAAGCCTCCAATCACACTGACTGCATGATATCCCTGTTTTTCCAATTCTTTTACTGCAAGCAGGCTGGTGGAACCACGTTCACAGTAAAGAATCAAAGGCCGGTTCTTCCGAATTTTAACATTTCCCCTTTTAATTTCTTCAAAATCCATCCAGATAGCCATAGGAATATGCCCTTTTCGAAAGCTTTCGTAATCCCGCACATCAATCACTAATGCATTTTGAGCAACTGCTGTTGATAACACGTCTTTTGCAAGAATTGTATCCACCATGAAAAATACCCCTTTTTTCTTATAATATGATACCACCACTAAAAAGTCCCCAATGAAATATGACTTTTCAGCTTGTCGACACTCTTAACCTTTCAAACATAAACAATATCATATAAAAATTACAAATAAAATACCACTTTTCCTCTCGTCCTCCCCCATAATTTCCCTCCTCCACAAAAAGAATGCTGCCATCTTTACGATGACAGCATCCTCTTTACATTAACTTCAACTATTTACTAGCGTTTGAAGCCTTGTTTGTCTGCTTGTTTTGAGCCTTGTTGTTTGCCTGCTGTGTGTTACCTGTTGTGTTCTGTGCATTGTTGTTTGCGCCATTAGATGTGGAACCATTGTTAGAAGCGTTGGTTGTAGAACCATTGTTAGAACCATTGGTTGCCTTGTTGCTAGTTTTGTTTGTTTGGTTATTTTTTGCGTTAGTTTCTGACATAATATATGCCTGCCTTTCTACCTTTCGGTTTGAAATTTTAGTACCCTCCTATTATGTCCGAAACAAAGAAATATATACCTAGATAATTCACAATATGAATCTAAAAATATCACCATAACAAACCCATGTGGCATTTATCCATTCCTCAATTCTTACCACAAATATTTTTGCATTCATCTACTCCACCGGTCTTGGAGTAAACAAAATCACCTGACCTTCCTTGGCATATTCCTTTAAAAACGCCACTCCACTTTTACGTCTTGGCGCATCATACTGCATGAAAATATCATCCAAAAATAACGGAAGTCGCTGACCGGCTGTTTCTTCTGATATAATTTCAATCAACGCCAGTCGGAGTGCCAGATATGCCTGGTCAATGGTTCCCTGACTTAAGTATTTATAAGAATGATAGGAAATATCTCCCTTTTTCAGTGCCATAATTCCATAATCACTTTGTACCAATACATCCTCATAAGCATCATTGGTTAATTTTTTGAAATACTCTGCTGTTTTACCATTTAACTTTGGACCAAAACTCTGGCGAATTTCCTGTGTGGTTTCACTCATGGTCTCATAAGCAATTCGTACTGCTTCGTAGTATTGTTCCATATCCTGATTTTCGGCTTTTAATTCCTGGATTCTTTGCTCTAAGTCTTCCGGATTCTGCTCTAATTTCTGGCACTTTTTATAAAGTTCATTTTGTTCCCTTTGTAGGACTTCGTACTCCCGCTGCAAATCATCCATATGCTCTTCCCAGCGGCTTTTCGAAATCTCAAGCTGTTCTTTCGAATATCCACTTTCTGCCTCTTTGATGCGGTTCCTTAACTCCTGAATCGACATCCGTTCCATTCCGAAAGCAGCATAAATTGTATCCACTTTTAATTTTTTACCGGAAATTTCTTCTTCCAGCAATTGCTGTTTCCTTATCTTCTCTTCCAGTTCCTTGATTTCTGTCACACGATACAATCCTAGAATAGAACCTAGTTCTGCCTTATTTTTCTGGATTTTTTCCAATTCTATTGCATTTTCAGATTCCAAACGATTTATTTTTTCCTTCCACTCCCGAAGTTCCAAATCCAAAGCCAGAATCTGCTCATTTTTTATCTGCCATTTAGAAAGCCACTGATAACCTTCCTGTAATTTTTGGTTTAACTCTCTCTCTTCTTCCACCTGTTTGCGTTTCTTCCTGTGAAGTTCTTCTCTTTTTTGTTCACAATCCTGTTTCCTACGCTGTTTTTGCAATATTATCTCTTCTTCTTTAGAACGGATTTCATCCTCAAATGTTTTAAGTTCTGTCTCCAGATTACGAATTCGTGTCCCTAAGTTACTACCAAAGAAAAATGCAAGTGCCGATAACACAAGCACAATAAGTCCCGGCACCAATGAAACTGCCAGCAATATGCCACCAGATAACAATAAAACTGCCGAAAGAATCATACATTTTTTCTTATTCGAAACCATATTCTCCCTATCTTTTTTTCTACTCTCTGCCTTCCCCCGCAATTCTTCCAATTCAGAATAGTTTCCCAATTCAATATTTTTATTCATCCCAAGAGTTTTTCCATCCTCAAGAGCCTTCTTAGAACCTGATAATGTTCCCGGCTCAGGATGTTCTTCCATCAACAAAGATTCATAATCCAACTGTTTTTCCTGTTCCAAAAGAGAGGTTTCTTCTTCTTTGATTTCCGCAAGACGTTGCCTTTGCTGCTGCATTTCTTGGTTTTTTCTTTCTTCCCCGTCTGCGTCAAAATCCATTTGCATTTCATTCTTTCTTTTTATTTTTTCCTCTTGCTGCTCTTTTAATTCCTGAAGATTTTTTACTTGAGTTTCCATAATTGCCTCTTCTTTGGCAATCCACTCCTTTAATGTCTGGCAGCGTTCTTTATGCTCTTGGGTAACAAAAAGATTTTCCTTATAGTACACTTCTTTATTTTTTATGGCAGTCTCTTCTTCTTCACTATATTGCAATAATTCTTTGTTTTTTTGAAGTTCTAATATTTCTTTTATCCTTCGGATTTCTTCTGCTTTTTCCTTGGATTTTTGTTTTTTCTCCTCTATGGAAACTGTAATTTCCTTTTGTTCCTCTTCTTTCGCCAGAAGACGGTTTCTCTCCTTTAAAAGCTCCTCAACCTTTTCTTTTCTACGAATCAGTTCTCCGGTTTTTTCACTTTTCGAAATCAGTTCCTCTTTCGCTGTTAAAAGACGTTTGAGCACCAGTTCCATGGAGACTTCTTCTTCCATGCCATTGGAAAGGTTTGATATCTTCTCTGCCACAGAGTCCTTGTCGCCACTTCCGGAAATCATTCCGGTATTTTGTATAAAAATAGTTTTTTCAAAGGCCCCTAAATCCATGTCCAGAAATTGCTGTCCAAGTTCCACGTCTTTAGAAACCTTAATCTCTTCCCCACTATTTAAATGAATCAAATGAACCTTATCCCCGGCAGCGGTCTTTCCAAACGACTTCTCTAACCGGTAAGAAGAATCCCCCACTTGAAATTCTATGGCTCCCTCCATCTTACTTTCATCCCACGGAAGATATTTTTTTCGAAGGTTTTTACTGATGTCATTGCCTCCGGGAACTTTACCATAAAACATCATCTTAATAAATGCCATGATGGTAGATTTTCCTGCCTCATTTTCCCAAACAAGGTTTGTAAAACCCGGTTCTAATTCCAGACTAACGTTCTTTAGCCCACCAAAAGATTTTATGATTATTTTATTGATCCACATCATAACCAACCTCCGTGTAAAACGCTTTTAATCCAATGGATAAGGCCTCCTCTAAAACAGACTGTTTCTTCGTGTCTCCCTTACTTTCCGCTTCCATTATGGCTTTTCGCATTTTCGCCACAAACATACCTTTTAAGGTACGCTGTTTTGCCACCTGATCATAATCCACTGCAATTCTTGTCTTATCCTTTATTTTTAGAAAAAACACTTCTGAAAGCCAGCTTTTGATTCCTTCCGGATTTAATACCACATTTTCCGGCATATCTCCGGTAAATACTACTTTATAAAGATTCTCTCGCCAGTTTTCAAAATCCAATGTTTCCAATTCCTTCTGAAGAGCTTTTGCAATTTCCTCTTCACTGACAACTTCTTCTTTCATTTGTTTTCCAGGTTCAAACTTTACTTCTAAATATTTACGGTTCCCCACTTTCCGGAAAGAAAAATCCGGTTCTAATTCATAAAAGGAATTTTTTTTAATTTCTCCTACATAGACTCCCTTTTCTCCTAATTCATCAAACCCTCTGCCATCATGATTTCCACAATAACTATAGTAAGTATTTCCAGCCTTTTTTACCTCGCTGCGAAGATGTATATGTCCCAAGGCCAGATAATCAAGACCTGAATTTTCTATCTGCTTTACGGTAATAGGATTATAGTTACTGCCTGTAACAGAGGACACCAGATCTCCATGCAAAACTCCAAGATTCAAATAATCATTTTTCACATAGCCAATGGCTTCTTCCTTCTTCTTTAGCAATGGAATCTCCTGATTCACCCCCTGAAATGCTGCCCCAAACACATTTACCTGTAATTCTTCAATGGCAACACATTCATATGCCCCCTTAAAAATAGTAACATTCTCCGGCCACTTTGCCGTCATGTAGCAAGAATCCAGGCAAATATAATCATGATTTCCCGGTGCAATAAAAATTCTGGTTTCAGGTATTTTCTCCATCTGCTCCATTACCTGCTGAACCAAGTCCTTATCCGGAGTTGGCTGATCAAACAAATCACCGGAAATGAAAAGTATGTCCGCCTTTTCTTCCTCGCAAAGTGCAAGAATCTTATAAAAGGATTCCCTGATTTCCATCTTCCGTTTTCCACCTAAATGCCCCAAAGAACGGATATCCGAACCTAAATGTGCATCTGCACAATGAATGATTTTCATTCTCCTGCTCACTTCCCTCTTTTTATTTCTTATCCTTACTGCTTCTTTGTTCCAATAATTTATTTTTTAATTCAAATAAAGGAAGGGACAAATCCACATAAACTTCCTGAGGATTCACAAGACGTCTGCTCTCCTCCCATAAAGTATCTAATTCTTTTTTACACTTTTCCCGCATTTTAATAACAGAAGGACTCTTATAAACACACTGTCCCTTCTTAAAAACAGGAACCAGTAATTCACGCACTTCATAGGTTCCCCCTTTTAAAGTGCTTCTTTTCCAGGTGTCCACCGGATCAAAAATTTCAATGTCCTTTGTGGGATCATAAGTTTCCTTAGCCAAGGCAATCAGATCTGCCTTAATTTTTCCGGATTCTTTATCGTAAAAACGAAATACCGTCTTATTTCCCGGATTTGTGATTTTCGCCGGATTTTCAGATACTTTTATCTTATTTTCCACCGTTCCGTCTTCCTTAAGAATGGCCGCCAATTTATATACACCACCAAAGGCCGGACAATCCTTAGAGGTAATCAGATTGGTTCCCACTCCCCAGGAATCAATTCTTGCCCCCTGCATATTTAAACTGTCAATTAAATATTCATCCAAATCACTAGAAGCACAAATCACCGCATCCTCGAAACCTGCCTCATCCAGCATCTTTCTCGCTTTCTTGGAAAGATAAGCCAAATCTCCACTATCTAGACGGATGCCATACTGACCAAAGGTTACCCCTTGCTCTTTTTTCTCCCGGAACACACGGATAGCATTTGGGACTCCTGATTTTAAGGTGTCATAGGTATCTACCAATAAAATACAGTTTTGTGGATATTTATTGGCATATTCCAAAAAAGCGGTGTATTCGTCTTTAAAGCTCATAATCCAGCTATGGGCATGGGTTCCCATTACCGGTAAATCAAACATCTTGCCGGCCAGCACATTGGACGTACCATTCAATCCTCCAATCACCGCTGCCCTGGCTCCATAAATACCGGCATCCGGTCCCTGGGCTCTTCTTAAGCCAAATTCCATCACCACCGCATCCTTTGCCGCAAAACAAACCCTGGATGCCTTGGTAGCAATGAGACTCTGATGATTAATGATATTTAGCAGGGCGGTTTCCACTAACTGCGCCTCCATAACCGGTGCTACCACTTTCATCAATGGTTCCCTTGGAAATACTACCGTTCCTTCTTCCACCGCGTAAATATCCCCGGTAAAATGAAATCCCATTAAATACTCTAAAAACTCTTCACTAAATATTCCAAGTTCCCGAAGATACTCCACATCATCATAAGTAAATGAAAGTTCCTTTATATAGGTAATTGCCTGTTCCAATCCCGCCGCTATGGCATAACCGCCGTTAGAAGGATTCTTCCGGTAAAACAAATCAAACACCACTGTTTCATTCTTCTGATTACAAAAATATCCCTGCATCATGGTAAGTTGATATAAATCTGTTAATAAAGTTAAATTCCTGGCCATTTTCATCCTCCCGCATCTGCTCTTTTGCTTCACCGATTCGTTTTGCATCATTTTCTTTGGTTTTATTTTTTTATTTTATCCCCATTGGTTTCATTCTATTTTCGATTTTACCTTAAAAGCCCTAAAACTACAAGTAGCTGATTAGAGATTCTAATCAGCTACTAACTATTATTCATATAAAAAAATTTTCTTGGAGCAAATATATATTATTAAAAATTCAAACCTGTAGGCGGTGAAACCATACAGCCCCTTCGGTCATGTCCGTCGGTGAAAACTTTCATGAGTTGAATTTTTTCTGTCCCTTAACTTGTGTTTACTATAACTGATTCCAAAATTTTTTTCAATCAAAAAGGTGTGAAACGTAAAAAAAATTGCGTGAACTGCAGAATTTCATATTTTGTTCTTTTTTGCGGTGTTTTTTGTTTCATATTTGTTCATAAATTATTCATTTTTTAATTTTGCAACAAACAAACAGAATCAGTAACAATTTCTGTTTTTTTGTCAATATTTTTGCGAATTAATTGTTGACTATTTTTTTTCATGTTGTATAATTGTAATGTACTATATCTTTAAATAAATAATGATAAAAAAATATAGATAATGGAGTGAAAACCAATGAAAAAATTAATCCTTGTAACTTCTCCACCAGCTTGTGGAAAAACATTTATTTCAAAAGAACTATCAAAAGCATTAAAGAATATCGTATACTTAGATAAAGACACTTTGATTGGACTTTCCAAGCAGATTTTCGTTGTAGCAGGGGAAGAATATAATCGTAGTTCTGACTTCTTCCAAGAGAACATTCGTGATTATGAATATAATGTTATTCTAGACTTAGCTTTTGAAGCTTTGGATTATGCGAATATGGTATTAATCAATGCCCCATTCACCGAAGAAATCCGTGATTTGGAATGGATGGCAAACTTACGTAAAACTTTAGCAGGAAAAGGTGCTGAATTAGTTCTTATCTGGGTAGAGACAGACCCTGAAGTTTGTCGTCAGCGTATGATTAAGAGAAATTCGGATCGTGATACCTGGAAACTGGAAAACTGGGATGAATATATTGCCAGCTGCGATTTCACCAGACCAGCCAATATTCCTGAATTAGTGGTATTCCCTAATTCTTCTGATGAAGAATATAAGAATTCCCTTGAAAAAACAGCGAAATATATCTTAGAAAAATAAAACGAACCCCGGCTAGAAGCCGGGGTTTTTATTTTTTCTATCTTACTTCCTTTCTCCGGAAAAACAAAATTCCAACCATCGTTGTCACAATCACATAAACTGCTCCCATCAAAAAACAGGATAAAATGGTCCCTGCATCCTGCACACCATCATTCACCAGATTGGTCATTTGGGTAGTCAGCAACGAATCTGAAAACAACTCCAACACCGCATTATCTCCAAATACACTTTTTAGAATCCAGACACCATTTGGAAGAAAAGAAAAAATCGCCAGATATCCGCATCCCCAAAGCATTTCATTTTGAATCAGAAAGGCCATCATATGTATCAAAGACTGACCTCCCATCCATAAAAACAAGCCGCAAAGTACCTGTTTCGCAAGGCTTACATATCCTTCCAGCGTGAGACTAGGGTCTGCTCCATAAAAAATCCTTACACAAGCCATGTAGGTCAATGTCACCAGAACCACTCCCATCACAAGTACCATCCACCCCATGAAAAGCCTCGAAAGATATAACTTCGTTCTGTTTTCTCCCCGGGTAATCACGTTTTTCATGGTACGGAACTTATATTCACTGGTAAAGGCGATGTCCTCTGTTACAATCAACAGATACCATACAATATTACTAGAAGCATAAAATCCCATATCCAGCACCTGTCCGGCATCGTATCCCATATTAAAATGCTCCATCATGGGAAGAATCATCTTCGTCACCAAAACAATCAAGGCTGCACATCCCATGGATAGCAGAAGGAAAATAAAAGGATAAGCCCGATGGGTTAATTTATACCATTCTGCTCTTAATGATGCTATCATACCTTCTCCCTCCCGCTCTTATGATTTTCAATCAAATCCAGATAATAGGATTCCAGACTCTTATTTATCATGGAAAACTCATATAAATCATACCCTTTTTCCACGATTTCCCTGGTAAGCTGTTCCGGATTTAATATAGATTCCTTTAAAATTAAGCTGCCCTCTTCCTTCTCAATTTGAGAAAATCCATATTTTCCCTGCAAAAGCAAAAGCACCTTATCCGGTTCATTCACCCGGATTTTCCAGTTAGGACGGCATTTATGTTCCAGTTCCTCTTTGCTTAATTCTTCTAAAATAATTCCTTTATCGAGGAACCCATAATTCGTAGCAATCGACTCCAGTTCCCCTAAAATATGTGAAGAAATGATAATGGTAATATTTCTTTCCTGGTTTAACTTACGGATTAAATTACGAACTTCTACAATTCCCATAGGATCCAGACCGTTAATGGGCTCATCCAGAACCAGAAATTCCGGGTCATTTAAGATGGCAAGTCCGATTCCCAGTCTTTGCTTCATTCCAAGAGAATAGTTTTTAAACTTCTTTTTCCCACTCTTTCCTAAACCCACTAACTCCAGAACTTCATCTACATTAGCCTTACCACCAAGCTGGCGATTATAGTATTCTAAGTTGGTTTTTCCATCAAAAAACGGGTAAAAACTTGGAGTTTCAATAATGGAACCCATTTTTTTCCTGGCTTCGTCATAACCATTCTTTCCATTCTCCCCTAACAGCCACATGCTCCCTGCCTGCTGCTTCGTAAGACCTGTAAGAATTCTCATTAATGTAGTTTTTCCAGCCCCATTTTTACCTACCAGACCATAGATTTGTCCCTTATTTATGGTAACATCTACCTGCTTTAACACCTGCTGGGAACCGTAGCGTTTCTTAATGCCTTTTAACTGTAAAACCATATCCTCCACTATTATACACCCCTTTTCTTCTCAAAGTACTAGGTAATTGCAAAACTATCGAATTCTTATACAAAATGATGCAAAAGAAATAAATCAGGCTTCTGTGAGACCGCCGGCTTGTAATGAGAGAGGTAACTTGAATTTACTATTGCTACAAACTAGCGTAACGAAAGCGCCCTTCGCCTATTTGTTCTCTTTGTATCACTTTTATATAAAATATTTTAATTTGGCAATGATTTATGTTATACGCCAACAATCATACACCCTGCTATTACCTCGTACTCTGGTGTTCCTCATAGGTTTCCGAGAAAATATGACTTCCTGTTTCTTCATTATCCGTATGATAGAACAAATAGGAATGACTTTCCGGATTTACCGCTGCCTCCAAAGAAGCTGCCCCAGGTGAACAAATCGGTCCCACCGGAAGCCCTTCATATTTATAGGTATTATATGGAGACTCAATTTCCAAATCGTCATATAATACCTGATTTACGTCATACATTCCATCTGTCAACGGATACAGTACCGTCGGACACATCTGAAGTTTCATATTAATATCCAGACGGTTATAAATTACTCCTGAGATTGTCGGGCGTTCCTCCTGAAGTTTCGCCTCCCTCTCAATAATAGATGCTATGGTAACGATTTCGTAATTACTCATACCAAGTTCTTTCGCTTTTTCCTGCATTTCGGTTGTATAGTTATTCTCAAAAGCCTTTAACATACGATTTACAATATCATGGGCAGTTTCCCCTACGAAAATCTCATAAGTAGCCGGGAATAAAAATCCCTGTAAATAATATTTTGTTCCCTCTTTTTTCGTAAAATCAAGGAAATCATAGTCATAATCCGTGGCTTCCACCGCTGCAAGGAAATCTTCTTTCGTACAAATTCCTTCAGAATCCAGTTTCGCCGCTATCATTTCAATGGAATATCCTTCCGGAATGGTAAATTTTAAGGTTTCCCTGTCATCACCTGCCGACATCAATGCAATCATGTCATCAATGGTCATTCCCTTAGTAATGGTATAAGTACCATACTTAATTTTCCCATTATACTGGGAATCTTTTACCCTCTGGGCAAAGGCCTTTTCATAGGTAATCACATCATGTTCTTTTAATAATAGTCCAATACTTTCTGCACTGGCACCCATTGGAACTTCTAAGGTAAAATCCTCACCCTGATAAGTCTGATCACCCTTATAATCTTTCATAAAATCACGGTAAATCCCCATTCCATAAGAGGCAACCACGGCTATAATAGCACCAATTACAGCCAGAATGATAAGTGGCTTAATTAATTTTTTCATAAATTTTATCCCCTATTCTTATAAAATGTATTATAATAACTGTAAAAGTACGAAATGTATACTCATTCGTATCTTTTAT
>JBGVLX010000124.1:0-3562 GCA_045124495.1 Lachnospiraceae bacterium
ATTGCATAGTAACCAGAAATGTGAAAGACTATGCGAAATCTTCTGTTAAGGTGTGTGAACCTTCTGCATTAATAAAGTTATTAGAGGAAGAAAACGAAACTGAATAAAAACAAGAAGGGAATAATTAGGAGAACTGCAAGCAGGCTACCACTAGTTATTCTCTTTTTTGGATTAAAAGTTACAACTTCTTGGCAAAAATGCTTTTGATGGTCTGGTGATTTGATAATTAAGAAATGTGAGGAAAAGAAAATGAATATAGAAAGACAAATTGAATTTGACAAGGTAAAAGAGATATGGGTTGAATTAGCAGTTACGGATCCGGCTAAAGAAAGAATCAGAGAAGCGGGGATTTACTTTTCGGAAACTGAATTGAAAAAGCAATTAAAAGATACAACAGACGCAAGGTTTCTGATTGAAAAATTGGGAACTCCGCCGTTACAAAATATGACGGAAGTAAAAGAGGCTTTACTAATAGCTAGAAAGGGAGACTGCTTGACTCCTTATCAATTGGAACGTATAGAAAAGGCTTTGGTTGTTATAAGACGATTGAAAGATTATTTTGCAAGGGGAAAATTGTATCATAATTCTTTGGCGTATTACGATGAAAATTTGGATGAACTTTCAGAATTAAGTCGAGAAATCGCTGTAAAAATTAGGAACGGAGCAGTAGATTATTCTTTTTATGAGACAATTCAAGGATAAAAAGGAAATACCATGAAAAAATAATAAATTTAAGAAACGGAGAATGAATTATGAGAATAGAAACATTTTGTTCGGTATCAATGAAAGGCGGGTTACTTGGTCCTAATCCTACTGGATTGTTGTCGATGTCATTTTTTATTATAATTTATAAGGAAAGCATCTGATTCATACAAGAAAAAAGAACAGCCAAAACAGCTGTTCTGAATCTGATGATTTCCAATTGTACCGAGTCGCGGACTTTTCGCCAAGACATATGGGGATTGTATTCTTTCTATCTTGTTAAAATATTTTAAATTTTTTATAAAACGTATTAAAAAACAGGGGAGAAAGGTTCTTTTGATGTATTTTCCTAAAAAAGGGTATGCTTCGTAAACATTCACTTAGGAAGATTCAAAAAAACTATTTAGTGAAAATGTAAAAATTAGGGAGAACATAAATTCTATCGAGATTTATCATATGGCAGCATCCACAGGCAGGGCAGATGTTAATATTTATATCCCATATTTCTTTGATAAGTTCTGCTGTCGACATACCAGTATATCTGGCTTTAAACCGTTGATGCCCCTGAATCATAAAGATGAGCTGCAGGTTATTTTTTTTCATGCGGTTATTAAGGAACCCATAGTAACGAATTTTTTGAAATCCGTCAGGAAGTACATGCATAAGAAAACGGCGTATGAATTCTTCGTTTGAAAGCGTGATCTTCCGTCTTGGTTCGCCGGGCTTTTTTCCTCTGGCGGAGTGGAAAAACTGCAAATAGGAAATGATCATGTTGATGGTACGGTCCGAGAGGCCACGTTCAGACTGAATGTAATCCAGAAAATCCCGCATATTCTGGTAGGAAGCCTGTTCCGGAGAAATCTGTATCTTTTCAAGGTAGGAAAGATAAGGTTTCATGTAAGAAACATAAGCACGAATCGTGTTTTTGGAAAACTTCTTTGTCTGAAGCATTTGAATAAAAGTTGATAAATAGTCCATAATAAATTCTCCTTTGTAATGAATGTAAATGAGTGTCATTACAAAAAAGGTGGTGGACGAGAAAAATAAAATATGTAGTTGTTAAATTTTAAATTCCATGTTAAACTAATCATAGCAGTTTTGTTGTTATGTAATTGTTTTGTTGTGGTGACTTAACAATACAACATATATACAAAAACTGCTATATTTTTTTTAATTTTAAATATGTAATTTTATGTACATTGAGCTAGCCGTCGCGTAGCGACTTGGTACAATGGTAAAAAAGATGATGGGAGGGGAATTTATGAAATCAATACAGACAAAGTTTATACTTCTTGTTGTAGTTGCAATCGTATTGACAGAACTGCTAACTAGTGCTATTGGAAGTTATTCCTATAGTTGTGCAATGGAAGAAGATGCTGATAGAATTTTGCAATTGGCAGCTGAAGAAAAGATGCAGGAATTGAATCAATGGAGTATCAAAAACCTGTACACAGAATGGTCAGGAATTGGAATTTACAGGTTTACAAAAAACAAAGTCGATAATGCTTGACACCATGCACCTTTGGGTGTTACACTTCGTGTAACACCCAAAGGTGCATGGAAAAAATGGGGAGTTATGCTTTATTTAGATAGAAAAGATTTATGTTGTGCATTTGAAGAAAATGGTGTATTATATAAGTAGAAAAGTAAGTTTGTTATAAAGTTGCTAGTTGACTGGTAAAAAGAAATATGGTAGACTTGATTGGAAAAGTAGTTAATAAATTGTATGCTACGTGCATATATTAAGAATAGTTCTTTTGGCTTACGGGCGAAGAACTACTTGGCTGATGAAGTTTGTGTGAGTGATACCAAATGCAAATGGAGGTCTTCACGTTGGTTTAGGCGTTGAGCCAACAGTATCTTACTCTTCGGAGGAAAAGGTGAAAATGCTTATAAGTGTCTTCTAGGTTTCCTAGGAGACATTTATTATTTTACGGAGGCAAAATTTTGAATATAATTAGAAATATTATTGCTGATTATGAAAAGTTAATAAAGACAAATATTCAGATTCCTTTAAGTAATGGTGATACAATAAAGTTTGCTTTTAATCCACAAGATTTACCACACTTACTTGGATTGCAATATCTTGTAGATAATCCGATTTTGTTTGAATATAAAGAAAAACGTTTAAGTGCAACTGATTTGTATAATAGAATGTGTAGTGATGGAGAAGATGCAATAGATATAGATGAATTTGAAAACAGTGAACACTTTGACGAAATATATAAAGGAAGAATTCAGTATTTTAGTAGTGAAAAGATTTTAGATATTATACAAGCAAGACAGATTGTTAAGTTTGATTATACTAAAATTAAAAATTTTTCAACCAAATTAGATAAAATTGATTATATGTTCTGGAAGAAATATAAGGATGAGAACAATAATTATGGATATTTTGGGATTGGGTTTATGTCATCCGGAAAAAGTAGTGATATCAATTATCCTAATACATTTTTTTTTCGTGTAGATGATGAATACATTTGTTATCAAGAAAGGGTACTACCATATTCATTCATGAAGAAGGATAAAAATGGCGTAAAAACATTTGAAATATATTGGGAACAAGTCTGGGAAGCACTTCGGAAAAATAGTCATCATAAAAAATTAAAAAATCATTATGTGTTGGAAAATGGTGCAATTAATTTTGATGCTTTAGAATCATGTTCGGATAAAGAAATCTTAAAGCATTATGAACTGTTACAATTGGATGCATTGGATAAAATCTATTTGCCATACATGAAACAGGATTTTCGTTGGACAAATGATGAAAAGAGATTTATTTTACATAGGCTGAAGAGTGAAGAGAGAGACTTAATGCCAAATGAAGTTAGAGATTTATTAAATGAATACAGACAAAAAG
>JBGVLX010000125.1:0-23005 GCA_045124495.1 Lachnospiraceae bacterium
ATTGCTTTCAAGACAATTTTGTATCCGCTGTTTCCAAAGTAAAGTGTTTTCTTCGTCCATAAGCGCCTCCTAATATTTCGTTAGGAGTAGTTTAACAGAATTTAATGATAAAGGCGATACGCCTTGTTTTGAATCGCTTACTGGATTTATTTATTTGAAAAGCAAGAATGTAATTTATTGTATTGTATCTCATATCGTGTTGAATGCTGTAACGTATACTTTCGCAGCATTATACCATTGGTTTTTGGAAAGAGAGTATATACTTTATATTAGTATTTTACTTTTCTTGGTTTCAGGAGTAGCATTGAGTTATAAATTATGTAAAAGTGACTGTGGAAAATTTGACACAGAAACCAACTCCTGAATCATGCTATTATGTAACCTGACAGCAAGTGTCAGGTTACTGAGTGAACAGTAATAAATATACCTCTTGAGAAAAGAGTTCTTTAAGTCATCATTTACATGTGAGTAGCATGGTTCGGGTAGTTAGGAACCAGGATGGAAACGTGGAACTCATCTTTTGTGTATGAAATATGGATTTGTCCGTTCAACTTAGTGATAGTGGAACGGACATTTTTTATGCCAATTCCATGAAAAGCTTCTGCATCCTTTTTTGTGGTTTGAAAGATACCATCCGATTCACGGATGTCTTCAATGTGGGTGTTATCTATCTGGATTTGCAGGTAAGAATCCAGTTGCTGAATGGAGAGAAGGAGGTTCCCGTTCTCACATTTCGCTGCAGCAGTAACAGCGTTATCCAAAAGATTTCCCAATATAGTAATCATTTCATAATCTCCAATATGAAGGTATGGAAAATCACAATGGAATTCGCAGTGAATCTTTTTTTGTTCTGCCTCTTGATATTTTGTATTTAATAGGGAAGAAACGGTCTGGGAAGGTGTTTCTATGATGTAAGTTTGGGAAAAGTGGCCTGTTATCTGCTTAATATAATTCTGTATTTTTGTGAAGTTGCCCTGTTCGGCATAACCAGAAATCGTAATAAGGTGATTTTTCATATCATGGCGAAGAGAATGCAGGGTTTTGATATTCTCATCGATTTGCAAGGAATATTGCTGCTCAAGTCTGTATTTTTCCAATTGGATCTGGGAAAGGGTGTTTTCTTTCATCAAATCGATAAATTTACTGTAAACGAAAATACAGGCCATGATTAATATATAAATTGCAGAAAAGAAAACAGGTATCACAGGGGAGTTGGTTTGGTCTGATTTACAAATAAAAAGTGTAAGGTAACTAAGGCAGGCAGAAATCAGGACAATCATAAAATTAAATAAGTAATGATATTTGGAATCGTAGTTTTTCATTTTTTTATAGTTTAAATATAGCAAATAAAAAATGTATAGTAAGGATGCACAAATTATGGATTTGCACCGCCAATAATAAGGGTTGTCGATATCATAATAGTCAAGCAAAAAGACGGAATGTAAAAGAAAAAGAATAAAACTAAAAAAAGTAAATATCACTTTACATTTTATATAAATCAGGGGCATTTTTCGAAAATGAGGGTAGCACAAAATAATAATGAATAGAATTTCAAGTATAAATGAGCATAAGGAATCATAGGGAAAATCTTCCGGAATGGCATACATAAAAGCGGATGCTATCATAAAAATCATACCATATCTATTATTTTTATTTTTTATCTTTATGTTTTGGTTAACGAAGGTGTATAAAAATAACCAGATAAATATGTTATGTAAAAAGTCTAAATAGATTCGCGCAATGGTTTGCATTTTGCAGTTCCTTTCTGTTAAATTTTTTTTATTATAGCAAGTGAAAACAAAAAAAGAAATGCTTTTTTGACTTCTTTTTTACCAAATAGCACCGAAACGATACCAAAAAGCACGTGAGTATTGAAAAAAGCAATGAAGAATGATAAGGTGTATTGGAAGGAAAGAGTAATGGAGAAATGTTGGATATGCAGGAGCTATAGTTTGTTACGTTTGTGCTTGTCTCTTGGATTTCGAATATAAGGAAGAAATGAAGAAGAATTAGATTTTGTGAAAATGTAAAGATGAAACAGGAAATTAATGATAGTTGTTAGAAGTATGGAGTAGATGGAGGCAAAGTGTGAAACCGGTAAATGTAGCAATTTGTGATGATGAAGAATACTTTTTAAAAGAATTAGAGAAGTTTGTCAGTGTATATGCCAATGAGGAGAGATGCGAATTAGAAATAGACACTTATCAGGACCCGGAAAGATTGTTGGAAGAGATGATTTCTGGAGAAAAAGCATATCAACTCATTTTTTTAGATGTGGAAATGCCTGGAATGTCAGGAGTAGAGGTGGCTAAGAAGTTAAGAGGGGAAGGATACCAGGATGTGATTTGCTTTGTAACAGGGTTTGAGGGGTATGCTTTTGATGCATTTTCGGTAGAAGCTATGGGATATATACGCAAGCCTACACAATACCTGGACGTAAAGAAAGTGATTCATAAAGCTTTGATTCAGATTTATTATAATCGGGATGCAGAGGAAGCAAAAAAGCGTTATTTAGAGGTACAAACCCAAAGGGACGTGGCATTGGTTGATATCCAGAAGATTGTATATTTGGAAAAGCGTAGAAATCAGTGCGTGATCCATTTGGAATCAGGGGAAGTAGTGTGTTATGAAACTTTAAAACACTTATTTCAAAAATTGAATCAGCAGAAATTTTGTTATTGCCACCAGGGATATGTTGTGAATTTTGATAAAGTCAAGGAAGTTAAGAAAGAAATCATTTGCTTTGGGGAAGGACGAGAAGTTCCGGTAAGCAGAAGATATCAGAGCGAGCTAAAAGAGAGGCATATGAATGAAATATACCGCTTGAGAAAAGAGTTAAGACGGGATGGTTAACAACATAGATAGAAATGAAAAACCTTTGGGAATGATCATTAATGCAAAATTCGTGCCACTAGATGATTCTGATACAGAACTGGCAATGAGATTGAATCCCAAAAAAAGCAGTAAAGGAATGGTTTGAGGAGGTAGTGGAAGAGTAGTAGAGTGGAAGCTTATGTAAATTGCTATTTCATCTTGTTTTTCTTTTTACTGTATGCTACAATGGTTTCACAAAGAGTGGTACTAAGTTGTACCCCTTGCAAATGGATTAGCTAAAATAACCGCACACTTTTCGCAGAGGGGCGGTTATTTTTTGTCGTTATGATGACATATCTCGTAAACGAGACCTATAAGTGCTACAATAAATAATCCGATTTGGATTAAATCTTCATATGTAACATACTGCATAGGCATTCCCCCTTTCTCAAGGGGCAACCGTTCCCACTGGATAAATGATAACATAAGTGATATGTTTACACAATATAATTTTAATAAATGTTATTGAGAAATGTCGGATATGACTATTGATTAAGTTGAAAATAGTAGTCAGACATAAATTGATCACAATAGATGGAACGTTATTCGTGTCGGTGTTTTTCATTTTTTAGGAGTTTAGATAAAAATAGTAAAAACATTATACTATTTGTCTTGTTTTCTTTTGTTCTTTATGCTACAATGTTTTTATAAAGAGTGGTACTAAGTTGTACCCCTTGCAAGTGAATATATGAACATAAATAAACCGTCCAAGTTTCTCAGGCTAGGGGCGGTTTATTTTTTGTCGTTATGATGACATATCTCGTAAACGAGACCTATAAGTGCTACAATAAATAATCCGATTTGGATTAAGTCTTCATATGTAACATACTGCATAGGCATTCCCCCCTTTCTCAAGGGGCAACCGTTCCCACTAGATAAATGATAACATAAGTGATATGTTTACACAACATAATTTTAATAAATGTTATTTATAAATATCAAATATAGTTATTATAAAAAATATCTTTACAAACTCAAAGGAAATAGTTATAATACCAAATATGTATTGATTGACAAAGGTGTCAGATAGATTTGCGTAAGCAAGTCTATTTGACGCCTTTTTTATTTGCCGGGAAACTTCTTGAATTTCCTGTAGATAAAAATAAATATGTGCACGAGGTACAAATTAGAAAACACAACACTGACATACCAAGGATTTGGAGGCAAAAGGGATGGTAAAGTATGTATTTGTAACCGGAGGCGTGGTATCCGGTTTGGGAAAAGGAATCACAGCAGCATCATTAGGAAGGTTACTAAAAGCCAGAGGCTATCATGTAACCATGCAGAAGTTTGATCCCTATATTAATGTAGATCCTGGAACCATGAATCCGATTCAGCATGGAGAAGTATTTGTGACGGATGACGGAACAGAGACCGATTTAGATTTGGGACATTATGAAAGATTTATTAACGAGAATCTGGATCAAAACTCCAACGTAACCACTGGTAAGATTTACTGGTCGGTATTAAATAAAGAAAGACATGGAGATTACGGTGGAGGAACGGTTCAGGTAATTCCCCATATTACAAATGAAATCAAAGACCGTTTTTATAAAGCAAAATCAGAAGAGGAAGAAACCATTTCCATTATTGAAGTAGGAGGAACCGTAGGAGATATTGAAAGTCAGCCTTTCTTAGAAGCCATCAGGCAGTTTCAGGCAGAGGTAGGAAGGGAAAATGCGATTTTAATTCATGTATCTTTGATTCCTTATTTAAAGGCTTCCGGGGAAATGAAGACAAAGCCAACCCAGATGAGTGTAAAAGAATTACAAAGCATGGGTATCTGGCCGGATATTATTGTTTGCAGGTCGGATTATCCTTTGGACGAGCAGATAAAAGGTAAAATTGCATTGTTCTGTAATGTGAAAAAGGAACATGTACTGCAAAACTTAGATGCATCTTCCTTATATGAAGTTCCGTTGTTAATGGAAGAAGAAAAATTAGCCCAGGCAACCTGTGAATGTCTCCATCTTCCTTGTCCGGAGCCGGATTTGTCGAAGTGGAAGGATATGATATATGCTATTCAGAATACTACTTCAAAAGTAAAGATTGCCATTGTAGGAAAATATGTAGCACTTCATGATGCTTATTTAAGTGTGGTAGAAGCATTGAAACATGGTGGGATTGCAAATAAGGCAGAGGTTGAGATTGTCTGGGTGGACTCAGAAGAATTGAATGTTGAAAATGTAGCAACTGTGTTTGAAGGAATTCATGGAATCATTGTGCCGGGAGGCTTTGGAAGTCGTGGGACGGAAGGAAAAATACTTGCCATTCAGTACGCAAGAACGAAAAATGTCCCATTTTTAGGAATATGTCTTGGAATGCAGCTTGCGATTGTGGAATATGCTAGAAACGTAATGGGGTTTAAGGATGCGGCAAGTATTGAGTTAGACCCTGATACTACGAATCCTGTCATTGCTTTGATGCCGGATCAAAATGGGGTCTCAGACATAGGTGGAACTCTTAGATTAGGAGCCTATCCATGTATATTAAAGGAAGGTTCTTTGGCAAAACAATTATATGGTACGCAAGAAATATCCGAGCGGCACAGACATAGATATGAAGTAAACAATGATTATAGGGAAGCCCTTACAGAAGCAGGATTAACGTTATCCGGAATTTCACCGGATGGAAAAATCATTGAAATGATAGAAATTTCGAAACATCCTTATTTCATAGCAACTCAGGCACACCCAGAATTTAAGTCAAGACCCGACCAGGCACATCCGTTGTTTAAAGGCCTGGTAGAAGCCGCAATAAAGTATGACTTTACGAAAGAGGCAGGCTCGAGGTAAAATGATAAGGCATGCGAAACGTATATTAAGTGATGTAAAAGAAATAAATACATAAGCAGGTGCTTGGGCGGCCGTCGGTACTTAATGAGCGGCTTGCCGCGAATTTAGAACCGCTACGAGCCGAACGCAGCGAGAGCGTGCCTGCGTTGATTTATTTCTTTTACATCACGCTTACATAGAAGTATGATAGTTTCGCAATTACCTAAAGAATAAGAAAACATGTAAAGGAGATAATAGAAGGAAGATGAAAACAAAGGAAGATATTCTTGAATTAGTGGAAGAGGAAGAAATTGAATTTATCCGCCTACAATTCACAGATATGTTTGGAAATTTAAGAAATGTTGCAGTAACCAAAAGCCAGTTAAACAGGGTTCTTGATTGTAAGTATGTATTTGATGGTTCTGCTTTATATGGAGGATATAAGAGCGGGGAAGAATTTTACTTAGCCCCGGATTTGGATACTTTTGTAATTCTTCCATGGAGACCACAGCAAGGAAAAGTAGCAAGATTTTTATGTGACGTTTATAACGAAGATGGAACGCCTTGTGGACTTAGCCCAAGAACTATCTTAAAAAAGGTGCTTAAAGATGCAAAGGAAAAAGGATATACTTTTTACATTGACCCTGAATGTGAATTCTTTTTATTCCATACAGATGAAAATGGGCTACCTACCACCATTACCCATGAACAGGCAGGATATATGGAAGTAGGACCTTTGGATCTTGGAGAAAATGCTAGACGTGATATTGTGTTGACTTTAGAAGAAATGGGATTTGAAGTAGAATCCTCCCATCATGAGAAGGCTCCCGCACAACATGAAATTGATTTTAAGGAATCAGAAGCATTACAAATCGCAGATTCCATTGTGACATTTAAGTCTGCAGTAAAATCCATTGCGAAACGCTTTGGCCTGCATGCGACTTTCATGCCAAAACCAAAGAATGAAGTAGCAGGCTCCGGAATGCATTTAAATATTTCTGTTTACAAAGATGGAAGAAACATTTTCAATTCAAAAGATAAGGAAATCAATGAGGAAGCAAAACATTTTATCGGAGGTGTGATGGCTCATGCCAAAGGTCTTTGCGCCATTACCAATCCTTTGATTAATTCCTATAAAAGAATCTGCACCGGAATTCATGCTCCAAAAGAGATTACCTGGTCCGAAAAACATGGAAACTCCTGTGTCAGAGTTAGAAAACGTCTGGGGGAAGATACCAAAATCGAACTTCGGTTTCCGGATTCCTCTGCCAATCCTTACCTTGCCCTTGCGGTGTGTCTTGCAGCCGGAATGGAAGGAATGGAACAAGGTTTAGAGGCAGGTGCTGCAGTAGATGGAACAACCAAGAAGAAAGAAAAAACGAAGCTGTTACCACTTACTTTAAACGAAGCCATACATTATTTTGAGAAAGATGAAATGATGAAAAAGGTTTTGGGAACTGATTTTATGGAAATCTACGAAAATGAGAAAATCAGCGAATGGAATGAGTACATGGAACAGGTTTCAAACTGGGAAATTGAAAAATATTTGTATCGAGTATAGAGAGGTAGAAATATATGGGCAGTATCATTGTGGCAATGCCCAAAATTGATGATGCGAAAAAGATTAGTGCAATATTACAACGTCGTGGGCTGGAATCATCAGCGATATGTACTACCGCGGCTAGTGTGCTATCGAAAGTACATAGTCTGGATAGTGGAATTGTAATATGTGGAAGAAGTTTACCGGATATGTACTGCAACAAACTGGCGGAATATCTGCCAGAGTATTTTGAACTCTTAATCCTTACGTCCTACGAAGGGCTGCAACATTGTCCTGAAGGTGTGATGACATTAACTATGCCATTAAAATCCATGGATTTTATTCATACCGTTGAGATGATGTTATATCAGCTGGAACGAAAGATAAAAAAACAAAAGTCAAAGCCGAAAAAAAGAAGTGCTGAGGAACAAAAAGAAATTGACCGGGCCAAGAAAATGTTAATGGAACGTAATAACATGACGGAGCAGGAAGCCTTCCGGTATATCCAAAAATGCAGCATGGATTCCGGAACGAATATGGTAGAAACTGCACAGATGATATTGCTTTTGAATTGTGATGGATAAACAAGAAAGTCAAAATTACCCCAAAACAAAAGGAAGGAAAGGTGTAAATGATGTACAAAATCAATGATAATTATTTAAAATTACAAGGAAACTATCTTTTTTCAACTATTGCAAAAAAGGTAAATGCGTATAAAGAAAGTAACCCAGAGGCAAATATCATCCGACTTGGCATCGGTGATGTTACCAGACCATTGGTACCATCTATTATAGAGGCTCTACATAAAGCAGTAGACGAGATGGGAACAGAAGAAGGATTCAGGGGTTATGGTCCGGAACAGGGCTATGAATTTTTAAGAGAGGCCATTGCAAAACAGGATTATCAGGCAAGAGGCTGTAACATTGATGCAGATGAAATCTTCATTTCCGACGGTTCCAAATGCGATGTGGGAAACATTCAGGAAATTTTCGCATTAAATAACAAAGTTGCCATCTGTGACCCGGTATATCCGGTTTATGTGGATTCCAATGTTATGGCAGGAAGAACCGGAGCCTTTAATCCGGGCACCGGAGGATTCGATCGCCTGATTTATATGCCATGCTTAAAGGACAATGGATTTATTCCGGAATTACCAAAGGAAGTACCGGATTTAATTTATCTATGTTTCCCAAACAATCCAACGGGTATGACCATTTCAAAACATAGGTTACAGGAATGGGTGGATTATGCAAATAAGAATGGTTCTATCATTCTTTATGATGCGGCTTATGAAGCGTACATTACAGAACCAGATGTACCACATAGTATTTATGAGTGTGAAGGTGCAAGAACTTGCGCCATTGAAATGCACAGCTTTTCGAAAAATGCAGGATTCACCGGACTTAGACTAGGATATATGGTAATTCCGAAAGAACTTGTAAGCAATGGAGTGACGCTTCACAGCTTGTGGAACCGCCGTCATGGAACCAAATATAATGGTGCTCCTTACATTGTGCAAAGAGCCGGGGAAGCGGTATATTCCGAAAGAGGAAAATCAGAATTAAAGGATCAGGTGAATTATTACTTAAACAATGCAAAAATAATCAAAGAAGGCTTAGCGGATGCAGGTTATGAGGTTTACGGCGGCGTCAATGCCCCTTATATTTGGTTGAAAGTACCAGATAACAAGACTTCCTGGGAATTTTTCGATACCTTGTTAAATGAGGTTCAGGTTGTAGGTACCCCAGGTGTAGGCTTTGGTGCCAATGGAGAAGGATATTTCCGGCTGACTGCATTTGGAACTTATGAAAATACCAAAGAAGCCTTAAAAAGAATTAAAAATTTATAGTACTAGAAGCAATAAGATAAAAACTGGGTGGATGTATCTGATTATGTGGCATTTGGATGTCACGTGGATATGTTACATGGAGAAATATAAAAGGGGCACTTCATTTAAAAAGTGTCTCTTTTATATTTTGTCATAAATTTTATTAAATACCAGACAAATTGCGGATGGTCATAGGTGGCTGACTGTTATTGAAATTGTATGAAGTTTATATTGAAATTTGGTTGAGGTATTGTATGTATTCATATGGGGAGAAAACTTTTATTTCATCATAAAAATAATCTTTGTCATCTGATGTTTTTAATTTGACAAACCTTGATAATGAAGATTTAATATTTGTCAAGGTATTGGAACTGGAAGGTTTGTTGGCAAGTTCGGATAATGTATCTTCCATACTGTCAATATAATCATCAATAACTACACAAAATATTACTTTAATATGCACGTTATTAGAATAGTCCGCACATAATGGTAATATTTTTTTATCTAAGGTCATATAACTTTCAATTGCCTTAAATTTCAAAGAATCGAGTAATTCATTTGTTTCAAGCTTTCCTTTGGAAATCAATAAATTAGCATAGTCCTTGCATGTTTTTGTTTTATCATCTGGGCAAGTTAATTTACTGTAGTCAATTGTTTCTTTTGAGATTTTTCGTTTAAATCCACTCTTAAACTCAGTTAATAAAATTATGTTATTGGTAATTAAGAGGGCATCTGCTGAAGAAGGTGTCTTTACGTTATTATAAGCTTTTTTGGTTATTTCATCAAAATTATATAAAAATCTTTCGTCTTTTACTAACACTTTTCCTTTGGTTGATTTGGATAGAGTAGATATTGGTTCTAAATCAGTGGAAAATGTAGAAGTAATATAACTATATAAATTTTTTTGTATCATAAATATCACTCCATGTTATCGTTTGTTAAATATTCATTACGCAGTAGTTTGACATCTGACAAATAAGTGACAAAATCTTCATAAATTAAGTTTAAAGAATCATTCACACATTTATAAGATACAAAAGGGCCATTATCTATATGTTCTGTCTGATAGAAATTACATAAATTTGTTATGTCATATTTTCGCATATATGCATCTACGGCAAGCATAAAATGAGAACTGTGTGTGGTAAGAAGCACATGACAACCTATTTCTTTTACAAGGAGGGTCATAATTTCAACAAATAAATTTTGCCATTTTGGATGTAAATGTGATTCGGGTTCATCTAAAATTAATAACGTATTTTCATCGATTTCTCCACGCTCCAAAAGAATTTTTATGATGGAGAACATTTTAGAACCAGTAGCTAAATTACCAGAGTTTAATTTTATGTTGTCGTTAACATAAAAAAGCTCGTCCTCCTTAAATATAAACTCCCCAGGAAGAATGGAATCTATTTTATCTTTTATCAATTTATAACGTTCCTCAATAACTCCTTCTTCAAAAATTGAAATAGGACGAGAAAAATTTAATATAAATTTAAGCTTATTGTCATGAGTGATAATTCTTGATTCATTTAAAAATGAATTGTTTGATGTTGTGTATTTATTCTTTTTTCGAAAAGCTGGTTCATCAAGAATAAAGGGATTATCAATAAAATAAACTTTTTTGTAAGGAGAATTCCAATATACAATATTGTCGGATTCGGAAATTTCATTTTGTTCAATATTAATTATAAAACAAGCTTCATCATTATTATTAATTTCAATATATGATTTTATATTTTCGAAAGCAGCAGGCTGAATTTGTCCATTAAATTCTAGCGCCAAAGTTGTATTTATTGATTGTTTGGCATAATTGATGAGCTCAGGGTCGCTTGTAATGTAGTCTAGTGTAGTCAATAATATAGAAAGTGCTTCATTTTTATAAGTTATAAATTTTTCATAAGTATTTTCTTTTTTAAAATTTGATGGACGACGAAATTTTTCCAAAATAGTATTATATGGTTCATATGATATATCAAATCTTTCTATTTCATGTATTAGGTCTGATAAAAATAGATCAATTTTATCAGGAGAAACATCATCTCTATATTCACCAATAAAAAAAATTTTTATACATTCATTTTTAATATAATCTTTTCCGCGTTTGAGTGAAAGATGGAAAGGGAAGCATTCACAGGCTTTTTCTAATTGATCAATAGCGTAATTATATCTATCGTTGATGGATTTCTGTTTCATATTGGATACACTATCGATTAAAGAATATATGGCTTTGCCGACAGTTGTTTTTCCAGAATTATTTTGTCCAGTAATAACTGTTAGACCGTTTATATCAATTGTAGAATCTTGTATGATACCAATATTTTTTAAACGAATTTTCATAAAATACCTCCAAAGTAAAAATTATAGTAATAACAAAAGTATTAACAAATTTTGTTAAGTGTAAGCTAATTTAAAGGTTAAAAATAGTTTTTTATTGATGAAATATTCTATCAATTTAGAGTAGTTGAACCAAAGCAGGGATTATTCCACATCTGTATTTTTGTGTTAAAAATGTTAGAAAGTTTTATCTTCATTTTAACATAAGTGAACTCTTTTTTGTATATATTTTGCAAAAAGTCTTGCAATTTTACAAGAATACGTTTGCTGTTCGCTCAGTAGATAGATATATGAGAAATCTTACAGTTCATGGACTTTTTTACATACTTTTTACTGTGTAAAATTTTTTACATAGATTTTACAATTCTTTGATATTGGATTTTACATTCCTCCATTATGATAACTTCATAAGAAAGAAAAAGGATAAATGGAGGAAATGATTATGAGAAAGAAATTTGTAAAATTTTTAGGAGCAGTAGCTACAGTAACGATGATGGCGATTTCCATGACAGGATGTGGAAGTTCAGATTCGGGTTCTGGAAGTAGTGGAGATGGAGAATTAAAGGGAACTGTAACCATGGCAGGAAGTACTTCTATGGAAAAACTTGCCAATGCGCTTGCAGAAGGATTTATGGAAAAGAACGATGGGGTAAAAGTAACAGCAGAGTTTACCGGCTCTTCCGCTGGTATGGAATCTTTAGCAGCAGGGAGCGTGGATATCGGAAATGCATCCCGTGAATTAAGTGATTCAGAAGTTTCCGGTGGTGCAGTTGAAAATGTGGTGGCCATTGATGGTATTGCAGTCATTACAGATGGAGATAATTCGGTGAAAGAAATTACTTCTGAAGATCTGAAAAAAGTCTATACAGGAGAAATCACAAACTGGAATGAACTTGGCGGGGATGATGAAGCAATCGTAGTAATTGGACGTGAAAGCTCTTCCGGAACCAGATCAGCATTTGAAGAACTTCTTGAAATTGAAGATCAATGTAACTATGCCAATGAACTTGATTCTACCGGAGCAGTTCTTGCACAGGTAGCCGCTACGCCGGGAGCAATTGGATATGTATCTTTAGACGTTGTAGACGACAGTGTCATTGCACTTTCTATTGATGGAGTAGAAGCTACAGACGAAAACATTATTGCAGGAAAATATATGTTATCCAGACCTTTTGTAATGGCGACCATGGGCGAAATTTCTGAACAAAGCGAAGCAGTACAGGCATTCTTTGAATACATAGAGTCAGAAGAAGGAAAAGAAATTATTAAATCAGTAGGACTTATTTTACCAGAGTAGGATGAAGGTTAGTATGAAAAAAGAAACAGGTTCCATAAAATCGGGAAAGCAGGGGAAACACCCCCGGGCTTTCTCGGAAAATCTCGCTAAAAATTGTTTTTTGGTTGCAGCAATTCTTGCCATAGTGGCAGTTCTTTCTATTATGCTATACATGTTTTTAAAAGGAACACCGGCACTTTTTGAGGTAGGTTTTACCGATATTTTATTTGAAAAGGAGTGGCGTCCGGCAGCAAAAGAAAATCCAAGTTTTGGCATTTTATATATTATACTTACTTCCCTTGTCGGTACCACCATGGCAATTATTCTGGGGGTTCCTTTGGGAATATTGACAGCAGTATTTTTAACGGAAGTAGCACCAAAAAGATTAGCAGCACTTGTGCAACCGGCAGTGGAACTTTTAGCAGCAATTCCATCCGTAATTTATGGACTGCTTGGAATCATGATTCTTACACCGTGGATGTATAAAGTGGAAAAGTGGGTATTTGAAGGGAGTAAAGATCACCAGTATACCGGTGGGGCAAATTTGATTTCTGCAGTTATTGTACTTGCAATCATGATTCTTCCAACGGTAGTTAATATGAGTGTTTCTGCCATTCGTGCGGTAGATGGTAAACTGAAATCCGCCTCACTGGCACTGGGAGCAACGAAAATGCAGACAATTTTTAAGGTGGTGATTCCGGCGGCAAAGTCAGGAATTATGACAGGTATTGTGCTAGGGATCGGAAGAGCCTTAGGGGAAGCAATGGCCATAAGCCTTGTTTCAGGAAGTTCAGTAAACCTTCCGCTTCCATTTCATTCTGTAAGATTCTTAACCACAGCCATCGTAAGCGAAATGAGCTATGCAGATGGATTACATAGACAGGTGTTGTTTACCATTGGTCTGGTGTTGTTTGTGTTTATTATGGTGATTAACCTGATATTGACCAGAATGATTCGGGGAAAGGAGAAAAACTCATGATTCGAAAAAAGAAAATGCGTTTCGCGGATGGAGTGTTATATGGGGCAATTTATTTATCCGCCACATTTGTAGTTTTACTCCTTTTAGGAATGATTGGTTATGTTTTATACCGTGGTCTTGGTGTAGTGTCATGGGATTTTCTAACCGGTGTAACCAGTGTACTTAGGGGAACAACCGGGATTGCAGGAAATATTGTAAATACGTTGTATATCATTTTGTTAACCATGCTAATTGCAACTCCGATTGGAGTGGGGGCGGCCATATATCTGAATGAATATGCAAAGCCGGGTAAGCTGGTTACCTTGATAGAACTGGCAACTCAGATTTTATCAGGAATTCCTTCCATTATCTTTGGGTTGTTCGGAATGATTTTCTTTGGTCAGACTCTAAAGCTTGGGTATTCTCTTCTTACCGGAGCATTTACCATGGTGCTTATGGTGCTGCCGTTAATTACGCGGAATACCCAGGAAGCTTTAAAAACGGTGCCGGATGGGTATCGCCAGGGGGCCATTGGATTAGGAACCGGTAAATGGTACATGATAAGGACGATTTTGCTTCCTTGTGCCATGCCTGGAATTATTACAGGGGTCATCCTTGCAATCGGAAGAATTGTGGGAGAATCGGCAGCCTTATTATTCACTGCAGGAAGTGCCCATCTGTTACCGGACAGTTTTACAGAATTTTTATCGAAAGCCTTTGATTCGGGAGGAACTTTGACGATTCAGCTTTACTTAAGTATGTCAAAAGGACAGTATGATGTAGCATTTGGTATTGCGGTGGTATTGTTGGTAATCGTGCTCTTGATTAATTTTGCAACAAAACTTTTGGCAAGAAAGTATGATGTAAACCGAAAGGCATAAGAAAGAGCATATGTCTTAGTTAATTGCAAAACTATAATATTTTATTGACAGCGATTCAAAAGAATCAAAACAATGCAGGCATGGTTTCGCAATTGACTAAGAATGTGTCTTAGTGAAGAGAAAAATGATACCTATGGAGGATAAGATGGATAAAAAAGTGAAAATTAAGGTGCAGAACCTAAACCTTTACTATGGCGAAAATCATGCATTGAAAGATGTCAGTATGGATATCAAAGAAAACTGCATCACAGCTTTTATTGGCCCTTCCGGTTGCGGCAAGTCCACATTTTTGAAAACCTTAAATCGCATGAATGATTTGGTGGATCATGTAAAGATTACCGGAAGTGTCAGTCTGGATGGAGAAGACATTTATGCCGGGGATGTAAATACTACGGTTCTTAGAAAGAAGATTGGTATGGTATTTCAACAGCCAAATCCATTTCCTATGAGTATTTATGATAACATTGCTTATGGTCCGAGGGTGCATGGAATCAGGGATAAAGCCAGATTGGATGAAATTGTGGAGGAATCTTTAAGAGGGGCTGCTATTTTTGATGAAGTAAAAGACCGTTTGAAAAAATCAGCATTGGGTTTATCCGGTGGTCAGCAGCAGCGTATCTGTATTGCAAGGGCTTTGGCAGTACAGCCGGAAGTACTTCTTATGGATGAGCCAACTTCGGCATTGGATCCGATTTCAACTTCAAAAGTGGAAGAACTAATGGAGGAACTTAAGAAAAAATATACCGTTGTGGTGGTTACCCACAACATGCAGCAGGCTGCAAGAGTTTCGGATGATACCGCATTTTTTCTTGTGGGAGAAATGGTAGAATTTGGGGACACGGAAACGTTATTCTCCTATCCTACGGATAAGAGGACCGAAGATTATATTACAGGGAGGTTTGGTTAATGGTACGGGCAAAATTCGACGAACAGCTTTCCAATCTGAATCAGGAACTTTTGAATATGGGTACCATGATAGAAGAGAGAATTCAAAAGGCAGTGGAAGCATTATTAAAACAGGACGTGGAGCTGGCAGAATATATTATGAATTCTGATGGAGAAGTGGATCAGGAGGAGAAGAAAATAGAGCATTTATGCTTTAATCTTCTGATGCAGCAACAGCCTGTGGCAAGGGATTTAAGAGTCATTTCTGCAGCCATGAAAATGGTTACGGATATGGAAAGAATCGGAGATCACGCAGTGGATATCTCGGAAATTACCATATTGCTGGCGGATACGCCTTATGTAAAGAAATTAGAGGATATCAGCAAAATGGCATCTACCACCATAGAAATGTTGATCCACAGTATTGAAGCCTATGTGGAACATGATATGGTAAAAGCCGGAGAAGTCATTAAAAATGACGATATTGTGGATGAATTGTTTCTAAAGGTGAAAGAAGAACTGGTTGAAATGATTCATAAGGATGCAAATTGTGGACAACAGGCTGCGGATCTCCTTATGGTGGCAAAATACTTTGAAAGAATCGGAGACCATGCCACCAATATTGCGGAATGGGTCATCTTCTCGCTGGATGATAAGAGCCGTAAAGTTTAATAAGATTTCATGTTTTCTCATTTTATATAAATCATGGGGGTAAAATATTTTTGCCCCCAATCACCATATCTGGCAATTGTGGAACTATTGTATTTTGTGTGAAATGGATGTTTTTGTTTCTTTTGAATCACTTGATTTTAGAATGAGCCTTGATGATTTAGGGGATATCCTGTAAAATGATATTTGCGTTGACAGACATTTTCTTAATATGATTCGGGTGTCAAAACAGGCGAAAGAATATCTTGTGTCCGCTGTACCACTGTGTCCATACAGCAGGGATGAAATATATTTTGGTTGTTTTGGCAGCCGAATCCCATTAAGAAAAAAGAAGGAGGATGCCTTATGGCACTGATATATATCGTAGAAGATGACAGTAATATTAGGGAAATTGAAACCATTGCATTAAAAAACAGCAACTACATGGTGCTGGCTTTTGAAACTGCAAGGGATTTTTATAAAAAAATAGAGGAAATTGTACCAGATCTTGTGATTCTAGACGTTATGCTTCCAGATGAAAATGGGAATGAAATCGTAAAAAAACTTCGGAAAAGTCCTGCAACAAAGCGCCTTCCGGTGATTATGGTAACTGCAAAAACTACGGAAATGGATATGATAAAGGGGCTGGACGACGGAGCAGATGATTACATAAAGAAGCCTTTTTCGGTTATGGAACTCATTAGCAGAGTGAAAGCGCTTCTTCGGAGAACATTAAAAGAAGAGCAGAAAACACTTCAGATAGACAATGTGTTTTTAGATAATGAGAGGCATATGGTGTATGTGGAGGAAGAGCCGGTGGACTTAACCTATAAGGAATACGAATTGTTAAAGTTGTTAATGTCCAATAAGGGCGTGGTTTTATCAAGGGATGTGATCATGGAGCATGTCTGGGATACGGAATTTGAAGGAGAATCCCGTACTGTGGATATGCACATAAAAACATTAAGACAAAAACTTGGGTGTGCGGGGACCAAAATCCGTACCGTGAGAAATGTGGGGTATGTGATGGAATGAAACGCAGGATTAACATACAATTTATTATCATTACCATTATAGCAATTCTCACTACCATGGGGCTTATGGTCTGGATTCTTTACAATGTATTCCGGGAGCAGGTATTAGATGGATTGCGGTTAGAAGCAGAGGTGTTGAAGAATTCCTATGTTTTTTCAAGGGAAACGATAGATTCGGAGGATTTTCAGATTCCTGAATTAAGAATTACCTGGATTGACGTGGATGGAACCGTATTATTTGACAACAATGTTGATATAGGAGGGATGGATAACCATGCTACCCGTCCTGAGGTAGAAGGAGCATTGAAAAATGGAACCGGGGAAGCAATCCGTAATTCGGATACCATGAATATCAATACCTACTATTATGCCCTGAAGTTAGAAGATGGAACGGTCATCCGTGTGGCAAAAGAGGCGGGCAACCTCTTTAGTATGTTAGAATCCGCAATTCCATTGATTCTTCTGATTATGGTTGTTATGATTTTTATATGCATTTTAATCTCTCATTTTGTTACGAAGAAATTAATCCAGCCCATTAATATGCTTGCAAAGAATCTAGATGATTACAGTCAGGTGGCTGTATATAAGGAATTGGTTCCTTTTGTATCTACCATACGTTCTCAGCATGAAAATATATTAGAAGCTGCAAAAATGAGACAGGATTTTACTGCAAATGTTTCCCATGAGTTAAAAACTCCTCTTACCGCTATTTCCGGTTATGCAGAGTTGATTGAAAACAAAATGGTGGATGAGTTAAAAACCATTGAATTTGCGAAAGAAATCCGTCAAAATTCGGACAGACTGGTGCGCCTGATTAATGATATCATTAATCTTTCTGAATTAGACCGGATGGAAGGGCATATTCAGATGGAGGAGATAAATCTTTTTGAGGTTGCCATGGAATGTACGAAACCTCTGTCTATCAATGCGGGGAAAAAGGCAATTCGTTTTTCCTGTATTGGTGAAGCCTGTGAAATACGAGGAAACAGGGATTTAATCTCGGAACTGATTATGAATCTTTGTGAAAATGCCATCCGATATAATAAGAAGGATGGAAGTGTGACGTTAGAGGTAGGGATGGAGGAAAATTGTCCTACTTTGACGGTGAGTGATACCGGGATTGGAATACCGAAGGAACATCAGGAGAGAATTTTCGAGAGATTTTACCGGGTGGATAAGAGTCGTTCTAAAGAAACCGGTGGAACCGGCCTTGGACTTGCCATTGTGAAACATATCGTGGCGATTCATGATGCAAGGATTACATTGGTGAGCGAAGAAGGAGAAGGAACGATGATAAAGGTGAAGTTTTAAGGGATTGCATTGAAACTTCTTTGATGAAATATTAGAGGAGTGGAATAAATAATGGATGCAACACTTTTTAATATAGGGATATGTGAAATGTCAGCAGATTTATTTGTTCAGTCTGTGAAAAATGGTTATGATTCAAAAGACTTTATTGAAAAGTTAATGTGTTCAGATACTGCGACTTATTTGTATGATAAAACTTACACTCAAATGTGGATAGGATCGAATTATATTATTCAGACCTTAGAACAAGAAGTTACAATTGAGAGAGGAAAGCAGTATACAGAAGATTTAATGGCTTGGATTGGATACTTATTTGCCTGCTGGAATTAGCTTCTTATAGGGAAGAAAAGTATGGTAAATAAAATTTTGGTTGATACTAATGTACTGTTGGATTATCTTCTTGAACGTGAACCATTCTTTGATGATGCAAAAAAAGTTATTTTATCCTGTGTAGACGGAAACATAAAAGGATGTATCGCAGCACATTCAATCCCTAATATATTCTTTATATTAAGGAAAGACTACAATGCAAAGGAACGAAGAGAGGTATTATCTAAACTATGCACACTCTTTGATGTTGAAGGAATTGATAAGGCTAAACTTTTGTCAGGACTTGCAAATGAAAATTTTTCGGATTTTGAGGATTGTTTACAGATGGAATGTGCAAAGTCATACGGAGCAGATTACATTGTGACAAGAAATGTTTTAGATTATGTTGCCTCGCAAGTAAAAGCAATTGAGCCAAAGGATTACGTGAAACTTTAAAGTTGATTATAAGTGAAGCACCAACGAAAGAAATTCTTTTGAAGGTGCTTTTTTTGTTAGAGAGGAAAGTAAGGGATAAAATTTTAATAACGTAAATCTTCTGGAAACTATCACTATTATTGATTTGACGTATGGAAGATGCAGAGATGACAATTCTCACTGGCAGAATGTATTAAAAGATTGTAAAGATAGGTGCCAAGAAAATTATATCTGGTTGATTTCGAAATAATAAAATATTTTAAGTTTCGAAAGTGATATTCTGACCGCTAATGAAGTGCTGGTAAACCGTATAACAATAGGAAAATATATTAAGCACCTATGTAATGCATTTATATTCTATGTCATTAACTGCTATCTTGATAAAATGAAAAAGATATGTTTAATCAACAGAGTAAAAAGATTCAATATTGTGAGCAAACAGTCGATGGCTTGACTTAAAAATGGTTTTAATCATAGAGAACCGTTGCATTAAAAAAGGAAATCCGTTATACTAATCCTAAAAATAAGGGGGATTTTGAAAGGGTGTGAACAGATATGGAGAATACGAAAAATTTAGCAGATACAAAAATTACAAGAAGTACCATAAATACAGCAAATCTAACCAATACCGTAGGAATCGGAATACAGGATTTTTTAGAATTGCGTGAGAGTCATAATTTTTATATTGATAAAACCTCATTTATCAAGGAATGGTGGGAAAGTAACGACAGCGTAACCTTAATTACACGTCCTCGTCGTTTTGGAAAAACCCTGAATATGTCCATGGTAGAAAAATTTTTCTCTGTAGATTATGCAGGAAGGGGAGATTTATTCGAAGGACTTTCCATCTGGGAAGAAGAAAAATACCGGAATCTTCAGGGGACTTATCCGGTTATCAGTCTTTCTTTTGCAAGGATAAAAGAAACGGATTATGAAACTACAAAAGAAAAAATTTTTCAGGTATTAACGAATTTATATATCAAATATTCTTTTGTACGGAACAGTGATGCATTAACCGATGCAGACAGATTGTTTTTTGACCGTATATTGAATTTTGAAATGAAAGACAGTGATGCTACTTCCGCTCTCTATCAGTTATCAGATTATCTGTACCGGTATTATGGTAAAAAGCCAATCATTCTTCTTGACGAATACGATACCCCGATGCAGGAAGCCTATGTAAATGGATTTTGGGATGAGATGGTAGCTTTCACTAGAAGCCTCTTTAATTCTTCCTTTAAGACCAATCCCTATATGAGAAGGGCGATAATGACCGGAATCACCAGAGTTTCGAAAGAGTCCGTTTTTTCAGATTTAAATAACTTAAAAGTAGTTACTACAACTTCCAGCGAATATGCCACATCCTTCGGGTTTACTGAAGAAGAAGTATTTGCAGCACTGGATGTCTGTGGAAGAGGTGAAGAAAAGGAAAAAGTTAAGGAATGGTATGACGGATTTGTGTTTGGAAAATACAGGGATATCTATAATCCATGGTCAATTCTTAACTTTCTGGATACGGGTGAATATACAGCTTACTGGGCAAATACCAGTTCCAACAGTCTCGTTGGAACGTTGATTCGGGAAGGAAACGGTGCCATGAAGAAGCAGTTTGAAGAACTGCTTTTCGGAAACCATTTACATGTTCCTATTGATGAGCAGATTGTATATAACCAGTTAGACGATAATGAAGATGCAGTGTGGAGTCTGTTGGTTGCCAGCGGCTATTTAAAGGTACTGGATTATGACCGTATGGAAACTCTTGAGCCGGGAGAAGAGGCAAACTATGAACTGGCGGTGACGAACCGGGAAGTACAGATTATGTTTGAAGGTATGGTGAAATCCTGGTTTAAGAAAAATAAAGCAAATTATAATGAATTCATAACGGCAATGCTGATAAAAGATGTGGATGCCATGAATGAATATATGAATCAGATTAGCCTTGAACTTTTTAGTAGCTTTGATACCGGAAAACGGGCATCCAAAAAGGCACAGCCGGAACGGTTCTATCATGGATTTGTACTGGGTTTAATGGTTGATTTGCAAAGGGAATACATTGTAACTTCCAATAGGGAAAGTGGTTTTGGACGATATGATGTTGTGATAGAACCGAAGGACATAGAGAAAAATCCGGCAGTCATTCTGGAATTTAAAGTGAAGAACGAAAGAAGAGAAAGTTATTTAGAGGAAACGGTGGTAGCAGCCCTTGCCCAGATAGAAGAAAAACGTTATGACGCCGCACTGCTTGCAAAAGGCATACCGGCAGAAAGAATATATAAATACGGATTTGCTTTTGAAGGAAAAACGGTGCTGATTGAAAAGGCATAAACAGAATATAAAGAAGATTTAGGGGTATCACCTGAATGGAGAAAGAAAATGTGTGGAAAAGAAAAAATGGAAAGATGCACGGGGAAGAGTATTGGTTAATTGATGAATATGTAGATGCTTTGAATTTTAAGACAATTAATCCGAAAGGAGGATTGGAATATGAGTGAATTATCTTACAGGCCATTAGAACCATTATCGAAGCTAGAAATAAAGAAACGATTGGAAAGAGGAAAAGAAGATGAATTAGAATTACTTCCTTTATCAGTTGGTGAGTATGCTGAAAGTTGGAAAGAAGCCCAAGATGTTTGTTTGAAATTAATGGAACATAATAATGCTGCAATAAGAGCTAATGCAGCATTAGGGCTTGCTTATATTGCCAGAAATCATCGAATGCTGGATAAAAGGATTGTTAAGCCTTATTTATTAAAAGAGTTAAGGGAGAATCGGGAATTTGAGTGGAGAATAAAGGATGCTATATCCGATATTAATATGTTTATGGGTTGGAATTTGGCAAGTAAACATGACATTGATTCCCTTTTTAATTAATGTCCCATTCAAAATTTTCTTTTCCGGCACCGATTTCAAAATGATATTTCACAATACCTAAATCAATTTTCGTACAGAATCCCATTCCTGCCTTTGCAGATACTTTATTTCATTATAGGAAAGTTCGAATTTTAGGCTGCAAAAAAATAACAAGAATTTATGGAACATACGTTAGATAAATTCTTGTTAGAGCAAACTGATAAGACGACACTTAGAAGATATAAAAACCTTCTACACCAGCCTCGTCGTCAAATAAGTCATCTTCATTTAGAAAATAATCCATATTGAGAAGGTCATCCTCAGCTCTGAGGAATAAAAACTTTTCGCAATAAAATAACCAGATTTCATGCAAGAAAGCTTCCAATGCGTTAAAATATAAGAAAGAAATTTTTCGCATAGGAGGCTTTTCAGATGACAAAGAGAGAAAAAAGGGAACGAAAAGAAAAAGACAGAGGAATCGTTGATTTTATGATGGTTACAAATCATTTTTTTCATTCATTCAGGGAATGGATTTCGGAAATGTCTGACCCAAGAAACCAGAGCTATATCACATATGCACAGACAGACCTTATATATATGGGCATTTTGAAAAATGTATGCGCACAGCATACCATGCGTGAAATGGAAGAAAATTTTAATAAAACAAACTGTATTGATACCCGGCGTATTATGTCAGGAAATCAGAAGCTACTGCATGAAAGCTATGAATGGCTAAAAAACGGTGGTGGTACAGAACAAATACAGGGATTATGCAAAGAAAAAGGAACAGGCTGTTATGCCAATCATGTAGAGGAAGTGGCAGGCAAGGAAGAAGTAATGAAATGTATTTGAATATGAATACGAAGGACGAAATAAAGAGGGCAAGAACCAAACAAAACGCTTCTGCTGGATAACCGACATAAAATTGGCGAAACGGAATCTGGAAGAAATGATACTTGCAGGAAGAGGATGCTGGAAAATAGAAAACGAAGGATTTAACAATCAGAAAAATGGAATTTACCGGATTGAGCATCTCAACAGCAGAAACAGTAATGCGATGAAAAATCA
>JBGVLX010000126.1:0-13349 GCA_045124495.1 Lachnospiraceae bacterium
GATCTTTCAGAAACGATTATGAAATATGAAATGTTTAAAATAATGGAGCTTTCAGAAACATTCAAATTAATTGTGAAACTTTTGAAGCAATCAAGAAATTATTCCAAAGAGTATCGCGAGTGATTCAAAAGAAACAAATACATAAGCAGGTGCTTGTTCAGCCGTCGGTACTTAATGAGAGGCTTGCCTCGAATTTAGTACCGCTACGAGCCGAACGCAGCGAAAGCGTGCCTGCGCTGTATTTGTTTCTTTTGAATCACTCCCACAACCCCCAAAAGAATCACACTGTTTCACAAATTTCGCAATTACCAAAACACTATATATCAGCAAATGGAGGAAACTTAGTATGAATCAGAATCAACAAGAAATCAGGAATAAAGGTCTATACCACTCCAGTTTTGAACACGATAACTGTGGTATTGGCGCAGTAGTAAATATAAAAGGAAAAGCAAATCATCAGATTGTAAACGATGCATTAAAGATAGTAGAAAATCTAGAACACCGTGCCGGAAAAGATGCAGAAGGAAAAACCGGTGATGGTGTTGGTATCTTAACCCAGATTCCACATAAGTTCTTTACGAAGGTATGTAAGGAATGTGGAATTGAAATTGGAAAAGAAAGAGAATACGGTGTCGGAATGTTCTTCTTCCCACAGAATGAATTAAAAAGAAGCCAGGCAAAGAAAATGTTTGAAATCATTGTAGAAAAAGAAGGACTGGAATTCTTAGGATGGAGAAAAGTTCCAAATGCCCCAGAGGTATTAGGAGAAAAGGCAAGAGAATGTATGCCTGTGATTTATCAAGGATTCATTAAAAGACCACAAAATGTAAAGCCGGGACTTGATTTTGACCGTAAATTATACATCGTACGCCGTGTATTTGAACAAAGTACAGACAATACCTATGTACCTTCTTTATCCAGCAGAACCATCGTATATAAAGGAATGTTTTTAGTAGATCAGCTGCGTACTTTCTTCCTTGATTTAAAGGATAAAGATTATGAATCTGCCATTGCCATGGTACACTCCCGTTTCTCCACCAATACAAATCCAAGCTGGGAAAGAGCGCATCCAAACCGTTTTATCGTACATAATGGTGAAATCAACACCATTAAAGGGAATGCAGATAAAATGCTTGCAAGAGAGGAAACTTTAGAGACAGATATCTTATCGGCAGATGATTTGTCCAAGGTACTTCCTGTGGTAAATACAGCAGGTTCTGACTCCTCTATGTTAGATAATACCTTGGAATTCTTAACTATGAGTGGTATGGAACTTCCACTGGCTGCCATGATTATGATACCGGAACCATGGTCACACAATGACACCATTTCCCAGGAAGGAAGAGATTTTTACCAATATTATGCAACCATGATGGAACCATGGGACGGTCCCGCTTCTATTTTATTCTCCGATGGTGATGTAATGGGAGCTATCTTAGACCGTAACGGACTTCGCCCATCCCGCTACTATATTATGGATGATGACCGTTTGATACTTTCTTCTGAAGTAGGTGTGTTAGAGTTAGATGAAGCCCATGTTGTGAAAAAAGAACGTCTTCATCCGGGGAAAATGCTTTTGGTAGACACCGTAAAGGGATGCATTAAAACCGATGAAGAAATCAAAGAAGAATATGCAAAGAAGGAACCATACGGCGAATGGTTAGACAGTAATCTGGTATCCTTATCCGAACTTAAGGTGCCAAATGAGAAAATTCAGTCTTATTCCAAAGAAGAACGGGCAAGACTTCAAAAATCCTTTGGTTATACCTATGAAGAATATAGAAATGGAATTTACTCCATGGCATTAAATGGTTCCGAACAGATTGGAGCCATGGGCGTAGATACTCCGATTGCAGTATTGTCCAAGGAATACCAGCCATTGTTTTACTACTTTAAGCAGATGTTTGCACAGGTTACCAATCCCCCTATTGACGTGGTTCGTGAAAAAATTGTTACTTCTTCCACTGTCTATATGGGAAAAAATGGAAACCTGCTTTCTGAGAAACCGGAAAACTGTCAGGTATTAAAAATCAACAACCCAATTCTTAACGATTTGGATATGTTAAAGATTTCAACCATGAAAAAGCCGGGGTTCAAGGTTGCAAAAGTGCCAATTATCTTTTATAAAAGCACTCCGATTGAACGTGTGTTAGATCATTTATTTGTGCAGGTAGATAAGGCTTATAAGGACGGTGCCAATATCCTGATTCTTTCCGATAGAGGAGTAGATGAAAATCATGTAGCACTTCCTTCCTTATTAGCAGTGGCTGCGGTTCACAAACATCTGGTACAGACAAAAAAATGTACCGCAATGTCCCTGATTATAGAGTCCGGAGAACCTTGTGAAGTACATCATTTTGCAACCTTACTTGGATATGGAGCCAGTGCAGTAAATCCTTACCTTGCCCATGCCACCATTGGTGAATTGGTAGAGGAAGGTATTTTAAATAAAGATTATTACGCAGCAGTAGATGATTATGACAGTGCTATCGTACAGGGCATTGAAAAAATTGCCTCAAAAATGGGTATTTCCACGATTCAGTCTTATCAGGGCAGTAAGATTTTTGAAGTAATCGGTATTTCGCAGGAAGTCATTGACCGTTATTTTACCGGAACCGTAAGCAGAATCGGTGGTATTTCTTTGGAAGATATTGCGAAACAGACAGATGCCCAGCATTCAAAGGCATTTGATCCATTGGGATTAGAAACAGATTTAACCCTTACTTCCATGGGACGTCATAAAATGCGTAGTCAGGGAGAAGAACACCGATATAATCCCCAGACCATTCATTTATTACAACAGGCTACAAAAGAAGGGGATTACAATAAATTTAAGGAATGTACGAAACTTATCGATGGAGAAAATACCGGTTATTTAAGAAGTCTCATGGACTTCAATTATCCGGAAAAAGGAATTGATATAAAAGAAGTAGAAAGTGAGCAGGAAATCGTAAAACGTTTTAAAACCGGTGCCATGTCCTATGGTTCTATTTCAGAAGAAGCCCATGAGGCCTTAGCCATTGCCATGAACCGTCTTCATGGAAAGTCCAACAGTGGAGAAGGTGGAGAAAGTGAAGAACGTTTGGCTTCTGCCGGTTCTGATAAGGACAGAAGTTCTGCCATTAAGCAGGTTGCCAGTGGACGTTTCGGTGTTACCAGCCGTTACCTGGTAAGTGCAAAGGAAATTCAGATTAAGATGGCACAGGGTGCAAAACCGGGCGAAGGTGGACACCTACCAGCGAAAAAGGTATATCCTTGGATTGCAAAAACCAGACATTCCACTCCAGGTGTTAGTCTGATTTCCCCACCACCTCACCACGATATTTATTCCATCGAGGATTTGGCACAGCTAATCTATGATTTAAAAAATGCCAATAAACATGCCCGCATCAGCGTAAAACTGGTTTCAGAAGCCGGCGTTGGTACGGTAGCAGCCGGTGTAGCAAAGGCGGGAGCCCAGGTAATCTTAATTTCCGGTTATGATGGAGGTACCGGTGCAGCACCACTTAGCTCCATTCATAATGCAGGTATTCCTTGGGAACTTGGTCTGGCAGAAACTCACCAGACATTGATTGCCAATGGTTTAAGAAACCGTGTTGTCATTGAAACCGATGGTAAGCTTATGAGTGGACGTGACGTAGCCATCGCCGCATTGTTAGGTGCAGAAGAATTCGGATTTGCAACAGCTCCATTGGTGGCCTTAGGATGTGTCATGATGCGTGTATGTAACCTTGACACCTGTCCAATGGGAATCGCAACCCAGAATCCGGAATTAAGAAAACGTTTTATCGGTAAGCCGGAATATGTAGAAAACTTTATGTTGTTCATAGCCCGTGAACTTCGTGAATATATGGCAAAATTAGGGGTAAGAACCATTGATGAAATGGTAGGACGTACGGATTTATTAAAGAAGAAAGAAAATCTTACGGAAAGAGAAAGTAAGATTGACCTAAGCAGAATTTTGTTACAGGATGTAGTAGAGGCAAAGGATCAGGCAACCTTCAATCCGGATTGTGTATATGACTTCCAGTTGGAAACCACAAAGGACGAAGTGTTATTAAGAAAAGAAAAAGGATTACTAGATGCCATCAAAAAGGGTACAAAGAAGTCCCTTACTGTGTCCCTTGTGAACACAGACCGTACCTTCGGAACGCTTCTTGGAGCAGAAATTACCAGAAATCATCCGGAAGGCCTGGAGGAAGATACCATTACACTAAATTGTACCGGTGCCGGAGGACAAAGTTTCGGAGCCTTTGCACCAAAAGGACTTACCTTATCTTTATGTGGTGACAGCAATGATTACTTTGGAAAAGGATTGTCCGGTGGTAAATTAGTGGTATATGCCCCAAAAACGGCTGCTTACGAGCCACATGAAAATATTATGGCAGGTAATGTTTGTCTTTACGGTGCAACATCCGGTGAAGCCTACATCGCAGGTCAGGCAGGAGAACGTTTTTGTGTCCGTAACTCAGGAGCCACTGCTGTAGTAGAAGGGGTTGGAGAACACGGTTGTGAATATATGACCGGTGGCCGAGTGGTAGTCCTTGGACCAACGGGAAAGAACTTTGCTGCCGGTATGAGCGGTGGTATAGCCTATGTCTTAGATGAAAAGAATTGCCTGTACCGTAATTTAAACAAAAAGATGGTTCTAATGGAAAAAATCGAAAGTAAATATGAACAGGAAGAATTAAAGGCATTGATTGAAAAACACGTTGCCTATACCGGTTCTAAGAAGGGAAAAGAGGTATTAGAAAAGTTCCAGGAATATTTACCTAAGTTTAAAAAGATTATTCCGGAAGACTACAAAGAAATGCTGCAGTTATCCGCACAGTTTGAAGAACAGGGAATGACGAAAGAAGAGGCACAGATTGAAGCATTTTATAAAAGTGTGGGAAGTAAGTAAATTTGTTGTTATGGATATCGATCATTGCGAAACGATCATGGTTTATTTGAAAGTGATTCAAAAAAATCAAAACAACGCAGGCACGCTTTCGCTGCGTTCGGCTCGTAGCGGTACTAAATTCGAGGCGTTGCCTTTCATTAAGTACCGACGGCCGCCCAAGCACCTGCTTATGTATTTGTTTCTTTTGAATCACTTAATATAAGTTTTGGTAGTTTCGCTATTGCCTAATTTTCAAAAACAAATGCGTGGTTCATTGGTCCGCTTCCTTTTCCCAAATCCAACATTGCACTTAATGCTCCTGAAATATATTCTTTCGCATTCTCTACGGACTGTTCCAAAGAATGTCCTTTTGCCAGATTGGAAGCTATGGCACTGGATAAAGTACAACCGGTTCCGTGGGTATTAGGATTTTCAATTCGTTTCCCATAAAACCAACGATAAGTTCCTTTTTGGTATAATAAGTCGTTGGCATTATTTACTTGATGTCCTCCCTTACAAAGTACGGCACATCCGTAGGTTTCATAAATGATTTTTGCCGCCCGAATCATATCCTCTTCGGATTTTATACTGATTCCTGAAAGCACTTCCTCCTCTGGTATATTGGGGGTAATCACTGTTGCCATGGGAAATAGTTCTTTTTTCATGGTTTCTATGGCATTGTCACTGATTAGTTTTGCCCCACTGGTTGCCACCATGACAGGATCTATTACGATATTTCCTGCACGGTACTCTCTTAATTTTTTGCCAATCATCTCAATCAGTATTTTTGAAGACACCATTCCTGTCTTTATGGCATCCGGATAAATGTCTGTAAAAATACAGTCAAGCTGTTCTTCTAAGAATTCTGGTGTTACCTCCATAATACTTTTTACTCCTAGAGTGTTTTGAGCAGTCAGTGCGGTGATGGCACTCATGGCGTAAACACCGTTTGCGGTCATGGTTTTTATGTCTGCCTGGATGCCAGCTCCTCCGCTGGAATCACTGCCGGCTATGGTTAATGCTGTTTTCAAAGTTTTTTCCTCCTGTTTATGTCAGTTCATTTTTAGAATCACAATGATTTTAATGGATATCCCTTCCGTGCATCTTCTTACAAAACATCAATATACTCACCATTCAGTGCCTTATTCATACTTCTAACAGCACAGAATTTACCACACATAGAACAGCTGTCTTCATGTTCTGGTGCTCTGTCATTACGAATACCCTTTGCTGTTTCGGGGTCAATCGCACATTCCCATTGTTTTTCCCAATCAAAAGTACGTCTGGCTTCTGCCATCGCATCATCAAGATCTCTTGCATGTGGAACTTTCTTTGCAATATCTGCTGCGTGAGCCGCGATTTTTGCTGCGATAATACCTTGCTTTACATCATCTATGTTAGGTAATGCAAGATGTTCAGCGGGTGTGACGTAGCAAAGGAAAGCAGCACCAGCAGAAGCAGCAATTGCACCTCCAATAGCAGAAGTAATATGGTCATATCCGGGAGCAATGTCCGTAACAATAGGACCAAGAACATAGAACGGAGCCCCCATACAAATTGTCTGCTGTAGTTTCATATTCGCTTCAATCTGATCCATTGGCATATGTCCTGGACCTTCTACCATAACCTGAACATCCTTTTCCCAAGCACGCTTAGTCAGCTCCCCAAGACGAACAAGTTCTTCAATCTGACACACATCGCTTCCGTCGGCAAGACAACCGGGACGACAAGCATCTCCGAGAGATATCGTTACATCATATTCACGGCAGATTTCAAGAATTTCATCAAAGTATTCATAGAAAGGATTTTCTTCCCCTGTCATACTCATCCACGCAAAAACAAGAGATCCCCCACGAGACACAATGTTCATTTTTCTCTTATGCTTTTTAATCTGCTCAACCGTCTTACGTGTAATACCACAATGAAGCGTAACAAAATCCACTCCGTCTTTCGCATGTAAACGAACTACATCAATAAAATCCTTTGCGGTAAGTGTTGCTAAGTCTCTCTGATAATGAATTACACTATCATAAACCGGAACAGTACCAATCATGGATGGGCACTCCCTTATGAGTTTTTGACGAAAGGGCTGGGTATTTCCATGAGAAGAAAGGTCCATAATAGCATCTACCCCCATGTTGACAGCAGCCATAACCTTTTTTATTTCAATGTCGTAATCCTTACAGTCACGAGATACACCTAGATTGACATTTATTTTAGTGCGCAGCATCGAACCAACACCATTTGGGTCAATGCATGTATGCAACTTATTGGCACAAATTGCGACCTGCCCCTTCGCAACAAGATCTCGAATTTCTTCTTCCGTGCGGTATTCTTTTTTTGCAACTACTCTCATTTCTTGAGTAATGATACCTTTTCTGGCAGCATCCATTTGTGTTGTATAATTTCTCATAAATCATATTTCCTCCTGCTTTACCTCTCATGTTTGCAAAATAATAGGCACTTAGAAGTCAACATCGCTTTCCCCTTCCCACACCACATAAAAGAAAAAGCTAAAATGAATGAATTCACTTTAGCTTTTCCCTGTTTTATATCGAACAAATCAAGGCACCTGTTTTCAGGTACCAAAATCCATTCTTCCCCTGCGAAATATAAGAATGCCTCTAGCATTCCTAAAGCAGGTTACGTGCATCACACGTTCTATATTTCCCTACGTTGGCATTATCCAAATCAGGTCACAGGTTTAAAGCATCCGCTTACTCTCAGCCCATCTACATGAGCACCCTTTTTTTCTAAGTATAACATGTCTTTTGAATAATGCAAGAATTTTTCTTCCAAAAAACTAAACCAAAACTTGACGAAAAAAACTGAAATACCCTAAATGCAATGTCATTGTAATGACATATATTAAGAGCACCCACTCCAAAGTGGATGCTCCCAACGGTGTTTATTTACCTCTTGTTAAGAGGTGCCACTCTTGTTTGCCAACAGGAGGGACATTTTTTATTTCACAAGTATAGCAGTAGCATTGTGCTACCTTTCACCATAATGATACCTACAAGCCAAAATATATATACATTCTTCATCAATCTTGTATATTAATCTATCCTTGTCATTAATCCTTCTACTCCAAAACCCAGCCAAATTCCCTGCTAATGGCTCCGGTTTCCCAATCCCTTCATTTCCATTTCTACATATATCTTCTATCAATTGATTAATCTTTTTTAATGTTTTTCTGTCTTCCGTTTGCCAATAAATATAATCTTTCCATCCATTTTCTGTAAACACTTTATTCATTGGCATCCACCTCGATCAAATCTTGTACAGAAACATTTCCCTTCTCTAACTGCTCTTTCGATTCCATTATCCAGTCATAATTTGCTTTATTCCCCATAATATAAGCATTTTCAATAAGATTATTATATGATTCTTCAGAAAGCATAACAATATTTTTATTATTCTTTCTTGTTACAATCATAGTTTCATAATCATCAGTCACTTTGTCCATATATGTTTTCATATTGTCACGCAAATTTGTATAATTCACAGCAAACATAATCATACACCTCCTTATGTCAAGTACAGTTTTCTGTACTTGTATTGTAACGTACCATTATATATATGTCAAGATATTTATATCTCACCCTCCTGCATTGTATCACTCGATTCTTTAAAGCAAAATCGCTTCACGAAGCTTAAAACCAACCCTTGAATTATACTATTACGTATTCTAACCACATGTACCAGCTTACTGTGTGGACAGTAACAGAATTCTCATCTTAAAATATCATTTTTATTTTAAATATACTTGCAATATGTCAATTACAATGTTATTATAATTATATAAGTGGAAAGCACCCACTCCAAAGTGGATGCTCCCAGCGAAGGTTTATTTACCTCTTACCAAGAGGTGCCTCCCCTGTTGGCCGACAGGAGAGGCATTTTTATTTTCGCTTATTTCTCTTATCGAGAAAGGTAAGCAATGCTATGATTAAGCCGCCAAAGGATGTCAATAAAGACAATATTCCTAAGAAAACCATAATAGTTTCATATGCTGTCATAAACATCACCTCCCTCTTATGTATTCTGGCGAACCAGTTTCAAAACCGGGAGGCTACCACACCCTGTCATGGGTACTTTCCGTAACGATATTGTATCACACATGCAGCCAAAAAACAACAGTTTTTCATTTTTGTTTTTGCAAATATGACATTTCAAAAGGCAGCCATTACGGCTGCCTTCCTTAAAATATTCTTCTACATTTATGCACTGTTCCTATTACTGATATAAAATTGAACGTACTTAAGCATTAACGAAATTACTGGAATAAAGTTAATAATATTTACACACCAATCGAATTCTCGATATAAAGCTGATAATATTTACGCACCAATCAAATTACCAGTATAAAGCTGATAATATTTACGCACCAATGGAATTACCGGTATAAAGCTGATAATACTTACCTTTTTCTTCCAGTAACTCTTCATGAGTTCCTCGTTCAATGATTCTTCCTTGTTCTAATACCATGATACAATCTGAATTCTTAACGGTAGAAAGTCTATGGGCGATTACGAAAGTGGTTCTTCCGTGCATTAACTTATCCATACCTTCCTGTACAATTCGCTCTGTTCTGGTATCGATGGAAGAAGTGGCTTCATCCAGAATCAATACCGGTGGGTCTGCAATGGCAGCACGGGCAATGGCAAGCAACTGTCTTTGTCCCTGACTTAAGTTTGCCCCATCTCCTACCAGCATGGTATCGTACCCATCCGGAAGTTTACGAATAAAACTGTCTGCATTGGCAAGTTTTGCTGCTGCGATAATTTCTTCTTCTGTGGCATCCAGTTTACCAAAACGGATATTATCCTTAATGGTTCCTGTAAACAAATGGGTATCCTGAAGAACGATACCTAAGGAACGACGTAAATCACTCTTTTTAATCTTATTAATATTGATTCCATCGTAACGGATTTTACCGTCCTGAATATCATAAAAACGGTTAATCAGGTTAGTAATGGTGGTTTTTCCTGCACCTGTGGAACCTACGAAAGCGATTTTCTGTCCTGGTGTGGCAAATAATTTTACATCATGTAAAACAATCTTTTCATCATTGTAACCAAAATCAACGCCATCAAATACCACGTCACCTAACAGTTCTACATAATCCACACTTCCATCTGCCTGATGTACATGCTTCCATGCCCATCTTCCGGTTCTTTCCTTCGTTTCTGTAAGTTTACCATCCACTTCTTTGGCATTGACTAAAGTTACATATCCTTCATCTAGCTCTACTTCGGCATCCATAAGTTTAAAGATTCTATCTGCTCCTGCCAAAGCCATTACTACAGCATTAAACTGTTGGGATACCTGATTGATTGGCATACTGAAACTTTTATTTAAAGCCAAGAAACTTGCCAATCCTCCAAGGGTTAAACTGCTGTTTCCAGAAAGTGCTAAAAGTCCACCTACAATGGCACAAAGAAGATAACTTAGATGTCCTAACTGCCCATTTACCGGTCCCATAACATTTACAAATTTATTGGCACGGTTTGCACATTCACATAACTTATTATTTAATTCTTTAAATCTTTCTTTGCTTTCTTCTTCATGACAAAATACTTTTACCACTTTTTGACCATTCATCATTTCTTCAATATAGCCATTTACGGTCCCTAGATTCGTTTGCTGTTCCACAAAATACCGACTGCTTTTTCCTACAATGAATTTTGCAGCAGTAAACATAATCACTACCATGATTAAGGTCACTCCTGTAAGTGGAAGGCTTAAAAAACACATGCTGACAAAAACACCAACTATGGTTACTACACTGTTAATCATCTGTGGAATACTCTGGCTAAGCATTTGCCTTAAAGTATCAATATCATTGGTAAATATCGACATAATATCACCATGAGCATGGGTGTCAAAATACTTAATTGGCAGTTTCTGCATATGTTCAAACAATTCATTTCGAATCTGTTTTAAAGTTCCCTGAGTTACGATAACCATAATCTTGGCATAAGTATAAGTTGAAGCCGCACCAATCAGATAAAATACAGCCACTTTTCCAATTGCCTTGGCTAAGGGGCCAAAGTCAGGATTATCTGTTAACAAAAATGGAGTAATATAGTCATCAATCAGATTCTTGGTAAAAAGCATACCCTGTAAACTGGCAAATACGCCTAATAAAATGCCAATCAGCACAATGATACAATGCACTTTGTAATAGCGAAATACATACTTCATTACCCTTACAAATAATTTTCCAGGGTTTTCAATTTTCGGTTTTGGTCCTCTTGGCCCTCTTTGACCTGGTCCCATTGGTCCTGCCATATTACATTCCCTCCTTCGAGTCAAAATCTCCTGAACCCTCTGTCTGGGATTCGTATACTTCACGATAAATTTCATTACTTGCAAGCAATTCTTCATGCGTACCAAAGCCATTTACCATACCATTATCCAGAACAATGATATGATCTGCTTCCTGAACGGAAGAAATACGCTGGGCAATCACAATCTTTGTAGTATCCGGAATTTCATTCCGGAATGCTTTACGAATCTTAGCATCTGTTGCAGTATCCACTGCACTGGTGGAATCGTCTAAAATCAGAATTTTCGGTTTCTTCAGCAATGCTCTGGCGATACAAAGACGTTGCTTTTGTCCACCAGATACATTGGTACCGCCTTGCTCAATGTGGGTATTGTATCCATCCGGGAAGCGACTGATAAACTCGTCAGCACAGGCAAGGGCACAGGCTCTTTTGCACTCTTCCTCCGTAGCTTCCTTATCTCCCCAACGAAGGTTCTCATAGATAGACCCGGAAAATAATACGTTGTTCTGCAATACCACGGATACCTGATTACGAAGGGATTCCATGTCATATTCTTTTACATTTCTTCCACCTACTATTACTTCACCTTGGTTTACATCATACAAACGACTGATTAAATTTACCAGACTGGTCTTGGCACTACCGGTTCCACCAATAATTCCAATGGTTTCTCCGGATTTCATGCTAAGATTAATATCTTTTAAAATCGGCTCTTCTGCTCCATCCTTGTATGCAAAGGTAACATTTTTAAATTCAATGCTTCCATTTTCCACTTCATATACCGGTTCTTCCGGATTATGTAAATCACTTTCTTCCTCCAGAACCTCTGAAATACGTTTGATACTTGCAGTACTCATGGATACCATAACAAAAATCATGGAAACCATCATAAGATTCATCAAAATATTCATACAGTAGGTCAAAAGACTCATTAATTCACCTGTAGAAAGTGAATCTGAAACAATCATTTTTGCCCCAATCCAGCTAATCAGAATAATACAAGTATATGCTGTAAGCTGCATGACCGGCTGATTTAAAATAACATTGTTTTCTGCTTTCACGAAAATCTTATAAATATTTTCGCTGGCTTTATGAAATTTACTAGTTTCTTCTTCTTCTCTTACATAAGCCTTTACTACACGAATGGCAGATACATTTTCCTGTACCGATGCATTCAAAGCATCATACTTTGGGAATGCCTCTTGAAAGGTACGCATTGCCTTCTTAATAATAAATCCAATAATAAATGCCAGAATAATCAAAGCAATTAAATAAATCGAAGCTAATCTTCCATTTATCATAAATGCCATAACCAAAGCACAAATCATACTTGCCGGTGCTCTCATTGCTAAACGTAAAATCATCTGATAGGCATTTTGTACGTTGGTTACATCTGTGGTAAGTCTGGTTACCAGACCTGCGGTGCTAAACTTATCAATATTAGAAAACGAAAAAGTCTGAATTCTGCTAAACATGCTTTCTCTTAAATTCTTGGCAAGACCGGTAGATGCCTTGGCACCATAAACTCCTCCAAGGACACCGCCCAAAAATCCAATGGCTACTGCTAAAATCATAAGCGCACCAATTTTCAAAATATGATTCATATCACCGGCATTCACACCTTTATCAATAATGGATGCCATAAGAAAAGGAATCGTGGTTTCACTGACAACTTCTATCAGCATCCATATAGGTGTGGCAATAGAAGAAGCCTTATATTCCTTTACTTCTTTTAAAATTCTTTTTACCTGATGCATTTTTACCTCCATTCTGGGAATTATTTTTTTGATACTTCCTAATTTCAAAGACAATTTTTCTTTCAGTGTACTTTGACTGTAAAAAAATGACCTTTTGGTGGTATCCTGTTACCCAAAGTTTTCCCTTATTTTTTTTATAATCTGATACAGAGTTTCTACTTCCTCTTCTGTAATTCCCTCTATCACTTTCAGATTTGCCTCCCGAATCGCACTGTCTATGGATTGATGCGCCTCTTCACCCTTTGGCATTAAAATCACCCGCTTTAATCTGGCATCATTTTCTACGGAAGTCCGGCTGATATAACCTTTTTTCTCCATAGTTTTGATAATGGCGGTAACTGTAGAACGGCCAATATGAAAGTGTTTTTCTATGTCCTTTTGATATACCTCTTTTTCTTTGTTATCATAAAGATA
>JBGVLX010000127.1:0-3785 GCA_045124495.1 Lachnospiraceae bacterium
GAAACACGCCTGGACAATGTAGAAACAAGATTGGAAGATGTAGAAACAACAATAAAAGAAGAAGTACTGCCACGTCTAGAGAATGTAGAAACAAGATTGGAAGATGTAGAAACAACAATAAAAGAAGAAGTACTGCCACGTCTAGAGAATGTAGAAATAACAATAAAAGAAGAAGTATTGCCACGTCTGGAGAATGTAGAAACGGGATTGGAAGAGGTAGAGGTAACAGTGGAAAAAGAAGTTCTTCCAAGAATATTGAGAATAGAGGTGGCTCAGGAAAACAGTATTTTGCCAAGTTTACAAATGATAGAAGAATGTTACGTTTCGGCATATAAAACAGTATTAAAGAATGAGAATGATTTTGATGACATGAAACAGGATATATCTGTACTTAAAACAGTTGTTCGTAATCATAGTGAAAAGCTACAAAGAATATCGTAATCATCGGAAATGTTCGTTATCATCGGAAAATGTTTGGAATCATCGGGAGATGTTCGGAATCGGTAGCCTGAATAGGGTGGAGGTTGAATGTTTTGGAATCGCTGGAGTACAAGGTGTGGAGTGATTGGTAGATATTAGGGGATAAACTATCTTTGGATCCTAATATTATAATATTATCGTATTTCAGAAGTAGGGGAGTACTAAGAAAAAAGTTGCAAGATATGGCTGGATATGTTAAAAAAATACCCATTTCCTATAGAAACTTTTCTAAATGCGTCCCCTACATAGTAACAAAATTCAGCCGAAACAATGCACGCTCTTAATTGTTATCCTTAATTGTTATGGGTTAGAATGTATATGACGTTAGCTCCCTAGTTCTTCTAAAGCTGCAATGAGAACTTCTTGCTGGTGTGGGAATAAATGGGAATATGTGTTCAAGGTAGTTGCAACTTTTTCATGTCCTACACGTTCTGCTATAATCAATGGGGAAAAGCCAAGATTTATTAGCAGACTGACGTGACTGTGGCGAATATCATGTACCCGGATACGTTTTACCTGAGATATATCGCAATAATGTGTCATGGCGCGGGATAAGTAATTTTTTGTAAAAGGGAAGAGGCGATCGGTATCTGTTGCATTCCGGTATAGAATATAGTTTCTTAATTCATCACACAAAAAGGAAGGAAGCGGAACGATACGATTACTTTTTGTTGTCTTGGGAGAGGTAATAATATCCTGTCCGTGCAGCCTCTGATAAGTTTTATTAATTCTTAATTTTTTCTCTTTTAAATCAATGTCTTCCGGCGTCAATGCGAAAAGCTCTCCTTCCCGCATGCCGGTCCAGTATAATACCATAAAACTCATACGTGCATTTTCATTATCAGTAACGGATTGTATAAATTGTTCGAATTCTTCTCTTGTCCAGAAATTCATTTCATCTGCCTTGTTTTTTCCGATACTTCCCGCCTGATGGCAAGGATTTTTTCTGAGTCCATAATACCTGACTGCATAATTTAAAATGGCAGTAAGTTGATTGTTTACATTTTTTAAATAGGTTTTTGAATAATTTTGTTTCATTAATTCATTTTGCCAGTTTCGTATGTCCATAGGCTGGATGTCACTAACGGACATATAACCGAAGTAAGGAAGCAGTTTTGTGTCAAATATATGTTTTTTGCTATGCAGAGTAGAGGATTTTAAACGTTCTTTCATGTCTTTAAAGTAAATGTCACTAAGAATTTGAAAGGTCATATTAATATCCTGGCTTTTTTCTTCCAAAAATTTTCGTTCAAAGTTTTGCGCTTCTTTTTTGGAAGGGAAGCCACGTTTAAATTTCTGCTTTTTGACTCCCTGCCAATCTTTATAATAAAATTTTACATACCATGTGCCACGAATTTCATCTTTAAATGCTGGCATTGAATCATCTCCTTTGAAAGTTTTTTATCAGGTATTCGTAGAAGTAGGTTGCGGATATCAAGGATTAGTAAATTTTGAATCAGTTTAAAGATTATCAAGATTCAATCGGTTACTATTCCATGTAAATAGCAACTTCCGTTTTTATTATTGCCATTTTGAGGTGCAAAATTACCTGATTTCATATAATATAAATGTCTGGTTTTCAGACATCAATAGTAGAAAAGCCCATTATATCTATAAATGGCAGTTCCATAGTAAAGTATAACATTTTTGTGAGAAAAAGGTAGAATGTACCGAAAAAAAACGCAAAAAATGTTGGTAGTGTGAGTAAAAAATAACCGCAGAAGGAAAATTTGTGACAAATATAAGTGGAAAAGAAAATTGAAAAGTAAATAAATTACAAAAAGTGTAATTGATTTTTGTATTTTTGCATTATTATATGTATTAATAGATGGAAAAGAAAATTGAAAAGAAAATTGAAAAGCAAATTGAAAAGCAAATAAATTATATAAAATGTAATTATTTTTTTGCGTCTTTACATTATTTTATGCATTATTTTTGTTTCATGATTTAGTAAGGATTGGGAAAAGTCCCTTGAGTCGTGAGTGGTTTTGTGATATCATTTAACTGTTGCAGAAAGATGTATATAATCTATGAGAATATATCGATAATTGCGAAACTACCAAAACATATATTAAGTGATTCAAAAGAAACAAGTACATAAGCAGGCGCTTGTTCGGCCGTCGGTACTTAATGAGCGACTAGTCGTCAATTTAGTACCGCTACGAGCCGAACGCAGCGAAAGCGTGCCTGCGGTGTTTTGATTCTTTTGAATCACTTTCATATAGAATATTATAGGTTTCGCAAACGCCTAAAACAAATTATTATTTTAAAAGGAGATATGAAAAATGGAACAAAAAAATCCTATTGTAACCATTACTATGACTACAGGAGATGTGATGAAGGCAGAACTTTATCCAGACATTGCTCCGAATACAGTAAAGAATTTTATTTCTTTGATCAAAAAGGGATATTATAATGAATTGATTTTCCACCGTGTCATCCCTAATTTTATGATTCAGGGAGGTTGCCCGGAAGGAAATGGAACCGGAGGTCCCGGATATCACATTAAAGGGGAATTTGCTAACAATGGTTTTAATAATGAGTTAAAGCATACCAGAGGAGTTCTTTCCATGGCGAGAGCGAAACATCCTGATTCCGCAGGTTCCCAATTCTTCATTATGCATGTGGATTATCCATATTTAGATGGAGATTATGCGACTTTTGGTAAGGTTATCGAAGGAATTGAAGTGGTAGATAAGATTGCGGAAACACCGACTAATTTTGCAGACCGTCCTATGACAGACCAGAGAATCGAAACCATAACAGTAGAAACGTTCGGCGTAGAATACGAAGAACCGGAAACATTGTAGAATTGTAACTGTTCACGTGTGAACAGTTACGTAGGATTAAAAATAGGGCTGTGGCATTCAGAAAAAATTCTACAGGATATGAGTTAAAAAAATATTTCATATCTTGTGATTTTTTCTTGGTGCGACGGCCCTATTTTTTTAGTTATAAATTAAAATATTTACCATTCCACAGTCTTTTTCGGTTATATACATGATGGAGGGAAAAAGGCGTGTTCAATGGATTGAGATACCTGTCATTATTTTATGCAAAACTATGAAAATGTTGTTCAATGGATTGAGATACCTGTCACTATTTTATGCAAAACTATGAAAATGTTGTTCAATGGATTGAGATACCTGTCACTATTTTTATGTAAAACTTTGAAAATGTTTTTGCTGAATCTGGTCATAATAGGTGTAAAGCTTCTGGACTCCATTTTCCAATAGATAATAGTGTTTGATGTAAGGAATCAACAGTCCAAAGAATAAAACAGCCAATGCGAACAGGCCGAAGTC
>JBGVLX010000128.1:0-12824 GCA_045124495.1 Lachnospiraceae bacterium
TGAAGTTGAAAAAATGTGTACTGTAGCACAAGGCGTTAATCACGGTTGTGCACCTATCCCAGAAGAAGCAAAATGGGTGAAAGCAAAAGATGTTAAAGATATCTCTGGTTTTACACACGGTATTGGCTGGTGTGCTCCACAGCAAGGTGCTTGTAAGTTATCTTTAAATGTAAAAGAAGGTATCATTCAGGAAGCATTAGTAGAAACTATCGGATGTTCTGGTATGACTCACTCAGCAGCTATGGCAGCTGAAATTTTACCAGGTAGAACTATCCTTGAAGCATTAAACACTGACTTAGTTTGTGATGCGATTAATACAGCAATGAGAGAATTATTCTTACAGATCGTTTACGGACGTACTCAAAGTGCATTCTCTGAAGATGGTCTTGCAATCGGTGCAGGTCTTGAAGATTTAGGAAAAGGATTACGTTCTCAGGTTGGTACTATGTATGGTACGCTTAAGAAAGGTCCTCGTTACTTAGAAATGGCTGAAGGTTATGTTACTGGTATCGCTCTTGATGCTGATAACCAAATCATCGGATATAAATTCGTTAGCCTTGGTAAGATGACAGACTTCATCAAGAAAGGTGATGATCCTAACACTGCTTACGAAAAAGCTTGCGGACAATACGGACGTGTTGATGACGCTGTTAAGATTATTGACCCTAGAACAGATGAAGAAGTGAAATAGAGAAAGAGGAGGAAACTATAATGGCTTTATTTGAATCATATGAAAGACGTATTGATCAGATCAATGCAGTTTTAAACAGTTATGGAATCGCTTCTCTTGAAGAAGCTGAAAAAATTACAAAAGATGCAGGTTTAGATGTTTACACTATGGTAAAGAACATCCAGCCAATCTGCTTCGAAAATGCATGCTGGGCTTATATTACAGGTGCAGCTATCGCGATTAAGAAAGGTTGCAAGAGAGCTGCTGACGCTGCTGCTGCAATCGGTGAAGGTCTTCAGGCTTTCTGTATCCCAGGTTCTGTTGCAGATACTCGTAAGGTAGGTCTTGGACATGGTAACCTTGGAAAGATGTTATTAGAAGAAGAAACAGAATGTTTCGCATTCTTAGCAGGTCACGAATCTTTCGCAGCTGCTGAAGGTGCAATCGGTATTGCTGAAAAGGCAAACAAGGTTCGTCAAAAACCATTACGTGTTATCTTAAACGGTCTTGGTAAAGACGCAGCTCAAATCATTTCTCGTATCAACGGATTTACATTCGTAGAAACAGAATATGATCCATATACAAACACTGTAAATGAAGTATCTAGAAAAGCATACTCTGAAGGTCTTCGTGCAAAAGTAAACTGCTACGGTGCTAACGATGTATGTGAAGGTGTTGCTATCATGCATAAGGAAGGTGTTGACGTTTCTATCACTGGTAACTCAACAAACCCTACCAGATTCCAACATCCAGTTGCAGGTACTTATAAGAAAGAATGTATCGAACAAGGAAAGAAATACTTCTCAGTAGCTTCCGGTGGTGGTACAGGACGTACTCTTCACCCAGATAACATGGCAGCTGGTCCTGCTTCTTATGGTATGACAGATACTATGGGACGTATGCACTCAGATGCTCAGTTCGCTGGTTCTTCATCCGTTCCTGCTCACGTAGAAATGATGGGATTAATTGGTGCTGGTAACAACCCAATGGTTGGTATGACAGTAGCAGTTGCAGTTTCTATCCAGGAAGCAGCAGACGCTGGTAAATTTTAATAAATGACGTAAAATCAAGGGCTATCGTGGTTCTAAATGTTCTGCGATAGCCCTAAATTTTACCACGTAGCACACAAATTTAAGTATTAAGTATAAAAAAGATCGTTATCAAAATAGAGTAGCAGTTTCTTATTTATACGGTTCTAGTGTAACGACGATTCATTTTTTATAATATTTTATAATATCAGTTTTACACTTCAAGAAATCACCACATTTCTTTTGATACAATTCTTATATGCTAACCAGTTCCACTTTTCATCCGTCAATAGGCGAATGTTTAAAATCAGTATTTTCACAGTGATGTTATTCTTTGTTTTATTCTATATATTTGTTTTCTTTTTCATGTAAATGCCTTTCTAAAAATAAAAAGACAGAGGTGAATATCTGCTTGTTTACACTTTGGAAGAAAGGATCAGAAATTTAGGAATTGTGATTTGGATTATATTTTTGATTTTAACAAAAATATTGAATACTAACAAAGTATATGTTAGTATAAAATAAAAATGTTAAAAGGTGTTTTCTATGAAAAAATATTTGGCTGAGATATTCGGGTTAAGCGTTAAAATTGAAAACTGGGATGGTAAGAGCAAACTACCGCTTTATTTGCGTAATAAGCGAGAGTATTTTGTACTTTCTATGGGAAATATGCAGAGTGTTTTAATGAAGAATAATTCTGATAATTTTAATGTCTCTGGTTTTGAAAAAGAAATGAAGGAAATTGAAAAATATGCAGAAATGTCAGTTATACTGTGGCTGGATGCTATTTCAACTTATCAAAGGAACGCGTTGATTAAAAATAAAATTCCATTTATTGTACCAAATTCGCAAGTTTATGTGCCGGAATTAGGAATGAGCCTGAAGGAATTTTGTGCAGGCAAGAGAAAAAAAGTTGAAAAAATATCTGCTGCAACACAATTTTTGCTTTTATATTTTATTTATCAAAAGAAGCATGAAGAAAAGAGTCAGTCAGAGATAGCAGAATACCTTAATATGTCAGCCATGAATGTTAGTAGGGCTGTACAGGAGTTAAAGGAACTTGGTTTGGTGGAAAGTCGAAAGGAAGGGACATGTAAAGTAATTAAGTCTGTAGCAACTGGAAAAGAACTGTATCAGCTTTCGTGTGGATATTTGCAGTCACCAGTCCAGAAGAAAATTTATGTGAATCTTAAATATTTTGACATGGACCTACCTTTTGCCGGTGAAACAGCATTGGCAAAAAAGAGTATGTTGAATTATCCGAAATTTACGGTTTATGCAATGGATAAGAAGCTGCTGAAAGACATTCCTCAAGAGGCTATAGTAGAGCCGAAGCTTATGACAAATAGTGATTATGTGGAAATTGAATTATGGAAATATAATCCGTTAGTATACAAATCTAATGAAATGGTAGATATTGTGTCATTGGTACAAAGCCTTAAGGATGTGGAAGATGAACGAGTGGAAATGCAGATTGAGGAGATTATGGAGGAATACAAATGGTAATAGGATTGGAAGTTTTTAGGGAAGCATTTAAGGGGTATGAGGATTGCTATACAATTATCGGTGGTACGGCCTGTGATATTTTGATGAATAAAGCAAACCTTGATTTCCGGGCAACCAGAGACATTGATATGATTTTGCTGATTGAAAACAGATTTGAAGAATTTGGGGAAACATTATGGAAATTTATTAAGGATGGTGCATACAGATGTGGTTGGAAAAGTTCTGAAAAGATGCATTTTTACCGATTTACGGAGCCACAGAATCCTAATTATCCGATAATGATTGAACTGTTTTCAAAAGATCCGGGGTATCAGTTACACGAGAGTGATATGATAATTACTCCATTACATATTTCAGATGAAGTATCCAGTCTTTCAGCAATTATGTTGAATGATGACTACTACGAGTTTATGATGAGTGGAAGAAAAGTAGTGAATGGTGTCGGAGTTCTTGGAGCGGAGCATCTGATTCCATTTAAGATGAGGGCATGGTTAGACCTTTGCAGACGAAAAAGTGTAGGTGAGCATGTGAATTCAGCCGATATCAAAAAGCATAAAAATGATGTGTTCCGTTTGATGAATGTAATAAATCCGGATGAGGTAATTAACACACCGGAGGCAGTAAAGGATGATGTTAGACAGTTTATAGAAAGAATGCCGGAAGAACGTATCAATATGAAGAATATTGGGCTTGATATGGAATTGGATGAGGTGTTACAGCTTTTGGAAAAAGTGTTTAATGCTTGATTAAATTACATAACAAGGCTAAGTGGATACGGGAGAGGAGATTTCAAATTCAAATGCAGGTCCAAAACTTCAAGATTTTTTGAAAGCCAAGTCTAGAAAGAGGTAATGACGAAAAAGAATGATAGATGAAAACAAAAAGTCTTATCAGTTAGATAAATTGCTATTTGTCAATATTATATTTCTTTTTGTCATTTGGTCGAAAATAAAAACAAAATTTAGAAAAAGTAAAGCAAGGACTTCGTAAAGACAGATTTGTATCTTAGGTATCGGTGATTATGGAAAGACTGAGGATGCAAATATATTGTTGAAATATTTGGATAACTCAGAGGAGGAAATTGTAAAGAACAGATTTAAAAGTAAGAAGAAATACTGAATTAGGTAGTTTAGTAGATTGAGGTGGGTTTATGATCAGAGTGTGGTTTAAATGTAAGCTCACTCGTTGCTCTGATTTTTTGATTGTTTCATATTAATTAACTTGATATTGAAAAAAAATATTATTTACAGCCTTGAGTGTTGAAAGAAATATATTATTTAAAGTTCTGAATATTGAAGAAGATATATTATTTAAAGTTCTAAATGTTGAAGAAAATATATTATTTAAAGTTCTAAATATTGAAGAAAATATACTTTTCTGTATTCTATATATTGAAATAATTATATTTTTTCGATAGAATGTATAAAAAGAAGTATCATCATAATAATATCAATAGATGGAAGGTGAAAATAATGTTTAAAAGAAAAGTATATGAAGAACTCTTGGCATGGAAAAAAGAATGGGATGGGAAGTATGCATGTTTGCTTGAAGGGGCAAGACGTGTCGGAAAGACAACAATAGCAGAAGAATTTGCTCGTAATGAATACGATTCATATATACTGATTGATTTTTCGAATGCCAGTAAGGAAGTGATGGACATTTTTGATGACATTTCCAAGCTTGACCGTTTCTTTTTAAGATTGCAGCTAGAAACCGGCGTAGAACTTTACGAAAGAAAATCAGTTATTATATTTGATGAAATTCAGTTGTTTCCCAAGGCGAGACAAGCTATTAAACACCTTGTAAAGGATGGGAGATATGATTATATTGAAACCGGTTCTTTGATATCAATAAAGAAGAATGTGAAAGACATTCTGATTCCGTCGGAGGAACATAAAATTCACGTATATCCGATGGATTATGAAGAATTCATGTGGGCGACGGGAGGCAATCCTAATGTTCTGAATATGGCATATAAGAGCAACATTGAAATTGGTAATGCGGCTAATCGTAGTGCGATGAGAGATTTTCGTATATATATGGCGGTTGGAGGAATGCCACAGGCAGTAGAATGTTATGTTGCAACAAATAATTTTGAAGCTGTAGATAAAGTAAAGCGTGAAATATTGGAGTTATATTATGATGATTTAAAGAAAATTGATGCATCCGGTAGAATAACGGATATGTACAAATCTGTTCCATGTCAACTTGCAGCGAAGAAGAAGCATTATGCAATAACAACAGCAACCGGAAAACAAAAAACGCGAAAGGATGAGGAGAGACTTTTTGAATTGATTGAATCCGGACTTGTACTGCCTTGCTATAACGTGTTGAATCCTAGTGTTTCGCTATCACAGACAAAAGATATGAACTGCTTTAAATTATATTTGTCGGATATAGGATTGTTTACTACAATGCTTTTTAATGATTCTCAGAATGGTATAGAAGATATTTATAAGAAACTCTTGAGCGATACATTAACTGCAGATTTGGGATATCTATACGAAAATGTAGTGGCACAGGCAATAAAAGCAAGTGGAAGAGATTTGTATTACCATACATGGAAAAAAGAGGGAAGCACACATTCGTTTGAAGTAGACTTTTTGGTTACGTCAAAGAATAAGGTGATTCCGATAGAAGTGAAATCGGCTGCAATAAATAATCATAAATCGATTGATAGCTTCGAATTAAAGTACTCCAAGCATGTGGGCGAACGTTTCCTTCTGTCACAAAAGGATGTTGGGAAAATTGGTACATTAAAATTAAAACCTATATATATGATATTGTTTTTACTAAAAGATATGTGATAACACAGTAAGCGATGAATAACAACCTGTTCCCCAATACCATTTCACTTTAAAGTATGATTAGAAACGTAAGCAAGGAAAAATATTATGAAAAGAAAACATTGCCTTATAATCAAAGACTACAGACAAAACAGAAGAGTTTTTCGTCGATTCGGGGATTTCTAAGGATTGTGTATGACAGATAAGACGTACAGATATTTAAGAAATGAAAAGGATTTAACATGAAGAAAAATATCATAATAGAAACATCAAAAAGAATCAAAGAGGGAATCAACAGCAACAGAATATCTATTTTATGTACACTTTTGATAGTGGCTGGGATGATATTCTTTTCAGATTTTTTTGGCGAAAAAGAAATTATATTTCCGGAGGTTACGGCTCTTGCTATAGGAATTTTTTTAGCACCGAAGTTATCATGGAAAACAAATTATAGGAGAATATTTATATTAATAGGATTTTGTGCCATAAGTGGGGTTTGCATCGTACGATATCTCCCGGTTCCCATTTGGCTACAGTTTTCTATTGCATATGCCTTAAGTCAAATCATATTATTATGCTCTAAAACGACGTTTGCACCAATGATATCAGCAATTATGCTTCCGGTTATGTTGCAGACTAAGACACCGGTATATATTTTTGCAGCATTTATTTTGACGGCAACCATTATTTTGGTAAGATTGGTATTAGAAAAAACTGGTGTCAAAGAAAAAAATACATACATACCAGAAAAAAAAGACATACAGAAGGAGATAATAGTATCCATTATTAGAAGTGGCGTCGTGTTACTATTGTCAGTAATAGTTTTTGGAATGGGATATGATTTGAGATTTTTCGTTGCACCTCCCTTGTTGGTGTTCTTTACGGAAATTACCAAACGAGATGAGAAGGTGATAAAAGCTCAAGAAACAGTGTCTGAGGATGATAAAAAGAAGATAAAACATCAGCAATGGATGAGAATAAGGAAAGGCATCCCATTTATTACACTATGTGCTTTTACAGGTGTATTTTGCCGGTATACGATTACCGTTTTACTTGGATTGCCATTAACCCTTTCCGCAGTAATTGCAATTTCTTTCATGATAGTATATCTATTCACTTTTGAAGTATTCCTGCCACCGGCAGGAGCTATGACGATTCTGGCGATGCTGATACCGGAATCCATGATGCTTTTTTATCCGGTGCAGGTGTTTTTTGGAGTTTTAATATTGTCTATATTTGGAATGGGTATAAAAGGGAAACTAGGGAGTGTTACTTTCTGAATATAACTAGAATAAAAAATAATGATTGTAGCTAGAGGATAACGTATCTAAGCATTTAGAGTTAAAAGTCTGAATGCTTTTTTTATATTTTCAATTTATTTTATTTTTGTTAGTTTCTCGTAAGATTCTTGTTTTATTCTATCATTGAGGTTAAGTGTTTAAGGTTTATAGATTTTTGAGGAGGAAATAAAAATGATCATACTTGAAACTAAGGAGTTAAGAAAAACATATGGAACCGGGGATACTGAGGTTCATGCCTTAGATGGTGTGGATTTTAAGGTGGAAGAGGGAGAGTTTGTTTCTATCGTTGGTACATCCGGAAGTGGAAAATCCACATTGTTACATATGCTAGGAGGCTTAGACAGACCAAGTTCCGGAAAAGTTTATGTAGGGGGAAAAGACATTTTTTCCTTAAAAGAAGAGGAACTTACGATTTTTAGAAGAAGAAAAATCGGTTTTGTATTCCAAAGTTATAACTTAGTACCGGTATTAAATGTTTATGAAAACATTGTGTTGCCGATTGAATTAGATGGAGATAAACCAGAGAAGGAATATGTACAGGAAATTGTAAAAACCTTAGGCCTTGAGTCTAAGCTTAATAATCTTCCATCCCAGTTATCCGGAGGGCAGCAACAAAGAGTAGCCATTGCCAGAGCCTTAGCTACAAAACCAGCCATTATTTTGGCAGATGAGCCTACTGGAAATTTAGACAGCAAGACCAGTCAGGATGTGCTTTCTTTGTTTAAAATCAGTAGTGAAAAATTCTCCCAGACCATTGTGATGATTACCCATAACGAAGAAATTGCCCAGTTAGCGGATAGAATCATACAAATAGAAGACGGTAAAATTAAGAAAAGGGGTGAGTAAACCATGTTTCAGGTAAACAATCGAAAATTAATTTGGAAGCTGACCTTAAGAAGTCTTAAGGTAAATCAGACTAGAAACAAGGTGGCAGTCATCGCCATTGCCCTTACTACGATTCTTTTTTCCAGTATTTTCTCCATAGGTGGAACGATTCTTAATTCCTTTCAGGAAGAATCTTTCCGTCAAAGTGGGGGATTTGACCATGTGGCTATTAAAGATGTTACAAAAGAACAAATCGAAGAAATAAAAAAGGATCCCCTGATTGATTTTTCAGGAAAAAGGTTATTTTTGGGATTTTGTGAAGAGGGTGGATTTGAGAAAATTCAGTCAGAAATCAGTTATATGGATAAAAATTGTGCGAAAACCTATTACAGTGAGCCTGAGGTAGGTACACTTCCAAAAGAGGGAACCAAGGAAATCGCTATGGATACCAAGGCATTGGAGATTCTTGGCGTAGAGCCGGAATTAGGAAGAGAAATTACTCTTACCTACAGTGTAGGAATAGAGGATACCATTACAGATACTTTTACTCTGTGTGGCTGGTGGGAATTTGACTCAGCTTCTGTAGCTTCTATGATAATAGTGCCGGAAAGTTACTGTCATGAAATCCTGGGACAATATTCCTTGGAAACAGAGAATGCATGGTCAATGGGAATTATGTTCCATAATTCGTTCGATATTGAGGGAAAATTGGAAAAGTTATTGGAAAATCACGGATACCAAAATACGGACCCAAAAGCAGATAATTACCTTGCTACCGGAATAAACTGGGGCTACATCACCACACAGATGGGAAGTGGCGAAAACGGATTTACAGTGGCAGGAATTGCCGTCCTTCTTTTGGTGGTAGTAGTTTCCGGATACCTTATTATATATAATATTTTTCAAATTTCCGTACAAAAAGACATTCAATACTATGGATTATTAAAAACCATTGGAACCACCAAAAAACAGATTGAAAAAATGATTCGGATTCAGGCAATGCTGTTTTCGGTGATAGGCATTCCTATTGGGCTTATCATAGGATTTTTCCTGGGAAATGCGTTGGTGCCTGTTATAATGGAACAAATGAATCAGAAGAAAGTGGTGGTTTCTACCCATCCATTGATTTTTATTGGAGCAGCTTTGTTTTCCTTGCTTACCGTAATTCTTTCCTGTGAAAAACCAGGTAGAATCGCAGGGAAGGTATTGCCAATGGAGGCCCTTAGATTTACTCACGTGGAAATAAAAAAGAAAGTCTCAAAGGGTGGAGACAGCAGTGCCAGAATTCTAAAAATGGCATTTGCCAATCTAGGAAGAAATAAAAAGAAAACCGTAACCGTAGTATTATCCCTTACTTTGTCAGCGGTGTTGTTTTATTTGGTGTTCTCCTTTTCCAAAGGATTTGATATGGATAAATTCACACAAAAATTCTATGTTTCCGATTTTATCGTGGCAGAAAATAATTATTTTAAGTATGAAGAGATTGATGGTGTAGAAGAAGAAGTTCTCTGGGAATTGGAATCCATGGAAGGAATTACAGAAAGTGGGAGAATATACATAGGAGCTTCTGCCGGGGGATGGTTTAGTGAAGAAGATTTACAATCCTATTGGAATTATGAAGACAGAGAGATGGAAATGACTGTGAGTGGCAGGGAAGCGGATGAAAATGGACTTTACCCGGAAAGCATAAATATATATGGAATGGATGAATTCCCATTAGCGAATGTAGAGGTGTTAGAAGGGGATATTACAAAAGTAGCAGACCGTGACCAACATTATATCATTGCGGTGGTAGAAGCAGATGATTATGGAAAACCCATTGAGGATACCTGCCAGGTAGAAGTGGGAGAACAGATAAAAGTCAGTTATTATGATAGGATTTTAAGATATGATGCAAGTACCGGGGGAGAAATCAATGAAAATACGAAGGCGGAAGATATCCGGTGGGAATATGAAAATCCTAAAGATATTACTTACACTGTCTGTGCTAAGGTGATCATACCATATCCTATGACAAGCCGTTCTTTTGGAAATATGTTTTTTGTGTTAGACAGTGATACTTATAGAAAAGATACAGGTTCCGATTTTGTAATGTCTTATATGTTTAATACTACGGAAGAATCCAATGAAGACATACAGAAATTTTTAGAAAACTATACCGAAGAATATAAAACAGATTATGATTTTGAATCCAAGCAAAAATATCAGGAGGAATTTTCTTCCTTCCGTAATATGTTCCTTTTGGTAGGAAGTATTTTGGCATTTATCATAGGACTGATTGGAGTGGTAAATTTCTTTAATTCCATTTTAACTGGAATTCATAGTAGAAAAAAGGAATTTGCTATGTTACAATCAGTGGGAATGACAGGGGGACAGTTACGGAGAATGCTGATATATGAAGGTACGTTCTACACTATTTTATCGGTTGTATTAGCAATATTGATCAGTGGAATATTGCAACTGTTTGTGATGGAGGCATTATCTGGTGTATTATGGTTCTTTACAGCGAAAATGACCATATTGCCACTCTTAATTATTTTACCGATATATATGTTATTAGGAATTTTGATACCGGTATTTTGTTATCAGAAATTGAAGAAAAGTTCTATCGTGGAACGGTTACGAGATAGTTTTTCATAGGTCAATTGAAGTAGCTTGTAAATAGGTGGTTTGTTACTTATGAATCACTTAATATAAGTTGTGGTAGCTTTGCAATTGCCTAAAATATGATATTAATGAGAGGAGCGGGATAGGGTGAAAATACTGATTATTGAAGATGATGTGGCACTTGCTCAGGGCATTGCCATGGTTTTGGAAGAAGAAGGGTATGAAACCTTAGTTGCTTCTTCTTTAAAAAAAGGAAAAGAATTGCTCGAAAAGGAATCGTTTCAGCTGTTAATTTTGGACATAAATCTACCAGATGGAAATGGATTGGAATTTTGTAGGATTCATCGAAAGGAACTTAACATGCCTGTGTTGATGCTGACAGCCAAAGACACAGAAGAAGATGAAATCTTAGGGTTCGAGGCGGGAGCAGATGATTATGTAACCAAACCTTTCCGGATTGGTATTTTGCGGGCAAGAGTTCATTCTTTGATTCGCAGAAATCAAAATCCGAAAGTATTTGAAATTGGTTCCTTGTATCTGGATATCGAAAAAAGAATTTATAAAAAGGATGGAGACGAACTTGCACTTAGTAAGGTGGAACAGGAATTGCTTGCCATGTTGCTTCTGAATTCCGGTCAGACGTTAACGAGAAACCAGCTTATTAATCAAATCTGGGATAGTTGGGACTCTGTTGACGAGAACACTTTAACAGTGACGGTAGGGAGACTACGAAGTAAACTAGGCGGTAATTACATAAAAACGATTTATGGTATTGGCTATCGTTGGCAGCAGGATGAGCAGGATAAATAGTTTTTTCATCGTTTCGTAATTACTTATTAAAAAATAGGTGATTGTGAAACGATAATATTTTATATGAAAGTGTTTCAATAGAAACTTTTCAATCATTTGATATAAGCTTTGTAGTTGCCTATTATAAAAAAAGAACAGGGGGAGTTTTATGAATGCAATATCTGTCATCTGTATCAGTATAGGAATCGGACTGACTGTATTTGCCATTTATTTGATAGTAAAAGTGCACCAGATACTAAAAAAACTTGATGGAATGCTGGAAGATGCCATTGCGGGAAAGTATGAAGAAAAAACTTACGATGAAAGCAAACTGTCAAAATTTGAGGCAAAACTTTCCCGTTTTTTATCTGCAAGTAAATTGTCTTTAAACCGTTTAGAAGAACAACGAAACCAAATCCAGCAGACCGTATCGGATTTAAGTCATCAGACCAAAACACCTATAGCAAATCTTTTGTTATATACGGAATATTTATCAGAGAAAAACTTAGGAAAAGAAGAGAAAAAGCTGGTAAATAGGATAGAGGAGCAGACAGAAAAACTGAATTTCCTGATTCAGTCCCTGGTAAAAATTTCTAGACTTGAAAATGACTTAATCACAGTGCATTGTAAAAAGCATTCTTTGGGTGAGTTTATAAAGGTGCTTTTTGAAATGTTTCAGGAAAAAGCAGCGGAAAAAGAAATTAAGATACATACCGAATGGAATGAGATATGGGCAGTTTTTGATGAAAAATGGACTTTAGAGGCAGTGGGAAATATTCTGGACAATGCCATAAAATATACGAATTCAGGAGGAAATGTATGGATTCGTGTCAAAGAATATGAGTTATTTTCTATGATTGAAATTGAAGATGATGGAATGGGAATTGCGAAGGAAGAACAGGCGGAGATTTTTGCTAGATTTTACCGAAGTCAGAAGGTAAGCCAGATGCCGGGAGTAGGAATTGGGTTATACCTTTCCCGAAGAATTATTTCATTGGAAGGTGGATACCTAAAAGTAATTTCCCAGGAAGGAGAAGGAACAAAGTTTCAAGTGTATTTGCCTAAAACGGAAGCGTAGGGGAAAAGGAATTACTGCTTATGTGTGAATAGTTACAAAAAGAGGATTGTTACTGTTCGTCTATGAACAGTAAAAGAGGATTTTATTATTTTTGAAAAAATAATAAAATCCTCTTTTCTTATTGAGAAAAAAAGTTTATAATATTGTTATCTGTAGGTAAATGCGAAACCATCAAAAAATATAATGAGTGATGAAAAAGAAACAAATACATAAGCGGTGTTTTGATTCTTTTAC
>JBGVLX010000129.1:0-2069 GCA_045124495.1 Lachnospiraceae bacterium
GAAAAAATAATAAAATCCTCTTTTCTTATTGAGAAAAAAAGTTTATAATATTGTTATCTGTAGGTAAATGCGAAACCATCAAAAAATATAATGAGTGATGAAAAAGAAACAAATACATAAGCGGTGTTTTGATTCTTTTACATCACTTTCACAGAATAATATAGTTTCGCAAATGCTTAATTTTTATCTATATTGAAAGGTGGACGCTGCTGATGTACAAAATAGTAAAAAAAGAAGTGTTGAATCAAGCTGTTGAACTGATGGAAGTTCATGCACCATTTGTAGCGAGAAAGTGTGAAGCAGGACAGTTTGTAATTGTTCGTGTGGATGAAGATGGGGAAAGGGTTCCTCTAACCATCGCTGATTATGACAGAGAAAAAGAAACGGTTACTATCATTTATCAGGTTGTAGGTTATTCTACTGAGTTACTAAGCAAGAAAAAAGAAGGAGACTCGGTTTGTGATTTCGTTGGACCGCTTGGAAAACCGGCCCCATTACATAAAGTTGAACATGTAATCGGTGTTGCAGGTGGTGTAGGAGCTGCTCCTTTGTATCCACAACTTCGAAAACTTCATGAAATGGGAGTAAAAGTAGATGTAATCATCGGTGGTAGAAGTGCAGAATTCGTTATTTTAGAAGAAAAGTTTAAAGAATTCTGTGATCATGTTTACATTGCAACCAATGACGGTTCTAAGGGTAAGGAAGGTTTCGTAACAGATGTTCTTACGGAATTAATTGAAAAGGGCGAAAAGTTTGATGAAGTCATTGCCATTGGACCACTTATTATGATGAAATCAGTGGTAAATGTAACGAAGCCTTTAAATATTCCAACAGGTGTTTCTTTGAATCCGGTTATGATTGACGGAACCGGTATGTGTGGCGGATGTCGTGTTACTGTCGGAGGTAAGACACAGTTTGCATGTGTGGATGGTCCGGACTTTGATGGATTTTTAGTTGATTTTGATGAATGTATGATGCGTCAGGGTATGTATAAGGAAGAAGAACATCAATGCAGGATAGGAAGAGGTGCACAATAATATGGAAAGAAATATGAGTTTAACAAAGGTTGTAATGCCGGAACAGGATCCTAATGTTAGAAATAAGAATTTCGAAGAAGTTACTCTTGGATATACCAAAGAAATGGCGATGGAAGAAGCCAAAAGATGTTTAAATTGTAAGAAGACTCCTTGTATGTCAGGTTGTCCTGTAAATGTACCGATTCCTGAATTTATCGGAAAAGTGGCAGAAGGGGATTTTGAGGCTGCATATCAGGTTATCACCAGAGAAAATGCATTGCCGGCCATTTGTGGACGTGTCTGCCCACAGGAAAAGCAATGTGAAGGAAATTGTGTTCGTGGTGTAAAGGGAGAACCTGTTGGTATTGGACGTCTGGAACGTTTTGTTGCTGACTATCACATGGCAAACAAGAAAAAGGTGGAAAATAACATTGAGAAGAACGGTAAGAAGGTAGCTGTGGTTGGTTCCGGACCTGCCGGAATCACCTGTGCAGGTGAATTGGCGAAAAAAGGCTACGAAGTTACGGTATTTGAGGCACTTCATAAAGCTGGTGGTGTATTAAGCTACGGTATTCCTGAATTCCGTTTACCAAAAGATTTGGTGGCGAAGGAAATTGACAATGTAAAGGAATTAGGAGTTAAGATTGAAACCAATGTTGTGGTTGGACGTTCCATCACTGTAGATGAACTATTGCAGGATGGCTATGATGCCGTATTTATTGGTAGTGGTGCCGGTCTTCCAAGATTTTTAAGAATTCCTGGAGAAAATCTTTTAGGTGTATATTCTGCCAATGAATTTTTAACCAGAGTAAACTTAATGAAGGGCTATAAATTTCCGGAAGTACCGACTCCGGTTAAGGTTGGAAAGAATGTTGCGGTAGTTGGTGCCGGTAATGTTGCCATGGATGCTGCCAGAACTGCAAAGAGATTAGGTGCTGAAAATGTATACATTGTATACCGTCGTGGTGAGGATGAACTTCCGGCCAGAAAAGAAGAAATCCATCACGCAAAAGAAGAAGGTGTTATTTTCCGTTTGTTAAATAATCCTTCTGC
>JBGVLX010000130.1:0-3805 GCA_045124495.1 Lachnospiraceae bacterium
GACCACCAAGTATCAAGAGGAAACGGGAGCAATATATGGTAACTTATTTGTTCCGTACGATCATTCAGAAGCACAGACAGATAGTTTTTGGAAGATGTACAGCAATGACAAATACGGGGAAGATGCCAGCCGAATCAAACCGGCAGGTGCTTTTGTAAACAATTTGGAAATGGTAGATTCCATGGTGAAAGCATTGTCGAAAGTATTCTTGTATGTGGGACTTGTTCTTGCAATATTTGCAGCGTTGTTATTGTCGAACTTTATTTCTGTATCCATTTCACAGAAGAAGAAGGAAATTGGTATCTTGCGAGCAGTGGGTGCGAGAAGTTTGGATGTGTTCAAGATATTCTTCTCAGAATCCTTTGTGATTGCGGCGATTTGTATTGTTTTGGCAACGATAGCAAGTGTAATTATTTGTAACCTCTTAAATACACTGGTAGCGGCAGAGCTTGGAGCGGCACTCTTTGTATTTGGAGTGTTATCGTTGATTGTTCTCATTGCAATTGCATTTGTAACAACCGTTGTTGCAACGTTCCTTCCAGTATGGAATGCAGCGAAGAAGAAACCAGTTGATTCAATTAGAGCATTGTAATATAAAAGGAGCGAAAATTTCGCTCCTTTTTTGCTTTATAGGAAATTGCTCACTTTACGAAAAAACAAAAAATAGCCCATCAAAAAAGATGGGCGCAAGAAATTAGATGATGATTAGAAGATATAAAAACCTTCAGCACCAATCTCATCATCAAATTCGTCATCGAATTCATGGAAGAAATAATCCATATCCAAAAGGTCATCATCACTCATGGTGCGAACTTCTTCAGAAGTCATACCTTCAGGTGGATTTTTAATGTATTTTTCTCTTAGTTCCTTTGCAAGTTCTGCTTCTGTAACACGTTTCATGGGTGCACCTCCGTTCTTATGATAATTAGATTTTATCATGAGTAACGAAGTTGTGGAAGAGTAGAATGTAAGGCAGGAGAACGACACCGATGCTTTCGCATAGCCTTTTCATATAATTCTTGCAAAGAAACAGGTTTGTGTTTGAAATATAGTTCAAGAAAAATCATATTTGTTCCGCAATTAGGGCATTTTAAAGGGTCATATCCAAAGTAGTGAAGAATAGCATTACGCCATTGATTATAGGACAGTAAAAAAGCATGCTTTTCCTTTGAAATTGCCTTGCGAAGATATTTGTCTGATTTGCGATGTCGTGCATAAATGCCATAATACCGAATCATTTTAAAGTGTTTTTCAGGGATATGTTGTGTTAAACGAGCCATAAAATCAAGAACAGGAATGGTTTCGGTGATAAGTTTTTCGTCTTCATGGCGATTGTAATGAAAAGTTACGAAATCGCCATCGTAGGAGTCAATGCGTGAAGTGGCAATTACAGGTCTGCCCAAGTAGCGACCAATATATTTGATTACCTGAGAAGGATTGCATTTGTTAGGCATAGCACGAACGTAAAAACCATTTTTGTGATTCCTGTAGATGGCTGCTTTTGTTCTTTTGAAGGACGGACCAATCTTTTTGTGAAGTTCATTGAGAAGAGCAGTTTGAAAAGCATCACGCAAAAAGTGGTAGTTGAAATGTTTGATATGTCGCCATAAAAGGCTGTTGCCGACTCCTCCTTCAGTAATGAGGCAATGAATATGAGGATTCCATTTCAAATCTCTTCCAAAAGTATGAAGGACACAAATGAAACCAGGAGTAAAAGACTCGGATTTGTTTTCTTTGTAAAACATACGAGAAACCACGCTGTTTACTGAAGAAAAAAGGCAGTTAAGCAGAGAACGGTCTTTCAAGAAAAAAGGCCGCAAAGAGTCATCAATGGTGAAAACACAATGTCGATGTTGAACGTCTATCACTTTAAAAGACATTGCCGTGGTTCTGTCAATGGCATACATGTTGCCACAGGTAGGACAGAAACGAGAATGACAACGAAAGACATTAAATTTATATTCACCACAGTCAGGGCAAATATACATGGCGCCACCATAAGAAGGGTCGCCACAGTGAATCATTTTTTCTACATTCTCGATGACCGAATCACGAGGATGTTGAAGATAAATCATTTCTTCATAATGGTCAATAAAAATTTTTTGTAAGATATTCATACTACTATTATGAAGGAAAACAAGGAAAAAGAAAACCCCAACCCCTCAAGAATGAGGGGCAGGGGAGTTGAAGTGTCAAAGACACTTTTTTACATTATAGGAATTTGCGTAAATTGTAAAAAATAGTGTATAATGACTACTGAATAAAAAATGGCATAACAAAAGAGCGAAGGGGTCGACTTCGCGATGACTTTGATTATGAAGTTTTTTGTTTTTGGTGTAACTGCACTATTTGACGATTTTAGAGAAAATTATGAGTATATGTTCAGCCATATCCCATAGCCTTTCGATATTGTTCAAAGAGTGCAGTTTTTTTGTGGTAAACTTCCAACACCAACATAGAAGTGCCACATTTAGGACATTTCAAAGGATCATATCCGAAAGATAAAAGAATGGACTCGCGCCAGTTTAACAAACGGCGCATATATCGTTGCTTTTCTGAAGAAAGACATTTGTGTAACTTTTTCTCCTGACGATGATGTTTTGCATATATGCCATAGTAGCGGACCATTTTGAAATGTTTTTCAGGTATATGAGGAATTAACTTCTGGATAAACTCCAATGCAGGAATGCGCTCAGTTATTGTTTTATTGTCTTCATGGCGTGTGTAGTGAAAGGTAACATATTCACCGTCATAATCATCAATGCGAGAAGTAGCGATAACAGGTCTGCCAAGATAACGGCTGATATATTTAATTGTAATGTCAGGAGAACAACGTTTAGCCTCAGCACGTATGTAAAAACCATCGGGATTGTTTTTGTAGATTTCATTTTTGAGCTTACGGAAGGATTTGCCGAGTTTTTTTGATAATTGCTCCAATAAAACTTTACAGAAAGCTTTGCGCAAAAACTTGAAATCAAAATGCTTTACATGTCGCCATACAGTGTAATTACCGGCACCACCTTCTGATACAAGGGCATGAATGTGGGGATTCCATTTCAAGTCTCTGCCGAAGGTATGGAGAACTAAAACAAACCCCGGAGTAAAGTTTTCGGATTTGTTCATTTTATAGAACATACGAAGAATTACATCTCTTACAGAATGAAAAAGGCAGTTTAATAGTTCGCGGTCTTTCAGGAAATATAAACGAAGTTCTTCAGGGATGGTAAAAACGCAGTGACGGTGGGTGCAGTTGACGAGTTTGCAGGACATACGAAAAGCCCGCAATTGATTATATTTATTGCCGCAAGAAGTACAGAAACGAGATTTGCAACGAAAAGCAGAGAATTTAAGTTCTCCGCAATCAGGGCAAGCGAACATGGCTCCACCATAAGACGGGTCGCCACAGTGAATCATTTTGTTGATATTTTCCATAACAGATTGGCGAGGATGGAGTTCGTATTCGATATGTTCATAATAATCGATAAAAATAGTTTGTAATATATTACTCATGTAATTATTTTACAATAAATAAGCAAAAATAAAAACCCACCCCTCATGATTGAGGGGCAGGGGAGCTGAGAGTGTGCTCAGCACACTTTTTTATGTTATAAGAAAGCAGTCACCGTGAGACTTTTCCCTATAGCATAAAAAACCCGCTTTGCTCGGGAGATGCACAGCTCACAGAGAGGAAGTTACTGCTTTGCAGTCCGCTCGCGCGCAGAGATTGCGCAGGCACGCAATCTTTTTTAATATAAAAACAAAAAAATAATTGACATCTTGACAAATACATGGTACAGTTTAATTT
>JBGVLX010000131.1:0-8365 GCA_045124495.1 Lachnospiraceae bacterium
TGTTATCATTTATCCAGTGGGAACGGTTGCCCCTTGAGAAAGGGGGAATGCCTATGCAGTATGTTACATATGAAGATTTCATCCAAACCGGATTATTTATTGTAGCACTTATAGGTCTCATTTACGAGATATGTCATCATAACGACAAAAAATAACCGCCCCTGTGTGGAAACTCTGGCGGTTATTTTTTAACTTCTAACTATCCCGAGGGGTACAACTTAGTACCACTCTTTGTAAAGAAATTGTACCACGCAAACCTATATTTTTCAAGTGAAATTTTAGTTACAAGTTTGCTGCAATATATTTGCAATATGATAGCATAGTTGTAATTTGGAATATAATGAAGTGTGTGTGAGAAACAAAGATGAAGTGTCCCAAATGTGGTAGTACAAATTTACAATCTGTAACAGAAACAAGTTCCAAAGGAAAAGATTTTTCAGCAAGCAAGGGGTGTTGTGGGGAAATCCTACCAGGGCCGATAGGAGTTTTATGTGTTGCTTGTGGAAAGGGAGGGAAAATTTGTGAGCGTATTTAATGTGGAATTAAAGAAAGTAGTCGATGACAGTTATGAAATTGAAATTGGTTATGAATTGGAAGACAAGTTGATTTCTGATTTGAAACATGGTCTGGTAGGTAATATTACGAAATTTGCCGTCATTACAGACAGTAATGTTAAGGAATTATATGCAGAAAGCATACATGATAAATTAAAAGAAGCAGGATTTACGGCGGATTTATTTGTATTTGAAGCCGGGGAAACACAAAAGACTAGGGAAACTAAGGAATTTGTGGAAGATTCCATGCTGGAAAAAGGCTACCGTCGGGATTGTTGCATCATCGCAGTTGGCGGTGGTGTAGTAACAGATTTGTCAGGCTTTGTGGCAGGTACCTTTGGACGAGGGGTTCCTTTTATCAATTATGCCACTACTTTATTGGCGGCGGCAGATGCTTCCGTAGGAGGTAAGACTGCAGTAGACACGCCACTAGCAACCAATTTAATTGGCCTATTTAATCAGCCTGAGAAAGTGTATTTAGATATTGCTACATGGAAGACTTTACCAGAAAGACAGGTTGCCAGTGGGTTAGCAGAGACCATAAAACACGCCTGCATTGCCAGTAAGGAATTTTTTGATTATTTAAAGGAACATATGAATGAAACCTTTGATATAAAAGAAGAAGTTTGTGAATACATTGCCAATGAAAATTGCAGAATAAAGTATGAAGTGGTAATGAAGGACGAAAGAGAAAGTGGTTTAAGAGAAGTATTAAATTTGGGACATACAGTGGGAAGGGCCATTGAAACAGTAAGTGGTTACAGACTGCTGCATGGAGAGGCTCTTTCCATTGGTATGGTAGCAGAGGTAAAACTGGCCCATAAATTAGGTTATATGTCTTTAGAGGAAAGTCAGGAAGTAATTTCATTATTTGAAAAAGCAAATCTTCCGGTGGCTATACCAGAGTATATTAACCGGGAAGAATTGGTGAAAAAATTATACACGGACAAGAAAGTGAAAAATGGAAGAATCCGATTTGTAGTACAAAAAGGCATTGGCGATATCGTTGAATTTGAAGAAGGAGTATTTGCAACTCCGATTGAGGAAAACGTAGCGAGAGAAATTATCATGAAGATGTAAAAAACATGTCATAGAGATACAACCTGATTTTGGAGATGAAGTTTTGAAAAGGACGGTGTAGCAGGAATCTCCTTGCCCTTAGATAATTGGAAGATCTCAAGTAGGATTACGGTTAGTAGTACGGTGGTTACTGGTCACACAGTAACCTATAGTCACATTTGTCATAAAAAATACTGACAGACATCACTGTTTTTTTCTATTTATCATGGTATAATATGATTAGTTTCAAAGAGAAAAAAGATAGAAGGACTGATATCAGAAGAAAGAAAAATCTGAGCCATCGGTTTTATGTGGAGAAACGGAGGAAACTATGAATGTTTTGGTAATCAATGGAAGTCCAAAGGGGAAAAACAGTAATACATACAAACTTACAACAGCTTTTGTCGAGGGTTTGAAAGGTAAAAATGAGGAATCACTTTTGGTAGAAGAGTTGCAGGTGAACCAATTAGAGATAAAGCCTTGTTTAGGTTGCTTTTCATGTTGGAAGAACACTCCTGGAAAATGTGTCACAGAGGATGATATGAAAATTGTGTTAGATAAACTTCTATGGGCAGACATTACCCTTTGGTCTTTCCCGTTATTTTACTTTAACGTTCCAGGAAAATTAAAGATGTTAATTGACAGGCTATTACCTATGGTATTGCCTTTTATGGAATCAGGTGCTGAGAGTGGTGGTCATCCATCGAGATACGATATGAGTAAAAAAAGATATGTTTTAATTTCAACTTGCGGTTTTTATACAGCACAGGGAAATTATGATTCTGTAATTTCGATGTTTGGTCATTTTCTTGGAAAAGACAATTTTGAAACGATTTTCTGTGGTCAAGGGGAATTGTTCCGGGTTCCGGAACTTAAGGATAGAACCAATGAATATTTAAGCTTTGTAAAAAATGCAGGAGCTGAGTATCTAGAAGGGAAGATTTTGGATCACACAAGAAAACAATTAGAAACTTTATTATTCCCAAGAGAAATTTTTGAATCCATGGCGGATGCAAGCTGGGGCATTGATGAAAGGACAGGTAAAAAAATGGACGAAACTTTAGTATTTATCAAACAAATGGCAGCATTATATAATAAGAACTCTTATCAGGGGCAGGAAAAGGTGTTAGAAATGGACCTTACTGACGTAGATAAGAAGTATCAGATTCTTTTAAAAGAAGATGGTTCAGAGGTTCTGACAGAGAATTTTAAAGATGCTACGACTAAAATCATCACTCCATACACCGTTTGGGCAGATATTGCCTCAGGAAAACTGAATGGGGCAGAAGCTTTGATGAAGCAGATGTACCGTGTGGAAGGTGATTATGATATTATCATGCGTTGGAATGATTATTTTGGAGGAAATTAAATTTCCACTAGACAAAACGTTTGTTCTTGTGATACAATTGCACAGTCAGGATGTAAAAATCTTTATTACGAAAGAAAATGAAAGGGGAATGATGAACATGTTTAATACATTATTACATTATGGTGGGAAAATTGAATGTTGATGGATGGATAAGCATTTGTAGTCATTTTCAAAAATAATATACTATGGTAATTTTTGGCGTATGATTAGAAATACTCATACGCTATTTTTTTATCTAAAAATGAGTACAATGCTTTGATTCATCAATTGGTAATTGCGAAACGATCAAAAACATCACTTTCACACAGAGTATGATAGTTTCGCAATTACCCATGGATTTATAAGAAAGAAAGGATCGGAATTATGATTTACGTAGAGAATGTGACAAAAGAATTTAAAAAGACAGTAAAAAATCCAGGTCTTGCAGGAAGTGTGAAGTCCTTATTTCATAGGGAATATGAAACCGTAAAGGCTGTGGATGATATTTCCTTTGAAGTACCGAAAGGAGAAATTTTGGGATTTATCGGTGCAAACGGTGCCGGAAAATCTACAACCATTAAGATGCTTACCGGTATCCTGACACCTACAGAAGGAAAAGTTGAAATTAATGGACAGATTCCATTTAAGAATCGTAAAAAATATGTAAAGGAAATCGGGGTTGTTTTCGGGCAGAGAACCCAGCTATGGTGGGATCTTCCATTATTAGAGACTTTTTCGGTTTTAAAACAGATTTATCAGGTAGATGAGGAACAGTTTAAAACCAGAATGGCGTTTTTAAATGAGGTGTTAGAGCTAGATGATTTCATTAAAAGTCCCGTAAGAACCTTATCTTTAGGACAGAGAATGAGAGCAGATTTGGCTGCCAGTCTGATACATAATCCCAAAGTATTGTTTTTGGATGAACCGACCATTGGTCTTGATGTTGCAGTAAAGAATAACATTCGAAAGGCCATTACCCAGATTAATGAGCAGGAAAAGACTACCATTATTCTTACCACTCATGATTTAAATGACATAGAAACTCTATGTAAAAGAATTGTTATGATAGATAAGGGAAAAATCATGTATGATGGTGCGTTATCTGAGATGAAACAGCAATACGGTAAATATCGTGAAGTTAATATGTCGCTGTTCCAAAATGAGGATTATGAACAGCTGCATTTTGAAGAAGATTTAAAACTTGGGGGAGAAGATTTGAAGGTGGTTCGGAACAAAGAAAAGATTACCGTGACCTTCCATTCCGATAAAATCTCGGTTTCAGACCTATTAAGTTATATTTTGAATAAAACCCAGGTGAAAGATATTTCTGTAAATGATGTAAATATTGAAGAAATTGTCTGCCGTATGTATGGAAATGGGGTGTCAGCTTCATGAGTAATATAAAAACAAGAGGTATCGGGTTTATCAATACCTATAAAGCCTTTACTAAGGCAGGAGTGCAAAGCTCCATGGCATATAGGGCCAGCTTTTTATGTTTTGTTTTGGGAGAATCTTTATATTGTTTCGTAATGTATTTTATCTGGAAAGCAGTCTTTGCATCATCCGGAAATAGCACATTTATGGGATTTTCCATGACAGATATGACGGTGTATGTATTTTTATCCAATCTGGTAGGATTCCTTACCAGCACGGATTCCACCGAAAGTCTGGCGGATGAAATTCACGATGGAAGCATTATTATGAGAATGATTAAGCCGGTAAATGTGGATTTCAGCCTTCTGGCGTTTGAACTGGGAAATAAGGTAATGATGATCACCTGTGTTTTCATTCCGGTTATGATTGGAGTAGAGGTGTACCGGTGGGCTGTTTTGGGATACTGCGCTTTTAATATTGTGAACTTTTTATTATTTGTAGTCAGTACAGTGTTAAGTTATTTGTTAGCTTTTTATCTAAACTTGATTTTTGGATATTTAGCATTCTTTCTAATGAATATATGGGGATTTTCCATCTTAAAGGGTTCTTTGATTAAGTTCTTTTCAGGCTCTTTGATTCCGTTGGCATTTTTCCCGGGCGCAGTAAGAGTGGTATTTGAACAGTTACCATTTGCTTCTTTGGTGTATGTACCGACCATGCTTTATATGGGCAAATACAGTGGATGGGAAATCGTGTTTGTGCTGGCGAAACAGGTACTTTGGCTGGGTGTGTTCGTTTATATCAGTAAAGTAATATGGAAATGGGCACAAAAAAGACTTGCAGTTCAAGGAGGTTAAATTGAAAGATAAATCTTTCAATTGTTTTATTCAAGTATATCGCAGAAAATCTGCGATATACAAGGGTTTAAATTGAAAGATAAATCTTTCAATTGTTTCATTTAAGCAATATCGCAGGGAACCTGCGATATGCAGGAGGGTAAATTGATATGCGTTTTTTAAGATTATATGGAACTTTTATTGCACTGCATTTAAAGAAACTCATGGAATACCGGGTTGATTTTTTAACAGGTGCAGTAAGTTTTTTAATTAACCAGATTACCAATATTGTTTTTATTGGAATTATATTTTCTCAGATTCCGGATTTAGACGGATATCTGTTTTATGAAATTATTTTCATTTATGGTTTTTCGCTGGTACCTAAGGGGATTGACCATTTACTTACGGACAACTTATGGAAAGTGGCATGGTTTATTGTGCGAAAAGGGGACTTTGATAAATATCTGACCCGTCCCATTTCTCCACTAGCTCATGTCATTATGGAATTTATCCAGTTTGATGCGTTGGGAGAACTTCTTACAGGAATCGTTCTGGTGGTAGTAGCGTCGGTGAAACTTTCTATTCAGTATACTGTCGGAAAAATTGTGTTAATGATCATAGCAATGTTATTTGGAACATTGATTTTCACCAGTATTAAGATAGCTTGTTCCGCTATTGCTTTTAAAATCAAACAAAGCGGAAGTATTTTGCAGATTTTCTATATGACAAGTGATTTTGCAAGATATCCCGTTACCATTTATAATGAAATTGTAAAGAATATCGTTACATATATTATTCCATTCGCCTTTACGGCATATTATCCGGCTAGTTACATTTTAAGGGGCAATGACCCTGTATTTTGTATTGGCGGAACGGTAGTTTTAAGTCTCGTTCTGTTTGGAATTAGTTTGATTGTATGGCAGAAAGGAATTAGTGCATATGAAAGCGCGGGAAGTTAAGAAAATAAAAAAACTCGTAAGTTCCCTGATTGGGGTTGCAGCTGTCCTCTGTCTCTTGCTTGGTTACTTTGGACTTAATCCATGGGAATTTTTTCAGAAGGATAAAGATTCAGCTGTTTCCTCCGTAACTCTAGAAAACATACCTGCCTATTCCGGTTCTCCTTATGTGGAGCTAAATGGAAATGTACCATGTTTTGAAGAAAGCGAACATACAACAATACCATTTGAGTATTATAGTGAACTGGATTCTTTGGGAAGGTGTCAGGTGGCATATGCCAATATTTGTCTGGAACTTATGCCAACAGAAGAACGGGGACAGATTGGGAGTATCAAACCCTCTGGCTGGCATACGATAAAATATGATTGTGTGGATGGAAAATATCTCTATAATCGTTGTCATTTGATCGGATATCAGTTGGCCGGGGAAAATGCCAATGAGTTAAATCTTATTACAGGCACCCGTTATATGAATGTGGAAGGAATGTTACCTTTTGAAAATATGGTAGATGATTATGTAGAGGAAACAAGGAATCATGTACTATATCGTGTAACACCGGTTTATAAAGGAGATAATCTGGTAGCAAGTGGTGTTCAGATGGAAGCCTGGTCTGTGGAAGATCAGGGAAAAGGAATTTGTTATAATGTTTATGTCTATAATGTTCAGCCTGGGATAGAAATTGACTACGTTACAGGTGATTCTTTCTATCGCGGGAAAGATTCATAGAGTGATTCGCAAAAGAAGAAGGCAGGTGACAAAGAAGGCTCTGTTGCATGGCTAAAAAGTAAGTGTCGGCTGTTTTAACAGGAATGATGCTAAAGTGTAAAAACTTTGCTCATAGATTTTTTACATAAAGATGTTTGGAGAAAGTCATATTTTTTCATGTGTGCATGAAAAGTATGGCTTTTTCTGATATAAAATTTCTTCTCGACAGAACATATGTTCTGTAATAAAATAAAAATAAGACATAATTCGTGTAAATGGTCGTGCAGGCATAGAAAGGATGATTTCTATGATGCTGGAAGGAAGAAGAACCTGTAAAAGAGTTGGAATGTTTTTGTTGGTAGTATTTCTGTTTTTGAGACAGACTATGTTTCTGAATGCCAAAGAACCAGAGAATACTTTGGCTCCCTATTATTCTGATATTGATGAACTGGTAGAAGGGATAACAGAAAAATTGGCTACACCAGAAGAGGACTTTGTAGTGTATGTGCCTTATCTTATGGTTCAGAGTGCGGAATTTGATGGATTGTTAAAACGTCTTTTTCCTGGTGTTAGAATTGGAAATTATTATAGTTCCACGGTTTATAGTATTTCCATTTCTTGTTCTAATCAGAGTGATGTAAAGGAGGGGATGGTAGAGCTTAACATAGAAGTGAAACGCACAGATTCAAAGGAAGAGCAGGTTGAGGTATTAAAACAGGTAAAAGAAATTGCGAAAGAGATTGAAAAGAATGCGTTGAACGACTATGAAAAGATTAAGATGACCCATGACTTTCTTGCAAAAAATGTAGAATATGTGACGGGATACGATGGAGCTTTTAATGCCTTGCTTTTGGGGAAATCTGTCTGTAACGGCTATGCAGCATCCTTTCAACTTATAATGGAAGAATTAAGGATTCCTTCTGTGATGGTATGCAGTAATGAAATAAATCATGCATGGAATTGTGTATACTTAGAAGGGGCCTGGTATAACATAGATGTCACCTGGGATGATGATACAGAAAAAACGGGACTCATTTATTATCAATATTTCTTAAAAGGACAGGAAGATTTTTGGGGACATGGAGAATTCTCCTTTTCTACAGCAAGGAAAGCTTTCATACCGAATACATCACATGTAGGGCTAGAAAATGGATGGAAGCAGGAAGGAGAAAAGAAATATTATTATATGGATGATAAATTAGTAACCGGCTGGTTATTTGAACATGGAAACTGGTATTATTTTGATAAAGATGGCGAAATGAAGACCGGCTGGATAAAAAGTGCTGGGAAGTGGTATTATTTGGGGGAAAGCGGCGAAATGAAGACTGGCTGGATAAAAAGTGCGGGGAAGTGGTACTATTTGGGGGAAAGCGGCGAAATGAAGACCGGCTGGATAAAAAGTGCGGGGAAGTGGTATTATTTAGGGGAAAGTGGCGAAATGAAGACCGGCTGGATAAAAAGTACGGGGAAGTGGTATTATTTAGGGGAAAGTGGCGAAATGAAGACCGGCTGGATAAAAAGTACGGGGAAGT
>JBGVLX010000132.1:0-3566 GCA_045124495.1 Lachnospiraceae bacterium
TCTGTAATTTTCAGTTAATATCAATTTCGATACCGGTTTAAAGGTGTAACCTTGCTCTAAAAGCTTTTGTATCATTGGTTCTAAGGCATCTTTTGTATATGTAGTCCCATTATGAAGTAAGATAATCGAACCATTGCCTAAATGTTCATGTTTCGTAACAGACTGCACAATGGAATCTATTCCATAATCCTTCCAATCCAGACTGTCCACATCCCACTGTATGGTTTCATATCCGAATTCCCTTGCCTGTTTTATCAAATCTCCATCGTAATCCCCATAAGGGGCTCTAAAAAGTTTCATGTCATATCCGGTCAGCGCCTTTACCTTATCATGGCAACCCTGCATTTCACTGATATTTTCCTCTTTCGACAAACTACTCATATGTTTATGATTATCACCATGATTTCCTATGTCGTGTCCGGCTTCATATAGTTTTTTCACTGCTTCCGGATATTTTGATACCCATTCTCCGGTCACAAAAAAAGTCGCTTTGATATCATATTTATCCAAAATCTCCAAAATCCCATCAAGATCATCCACATTCCATGCGGCATCAAAGGTCAGGCTGATTACTTTTTCCTCAGTATCTACGCAATAAATAGGCAATTCATCGGTTTTATCATTGGTTACTGGCAATGTTTTTTCTCCTAAATAAGCACTTCCTCCTATCATCAAAACTGCCACTAAAAAGAATAAAATAAAAGGTTTCAATCTTGCTTCTTCTAAAAATTCCGTTGGATCCATGAAAAACCCCTTTTTCATTACTCTATGCACAAAATAAAGAATTATACCCACGACGATTCATCGAAAACGTCAAGGGATCGTGTGAAATATCTCCAATAAATAAAAAATAAAAACTCCCCTAAGAAAAAATATCATAAAAATATTTTGTTCTTAAAGGAGTCTTTCGCTATCATTTACATCTCAATGATCGTCGAGGTTCGTATTTATCTTTCCTTAATAAAACTTATATCATCTCGTACAGATCGTGATTTCATGATCTTTCCTTGATAAAACTTATATCATCTCTTACGGATCGTGGTTTCATGATCTTTCCATATTTTATCTATAGTTCCATAGTAGTAAATCTTAGCCTTATTTGATTACGTCTTTTCCACCCATATATGGTCTTAATGCTTCCGGAATACGGATAGAACCGTCTTCGTTTAAGTTATTTTCCAGAAATGCAATTAGCATTCTAGGTGGAGCAACCACTGTATTATTCAAAGTGTGGGCAAAATATTTAGAACCGGCACCATCATTTACACGAATCTTTAATCTTCTAGCCTGTGCATCACCTAAGTTAGAACAGCTTCCTACTTCGAAGTACTTCTTTTGTCTTGGTGACCATGCCTCTACGTCAATGGATTTTACCTTTAAATCTGCCAAATCACCGGAACAGCATTCTAAAGTACGAACCGGAATATCCAATGAACGGAATAAATCTACGGTGTTCTGCCATAACTTTTCGAACCACATCTTGCTTTCTTCCGGCTTACAAACTACAATCATTTCCTGCTTTTCAAACTGGTGAATACGATATACACCACGTTCTTCAATACCATGAGCACCTTTTTCTTTTCTGAAACATGGGGAATAACTGGTTAAGGTATATGGTAAATCCTTATCTTCTAAAATCGTATCAATGAATTTACCGATCATGGAATGTTCACTGGTTCCAATCAAATATAAATCTTCGCCTTCAATCTTATACATCATGGCTTCCATTTCATCGAAACTCATAACGCCAGTCACCACATCGCTACGAATCATAAAAGGAGGAATGCAGTAAGTAAATCCTCTGTCAATCATAAAATCTCTCGCATAGGAAATCACAGCAGAATGAAGTCTTGCAATGTCTCCCATTAAATAATAGAAACCGTTACCTGCTACTTTTCTGGCACTGTCTAAATCGATTCCCTTTAATTTTTCCATGATTTCTGTATGATATGGAATCTCAAAATCAGGAACAAATGGTTCGCCGTATTTTTGAATTTCTACATTCTCGCTGTCATCTTTACCAATCGGAACACTAGGATCAATGATGTTTGGAATCGCCATCATAATCTTCTTTACCTGCTCCTGAAGTTTTGCTTCTTTTTCTTCTAACTCAGCTAATCTTTCGGCATCTTTGTTTACCTGTTCTTTTAACTTTTCTGCTTCTTCTTTCTGACCCTTCGCCATCAAACCACCGATTTGCTTTGAAATGGCTTTACGGTTCGCACGTAAGGCATCTGCCTCTTGCTGGGTCTTTCTGCTTTCTGCATCCAGTTCAATGACCTCATCTACTAATGGTAACTTTCTATCTTGAAACTTATTTTTAATATTTTGTTTTACAATCTCAGGGTTTTCACGTAAAAATTTCAAATCTATCATGGGCTTTTCCTCTTAACTATTGTATTTTCCATATGCTTTCTTTGGTGAACTACATACAGATAAAGAAATTATAAACTGAATCATTTTATTTTACAAGTACTATTTTCTCATATTTTGGTTTTCCATAGCTTTAAATGTTACTTCCCACTTGAACATTAACATTTAAAGCACACTACCTTACAATCCGGCTACAAATGTCTTTTTACTGTTTCAGCCATAATCGAACTTTTTCTTAGTACTTCAAAGTATTTTACTTTATCATACTTTTTAATTTTTCTATAGCAGAATGAATTCCGCCTACTTCATTAATTACTCCGGCTTTTACCGCCTCTTCTCCTACCAGAATGGTACCAAGGTCTTTGGTTAAAAGTCCCTGCCGTACCATCATTTCTTCAAACTCTTCTTTTTTTACCTGACTATGATCCGCCACAAAACCGGATATTCGATCCTGGATGATTTTAAAGTAGTCAAAAGTTTGTCTTACGCCAATGACCAATCCACCCATTCGCACCGGATGAATGATCATGGTTCCTGTGGGACTGATAAAAGAATAGTCCGTTGCCACTGCCAATGGTACCCCGATGGAATGACTGTCACCAATGACCAAAGATACCGATGGTTTGCTGATGGAAGCAATCATTTCTGCCAAAGCAAGCCCCGCACTTACATCTCCTCCACTGGTGTTATTAATCACCAATAGTCCTTTAATCTTTGGATTGTGTTCCACTAAAGCTAACTGTGGTAATAAATGTTCATATTTTGTGGTTTTGCTGGTTGCCGGTGAAATATCATGTCCTTCAATTTCTCCAATAATAGAAATCATGGAAATATGTTTCCCCTCTTTTTTGTCGTAAAGCATGGTAATTCCATACTCCTTAATTCTTTCATCCAATAATCTTTCTTCTTCTACGTCCATATGATACATCCTTTCCTGCCTTTTCTTATCTTTCACCTTCTGATATAACGGATTTCTGTGTTAAAACGCAACTTCTACAAAGTTCACGTTCTGCCATATCCTAGGTAATTGCGAAACTACCAATACTTATATCAAGTGATTCAAAAGAAACAAATACATAAGCAGGTGCTTGGGCGGCCGTCGGTACTTAATGAGCGACTTGTCGCGAATTTAGTACCGCTACGAGCCGAACGCAGCGAAAGCGTGCCTGCATTGTTTTGTTACTTTTGAATCA
>JBGVLX010000133.1:0-5759 GCA_045124495.1 Lachnospiraceae bacterium
CATATTTTGAACCTTTACCGGCGAAATAATGGCAAAGGCTACCAAAATCTCATAGGCCACCCCACGTACCTCTTTTGACACATCATAAATCTGTACATAATATTGACCCAAAAGCAATAACAAAACAGATAAGCAAAGAGAGCCTAACACACCATATTTCATCAGTTTTTTTGATTCTTCATACGCCTTATCGTATTCCTCTCCACCCAAAGATTTTCCAATAAGAATTCCTGCTGCCTGGGCAAGACCACTTAACGCACCGATTAACAAAGTTTGAATCGGTATGGTAAGAGTCATGGCGGCACAAGGGTCCGTTCCCATATTTCCATAAATCGCTGTATAAACGTTTTCTCCAAGACTCCATAAAAATTCACAAACAATAATGGGACATAAAATTCCTAAGAACTGAACTCTTCTTTCTCCACGGAAATGCCATAAAAAGGTCAGTTTCATATCCTGTTTCCTATAGTGCCAGATAAAAAATCCCAAAGTAATCAGACAGCTTGCAAACTGCGAAACTACGGTAGCAATGGCTGCACCCTCTACTCCTAATTCCGGAAATCCTGCTTTTCCAAAAATCAAAAGGTAATTTAGTCCCGTATTTATAACTGCCCCTACAATGGTAGCATACAAAGGAAATACTGCCGCCTCCATACAACGAAGCAAGGTCGCCACAATACTGCTAACAGCCATAGGAAGATAAGAAAAAGCCAGAATCCATAGATAATCTGCTGCTATCTGCCTCGTAGCTTCATCCTTGGTATATAGTCCCATAATTCCATTTGGAACCATAAGGCACATTCCCATGAACAAGGCCGCCAGTCCCACTGCCAACATAATATTTGCAAAGAAACTTCTGCTAACTTCTTTATCATCCTTCTTTCCAATATATTGTGAAATCATGATTCCCGCAACAGCAGCTACCGCACCCAATAATACGGAATAAATAGAAGCAAACTTACCTCCAAGACCCACTCCCGCAATGCTGGTACTTCCCAGTTTTCCTATCATCAGCTGGTCAATCACGCTAAAGGAAGACTGCAGTAATGATTGTAAGGTAACGGGAAGTGCAATTTTGATAACTGTTTTGTAAAATGCGTCCTGTTTTTTCATGGTTTTCTCCATTTCCAATTCTCCTTTCCAAATTTTATTTCCTTTTCTATGATAATGATAATAAAGAATCATGAAAATCACAAGAGGTTAAACGCATAACCTAAAACAAAAATCATAATTATAATTTGTTATATTTCACTATAAAATTTTGCTTCAGCAGATACTTTAAGCAGTGGTTTTATATGATACGTTATAATTGAGAACTGTATCATTTTTTGATTTATGTATAGAATAAAGATATAGAAATTTTGATTTGTGTATATGAAAACAATATAGATATTTTGATTTATGTATTTATTCACTATATATGATCTTTGATTTGCGTATTGTACAGAGTTAAACTTTTTAATTTCCAAAGATATTGCGTACTATAAAAAACTTCCGACAATCAATAGATATCTCTTTTTTAATCCATCAATTTTCCCGTTTTTATACGTCTTCTGCATATTTTCCCTCAATCTGCGAATACTATTCCCGAAAGGATGGTGCAATCATGGATAAAACAAAGGAATCAAACAATATGAAAAACATCTATGACGATGATAATATTCCAGAGGTAGATTTGCCAAAAAGTATAAATCAAGTAGAACCTACGGAACCACTTCCAGAGTCTACAAGACCAAGGAAGGATGGTCCCGGTGGAGAAGATGGGAAGTAATTCCCATCACTTTCTCCCCGCAAAATAAATGTTCCCCGAACAATTACTACTAATATGAACTTATCATAAGCCTTGTTTTTCTAATGTTTTACATTTTTTCTTCAAAAAGAAAATAACAACTCCTGCAAATTCCACCATCATCTCTTCTTTTTCTATCTTTTCAATTTGCTTTCTTAGTGCTGATGATGTTAACTTACCCTTTTTCGCAAGCACGTGAATCATCACAATACTTTTTTGATACGCGTCTCTACGTCCCTTAACCAATCCTGTAGATGTATCGCATTTAAAACTCCCATCCAAATTAAAGACGCCATTCAATCTTAACTTTTTCTTTATATCATCATCCAATGTTGGATCAGATGTATAAATCTTTCCATCCTTTGTATACTTAATCAGCTTCATATGTTCTTGATTCAAGGGATTTATCGTAATTTCTTCATCACCTTTATACGCATCACAACACAGTTCTCTCTTATTTCTTTCTGCTAATTTAACAGATGAGCCACCTTTACACACTCCAATCATATTATTATAATCCAAAGCTCTTTCTTTATCTTTGCTAAGAGGAAACCAATGTTCAATCGTTGTATAAAATGGATCATCATGAATACGTTTCATACAATATGCACATAGATAATGTTGCTCAAGTAACAAGCTTTTTCTGATATATTCCTTAGGCAACCTGTCAAAACATTGACGTATTACTTTGGTATCGTTAAATTCTGCTTGTTTCCACTCTGGAAAATTCTTTATCTCTGCAATTCTATCCAAAATTTCTTTATCCGGTTTCTGTTTATTGATGTAAAGCACATTAATCTCCCTCTCCAAACGATTGTTCCATCTCCAACTCAGTTTTTACTTTTATAACTTCCGTATTATCTGTTCCATATTCTTCTGTCATTTTATTTACAATCTGAATTGCCTTATCATAATTGCATTCAGTAATTGCTATATCAAATTCTTCTCTTAACATTTTGATATTTTTTAAAACATCTGAACTTCCTTGACATAACTCAAGAACATCATTAACAGAATAACCATATGCATCTTTTAAATAACGTATTTTCTGCTTATCATCAATCAGAATCAGATTACCGGCCTTACACGAAGAAATGATAATAGGTGAATGCGTCGCAATAATAAATTGAATATTTGGAAACGTTTTTTCTAATGTCTTAACAACGTTCCACTGCCACTTTGGATGAAGATGCATATCCACCTCATCAATCAAAACCACACCCTTGCATTCCATCAAATTATTCTTGCCCGGATTCAATGTCGCCAGACGATAGGCAATGTCCATTATCATCCATAAAACAGACTGATATCCCGCACTCAAACATGAAATAGGTAATATTTCATCTCTTTCTAAATAAACAATATCTTTATGCTGCCTTGAATAATATACTTGTGGCATTTCTTTTAATTCACTCATCATCTGCATAACAGTTCCAACAATTTTTTTAAATTGCTCATACTCATCTATTTTCTTATTTTGCTCAAAAGAAACCCGCTGCATCTCATAACACCATTCTTTTACTCGTTTTAAATCAAGAACAGCGTCCAAACATCCTAAATACCCACATCTTCTATCATCCATTTTTTTCTTCATCTCTGCCCCAAAATCTCCCCGTCTCGTCTGTGAAGCACGAATAGAGCTTTGATAACTTAGTACCGGCAATTCTTTAAAAACATCATTTGTCAGCTCTTTTGCATATTTTGTTATATCACCTGTTTTCTTAACAATTTTTGTGTTCCTCTTTGGTGCTTCATCTTCTCGTATCCTTTCCCATTCATAAATCTGATTGTCTGTATTTAATTCACAACCTATTTTTACAGGAGCATAATACTTGATACTAGTAGAGGCACTCCCTACATTAAAGGTTTCCATTCTTACATCCGAAAAAAGAATATTTTTTGCTGAAACACCATTTACTCCATTCAAATAACCACCTAAAGCAACAACGATTGCATCTAATATAGAAGTTTTACCAACTCCATTGTCCCCAATAAGTAAATTTATTCCTGGTTTGAAATCTATCCTCATGTTTGATATCGCCTTGAAATTTTCAATTTCAATTCTTTCAATAAACATTTTATTCCTTCCTCCAATCAATTCCGAGTCAAAAGCCTTTCTTATCAGCACATCTGCACTTTAAAAGCAAATTATCCCCAATTATTTACACCAACTGTACCAATAACTTATCCTCAATTATTCAAGGCACATCTTGTAAAACATTATAATATAGATTTTTTCATTTCTCAATCGAAAATGTGCGATTTAACATCGCTTTCTTCCTCTTCCAAGCTTCACACTGGCAAATACAAACATCACAAAAGAAGCGATCAGTACCAAACCTAATGGTTTTGTCGTATCCATCAAACTTCCACCGTTTTGCAGGATTTCCACTGCCGAGGTAATCCACCTTTGAGGAAATACACTCCCTACGGCTCTAAGCAACTTCGGCATGGATTCAAACGGAAACATGGCTCCTGATAAAATAGAAGTCGGAAGTAAAAAAAGAACTCCCACATTCCATACTGCACCTTCGTCTTTTAACACTGCCCCTAAGAACATCCCAAAAGCTGTGGTAAAGACACCCATAACCATAAAGATGACTGCCACTCTGATGGGACTTTTCATTCCAAAATCAAACCGGAATATAAGAGCTGTCAGGAAATAACAGGCAATATAAATCAGCATATGAATAAAAAATACAAATCCCCTTCCCGAAAGATAAGTAGCAAGGCTGGTTTTACTTATAAATATTCTTTGTATAATACCTCTTTTCTTCTCAATAATAATCAGTTCCGCCAAAAGAGAAGCCGCAGCCAGCATTTTAAAAATCACCATACCCATGGAATTTCCAATAGGCACTCCTTTTTCTTCCACCTCATTTTGAGCAAACATTCCAGTTTCCTCTTTTCCATACTTTGCAACCGCACCATTTAACATCACTTCCATATAGGTTGCCACGGTGGAATCCTTTGCCTTTATGACGGTGATGGGATTTTCGGATTCTGCATCTCCTATGATAACCGCAAACTCTATTTTTCCACCTTGTATGTTAGTCTCGATAGCAGATTCTTTCATATCAAGAATCTTAATCAGGTCTGTATCCTCTAAAATTTCTTCTATGTATGTTCCAAAGCCATCTCCACTTTTATCTATCACTGCGATGTTAACTTTAGACTGAAAAGAAAGAACAAAAGAAAAAATCAGCAGCATCATAATGGGAGTCGCTATGATAGTAGACGCGTATTCTTTATGTCTGGAAAAAAGTTTAAATGTATTTTTTAATATATTACTCATAGAGAAATACCCCCTTTTTCGATTCCTGTTTTTTCTTACTCTTAAATACAATAAACATAAGTACTACGAAAGCCATGCAAAGAGCCATCCCTACATAATGATCCGTTGTAGTCTGATTTCCCGCCAAGGCAATGACTCCATTTACAATCCAGTAAAGAGGACTCATTTTGCATAGATAAGAAACTACTTTTATAGAATCCAAAAAAGCCAATGGAGTAAGTCCTCCTCCTAACATTCCAACCAATAATGCTGTTTTAGAAATCAGCATCGCACCAACGTTTGCCTTTGAAATAAAGATTCTTCGGAATGCTTTTGTGTCCTTTTCCATAAACACACTCTGCCCTACGATAAGGCTGATATACAACATGATAAATCCCAGTTCTGCAAAGGTAAAATAAGTATAAGAATCCACGGTTTTCGCTTCCACTTCATAAGAAGTAACGGAACTTTTGGATAAACTTTCGAACTCCCCTAACATATTATGATAAGCAGCACGTAACAGCTTACTTTCTGTGGGTTCATTGTAAGGGGAACGATAATAGTAAAATCCATCATCTGAAACCTGAATCAATGCAAGGGCATCACAGGAATCTACGATTTCTTTTGAATCTTCAAAGGAACTTACTTCCTGCCACTTAATCCCCATACTACTTTTTGTGAATGTCATAAAAGTGT
>JBGVLX010000134.1:0-2306 GCA_045124495.1 Lachnospiraceae bacterium
TACCTTTAACACATAATCCTTAATCTCCGCATAAGTTGCCTTACTCTTCGCCAAAGTCGAATCCAATCCCTCTAACTCTAACTCTATCTCAACCTCAATCTCATCATCCGTTTTTTATCTGGATAAAAGAACTATCGTCTCCACATGTGTCGTCTGGCAAAATTGATCTACCACCGCCACCTTCTTCACTTCATACCCATACCCTGCCAGCACCTTCAAATCCCTCGCCAGGGTTGCCGGGTTACAGCTTACATAAACCACCCGTTCCGGCTGCATTTCATGAATCGTTTTTAGCAAAGTCTCATCGCAACCTTTTCGTGGCGGATCTACCACAATCACCTTTGCATAAACCTTATTTTCTTCGTATTCCTTTGGCAAAACCTCTTCTGCCTTGCCCACGAAGAAAGTTACATTCTCCATGCCATTAATCTTGGCATTTCTTCTGGCATCTTCAATGGCCTGTGGAACGATTTCCACACCATACACCCATTTCGCCTTTTGTGCCAAAAATAAAGAAATGGTTCCAATTCCACAATACAAATCCCAAACCGTTTCTTCCCCGGTCAAACCAGCATATTCCAATGCCTTTTCATATAACACCTTGGTCTGCACCGGATTTACCTGGTAAAAGGACAATGGGGAAATTTGATATTTTACCTCTCCAATATAATCTTCAATGTATCCCCTGCCCCATAAAGTAACACAGGTATCCCCTAAAATCTTATTGGTATGTTCCTTATTGATATTCAGGCAAATGCTGGTCATACCTTCTATCTTCGTCAACCGCTGAATCAATTCCTCTACATTCGGAACCTTCTTCCCGTTTATCACAAGGCAGACCATAATTTCCCCGGTAGTAAATCCTACTCTGGTTAAAATATGCCGTAACAATCCCTTTTTACCGGTTTCATCGTAGGTTGAGATATGAAACTCCTCCATAAACTCCCGGATGATTTCAATGATTTCATCACTGATTTCAGATTGTAGGAAACATTCCCTGGTATCAATGATGCTATGAGTTCTTCCTGCATAAAATCCAATGACAGGTTTGAAATCCTTACCCATTCCCGTAGGAAACTGAGCCTTATTCCGATAACGAAAAGGTTTCTCCATTCCATAAGGCCCCTCCATGATTTTTTCAATCTCAAAAAAGCCTCCAATCCGGATTAAGCAATTCTTCACCTGGTCAAATTTGTATTCCAATTGTTTTTCATAAGAAAGATGTTGCAAAGTACAACCGCCGCAAGCCTTGGCATGTGCACAAAGTGGCTCTACACGATCTTTGGATGGCACTAACAATTCTTCCAATCTTCCAAATCCATAATGTTTTAGTACCTTAACCAGCTTCACCTTCGCCACATCACCGATGACGGTATCCTTCACAAACACTACAAAATCTCCGATTTTTCCAATCCCCTGACCATCTTCTGCCATATCCACAATGGATATCTCATAACACTCATTCTTTTTTATCTCCATACGTTCCTCCATCCCGTTATCTAAAAATTACAATTTTAAAACACCAAAAAATATTCATTCAAACCATTGCCGCAATAATGTAGTACGTTCTGATTTATCCTTATATACGACTTATTTCCTCGCATTTTCTTCTAATTCCAGCAGAAACTTATCATAATCAGACATGAACAGCTTATCCTGAACCACGCGATATTTTTCAAATTCAGTCTCTGCTTTTGTCTTAGCAATCTCCGCTGTAATTTTTCCTGCATCCTGGAGGATTTCCCTGTCATCGGCCATCAGGAATAAATCCAGACGTTTTGCCCAATCCTCCATTGTCATTGGGATATGTCGTTCTGCACGGTCTTCTGCCAAATCCAAATATGCAGATACAATACGCTCTAAAGAACGCATTTCTTGCTCACTGAGATAATTCTTAGCAATGCTGACATCACTTTTTACGATTTTTCCTTCCGGCGACCTCACGACTCACCTTACGAGAACCTTCAGTTTGAACTATTAAGAATTTCTTAATAGTTGAATCTGGTTCCAGCTCCGAATCATCGTAAACCTTCTTTATATGCTGATTGATTGCGGCAACACTTACATCATACAATGTCGCCATCATCTTCTGTGTCAACCATATATTTTCATCCTCATAGCGCATCTCAATGCTATCCTGCTGGTCGCCAATAGAAGCAACGTAGATCAGATATTCCGCTGCACTGGAACGAATGGTTATTTCATCTTTTTTCCTTTTCAAACGCTACACCTCCACAACTTCCAATTCATTCAAACATTTCTTTCACCGCTTCCAACTTCTCAATTACCATTGGTGGAATCTCGCT
>JBGVLX010000135.1:0-2842 GCA_045124495.1 Lachnospiraceae bacterium
TCCATATCCGAATATGATTCCTAATGCAGTTCCTATTATCAATGCTATCAGAACGGACAACATTCCTTCTAATAGAATCATTTTTACATACTGTTTGTGGCTCATACCCACTGCACGCAAAATTTGTCGTTCCTTTTCACGGAGAATCAGATTAGACTCCATACTATTAAATAAGTTAGCGGAACTGATAAGAGCTATTAAAATCAAAATGATATTCACTGTTAACTGAATCCTTTTTACTTTCATTACTGCAGTTCTTTCATCATACTGGTAGTCATAACATAACATTCCATTATCTTCCACAAGCTCCTGCACCTTATTTACATCACAGGCTCCATCTATTTTGAAATAAATTTCTCCTGTTTCCTTATAATCTATTCCCTGCTCCTGGCACAATGCCTGAAAACCTTCTTCAGACATCATCATAACCACCTCATAATCCAGGATATCCTGAACCGGCTGCTCCTTTAAAACAGCTATAATATCCAATTCGCTAACAATTCCTTCTTCTGTTTCCCTCTCATGCTTCTCTTTTGCAACTTCTATTTTACCCCCGGGAACAACATCATAAAGTTCCAAAATTTCCATGCCATCTTCATCTTTACAGCCATTTATCATGTAGCATTCTCCGACATCCGGTTTTTTAAGTTCCCTTTCCGGCACACTATCTTTTGGGATAAAATCCGCAAGCTCTTTCGTAGCAATAATATAGGCATCTACGAATACCCCACTACCATCCTCTTTCCATGTTATTGTTCCGTCACCAATACGATAACAACACGCGTGGGAAACAACTACATTGCTAATACCCTTTATGTTTTTTAAGTTTTCTTCCACTGAATCTATGGACTCCGGACCATATTCCTGAAAAAGGATTTTTGCATTATAATCCGGATATTCTATCTCACTTTCTTTATATATCTGCTCTGTATAGATAAAGGCACCATTTACTCCTACAAATACCGCAATACTGATGATACTGTTTGCTGTCATGGTAATAAACTTCTTCCGGTTACGTATTAAATTCTTGTAAGCGTATTCCCCTTCCACACCAAAAATTTTGCCCGCTAGAGCACCGTTTCTTCTGCCTTTTCGAAATCGTTCCTTTTTCACATCTTTTTGATTCCGCAATGCATCCAAGGGTCTTAATTGATTTATTTGACGTGCTGGTTCAAGTAATCCAAATAACGTAACTGCGAAGGTAAGCAAACAGGTTCCAACCATTAATACCGGCTGATGAACCAACTGAAAGTCCTCAGAAAGATAAAAATACTCTTTCGCAATTTTTATTCCCCCATATAAAAACAGATAAGAAACAATAAGACCGATGACCTCTCCTGTAGCCCATAGCATAATGGCTTCGTAAAAAACCTCATTTCGAATCTGCCTTTTGGAAGCACCCACGCAGCGTAGCATTCCATAATCCCTGGTTCGCTCTACTATAGAAATCATGAATGCATTCCGGATTACTATGGCTGCAAATCCCCCAATAATGATACCTGCAATTAACATTAATAAGTAAATTAAGGCACCCTCACTACCATCAGCATTTTGATAAACTAAATTTACACTTGTCTTATTTCCAATCTCGAATCCAATATTTACAGCCCAGTCTACTTTTCCCTCATACCCTTCTTCTGTAGAGTCAAAATAAGCCCGGTAAAACGAATCTGAATTTCTTTCTTCATCTTTTACTAAAACAACCCTATTTGCCAGCCAGCAATTCTCCGATGCATCATAATACCCTGCCAAAGTGTAGTTTTTTGTAATTTTATTCCAACCAAGCTTCTGAGTTGTTTCATCCAATTCATTCTCTCTTACCGATAAAGTAATCGTATCACCAATGTTACAATTTTCTCCCAGATAATATTTCCACTGCTCATGCAGCATAATTTCACCAGGTTTCGTTGGGATACTGCCTTCGGTGATTTCATAGTAAAATGGAAAATCAGAAAAATCTTCAAAGTAATGGAACTCGCATTGAATCCAATCCTTTTGCCTTTCCAGCTCCCCTACATCATAGAGCTTGTTCTCTAATGCACGAAGAACTGCCCCCTCTTTTTCCAAATCCGGTATTTTTTCTATTTGAAAATCTTTTAAATAAGCCACGTAATCTCCGTATGCCTTTAAATTTGACTGTTGGAAAACATAATACGCACTCAAAATCAGATTCCCACTTACAAAAATCAAAAATACCGCTATTATGATTGCAAACAAAGTGGTGATACTACGTCTTTTTTTCTTACAAAGATACTTAAATGCCAGTTTTCTTTCATTAATCATCTTTTTTTGCCTCATTCCGTATGTTCTTCTCTGCCTTACTTCATTAAAGCTTATAAATTAAAGGAGCCTTTTGTTCCCACATTCACCTAATTCAATGATAGCATAAAAAACTTACATCTTCGTGAATCCAAATCTTACAGTTTTGTAAGATAAAAAATTTATACTACTGTTTTGTGTAAACAATAACAAATCAGAGCCAACCTCATAAGTATTACTTACAAGATTGGCTCTGATTCTATATAGAATGTACACACTGGCATTTTCAAAATACTATCACCTATAGCAATGGAATCTTTCATATTTTCTATTTTATTAAAACTACCCCCTTTCTACATGATATCCTCTAAAATGCTTAACAAGCGAATCTATCAATATATGCCCTTCTTCTTTATATATTGTTATAAAACAGGTGATTGCAAAACTACAATATTTTATGTGAAAGTGATTCAAAAGCAACAAAACAATGCAGGCACGCTTTCGCTGCGTTCGGCTCGTAGCGGTACTAAATTCGCGACAAGTCGCTCATTAAGTACCGACGGCCGAACAAGCGCCTGCTTAT
>JBGVLX010000136.1:0-21991 GCA_045124495.1 Lachnospiraceae bacterium
TATAATTCACCGGTAGTAAAGCTTGCTAAGGATTCGCTGTACAATGAATATGGAGAAGTAGTTCCGGCTTTGATGATGTTACCTTTATATAACTTGAATTTTACTTCACCGGTAACGTATTCCTGAGTAGATTCCACGAATGCCTGTAAAGCTGCTCTAAGTGGAGTAAACCATTTTCCTTCGTATACTAAATCAGCAAACTTAGTTGCTACTAATTTCTTATATGCTAAAGTATCTCTGTCTAAGATTAATTCTTCTAATTGGGTATGAGCTTCCATAAGAATGGTTCCACCCGGAGTTTCATATACACCACGGGATTTCATACCAACCACACGGTTTTCAACGATATCGATGATACCAACACCATGTTTTCCGCCTAATACATTTAATTCACGGATGATGTCAGAAGCTTTCATTGTTTTACCATTTAACTTAGTTGGAACACCTTTTTCAAAAGAAAGGGTTACATATTCTCCTTCTTCCGGAGCCTTTTCTGGGGAAACACCAAGAACTAATAAGTGATCGTAGTTTGGTTCGTTGGCCGGATCTTCTAACTCTAAGCCTTCATGGCTGATGTGCCATAAGTTACGGTCACGGCTGTAACTGTTATCTGCAGAGAAAGGAAGGTCGATTCCATGTTCCTTACAGTAAGCGATTTCATCTTCACGGGATTGCATCTTCCAGGTATCATTACATCTCCATGGAGCGATGATCTTTAAGTCAGGTGCTAAAGCCTTGATAGAAAGTTCGAAACGAACCTGGTCGTTACCTTTTCCGGTAGCACCATGACAGATAGCAACGGCACCTTCTTTACGTGCAACTTCTACTAATTTCTTTGCGATTACAGGTCTTGCGAAAGAAGTACCTAATAAGTATTTGTTTTCATATACGGCATTTGCCTGTACAGTAGGAACTACGTAGTCATCTACGAATTCATCTACGACATCTTCGATATATAATTTGGTAGCGCCGGAAAGTTTTGCTCTTTCTTCTAAACCATCTAATTCATTTCCTTGTCCAACGTCGATACAGCAGCAAACAACATCATAATCATAGTTTTCCTTTAACCATGGGATGATGGCTGTAGTATCAAGACCACCAGAGTACGCTAATACAACTTTTTCTTTCATAGTAAAAAGTCCTCCTATATATTTAATTTTACAATCTATCATAAATATACAGCAAGGATGTATATTATGCAAGGTTTTTTTCGTCGAAAACAGGAAAATAAAAATAAATGTTCAAATGAATTTTTATAAATGCAAAGAATAAATATTCATTTGATTTGAATAAATATAAAAGTAGGTAAGAAGTTAGAAAATGTGGATAAATAAGAAGAAAAGTAAAGAAAGTTTTGCTTGCATAATATACAATATAGATGTATAATTATGAAGTCTTAAAAACAAGAAAGGAAAGAAAAGTTATGATGGAACAAGAATTGATTAAAGCACAAACACTGATAGAAGCATTGCCATATATCCAGAAATTTACCAACAAGAAAATTGTGGTAAAATATGGCGGAAGTGCAATGTTAGATGATAATTTAAAATACAATGTAATTAAAGATGTAGCCTTATTAAAATTAATTGGTTTGAAGCCAATCATTGTACATGGTGGCGGGAAAGAAATCAGTAAATGGGTTGAAAAAGCCGGTAAAAAACCTGAATTTATCAATGGTTTGCGTGTAACAGACGAAGAGACCATGGAAATCGCAGAAATGGTACTAAATAAAGTAAACAAAGGTCTGGTTGCCATGATGGAAAAACTTGGACTAAAAGCAGTAGGAATCAGCGGAAAAGATGGAAGTCTGATGCAATGTGATAAGAAACTTTCCGGAGGAAAAGACATTGGCTATGTAGGCAATGTAACAAAAGTGGATGCAAAAATCTTAGATACCCTGTTGGAAAATGATTTTATTCCAGTAATTGCACCAATTGGAATTGGAGAAGAGGATTTCCACGGATATAATATCAATGCCGATGACGCTGCCTGTGCAGTAGCTACTGCCATTGGAGCAGAAAAATTAGTATTCTTAACAGATATTGAAGGCGTGTTTGTGGATCCTTCCGATAAGTCCACTTTGATTTCCGAAATGACCATCGAAGAAGCACAAAGTTTCATTGACAGTGGTGTTGTAGGTGGCGGAATGTTGCCAAAATTAAATAACTGTATTGATGCCATGAGAAATGGAGTAAGCCGTGTGCATATTCTGGACGGAAGAGTAGAACATTGTTTATTACTGGAGTTCTTTACTACCAAGGGTATTGGTACTGCTATTTTATCAGAACCTATTTTCTAGTTATTTTAGCTAATATATCGCATTTAAGGGATTGCTCTTTAAGTTACCCTGTTTAAAAAAGGAGGAGATTCGTATGAATTATATGGAACAAGCTGATAAAGTAATGATTAAGACCTATAACCGTTTTCCTGTGGTATTAGACAGGGGAGAAGGCGTTTACCTTTATGATGTAAATGGAAAGAAATATCTGGATTTTGCAGCAGGAATTGCTGTATTTTCTTTGGGATATAATAATAAGAAATACAACGATGCCTTAAAGGCTCAGATTGATAAATTGTTACATACTTCTAATTTATTCTACAATGTACCGGCCATTGAGGCGGCTACGAAAATAGTAAATGCTACCGGACTGGATAAGGCATTTTTTACAAACAGTGGAACAGAAGCCATCGAAGGTGCATTAAAAGTGGCAAAGAAGTATGCTTATAATAAAGATAACACCAAAGAATATGAATTTATTGCCATGAAGCATTCTTTCCATGGAAGAAGTAATGGAGCATTGGCAGTTACCGGAAATGAAAAATACCAGGAAGGTTTTGTACCGAAACAATTCCGTGCGGTGTTTGCAGAATATAATAATCTTGAGGACGTGGTATCAAAGATTACAGATAAAACCTGTGGTATCATTTTAGAAACAGTACAGGGAGAAGGTGGAATTTTCCCTGCCAAAAAAGAGTTTTTGGAAGGTTTAAGAAAGATTTGTGATGAAAAAGATATTCTGTTGATTTTTGATGAAGTTCAATGTGGTATGGGACGATGCGGTTCCATGTTTGCTTATCAGCAATACGGAATTAAGCCGGATGTAGTAGCCCTTGCAAAAGCATTAGGTTGTGGCGTACCGGTAGGTGCTTTTGTGGCAGGTGAGAAGTGTTCTTCCGCCTTAGTTCCGGGGGACCATGGAACCACTTATGGTGGAAATCCTTTTGCAACCGCAGCGGTTAGTACTGTATTTGATTTATATGAAGAATTGGATGTTGTGTCTCATGTAAATGAAGTGGGAGCTTATCTTGGAAAGAAACTGGATGAAATGGCTGAAAAACTAGATGCTGTTAAGGAACATCGTGGAACTGGCTTGATGCATGGATTGGAATTAAATGTTCCTGTAGGTGAAATTGTAAATAAAGCACTAGAAAAAGGTTTGATTGTAATTTCAGCTGGATGTAATACGTTACGAATGGTGCCACCACTAATTGTAACGAAAGAAGAAATTGATGACATGTTAAAGATTTTGGAAAGTTGCTTTGTCTAAAGCAGCTTTTCTAAGTTAGAAGAAGTTCAAAGTTACGGTTTAAATTAGGATTAGAGACACCTTTATGGAGGATGTATGAAGAAAAAAATTAGTATGTTATTATCCGGGGTACTTTTGACTACCATGTTGTTTTCGGGATGTGGAAAAAAAGAACCGGAGGTTCAGGAAAAAAAAGAAATTTCAAGTTATGAAGAAATAGAGACATCCATAGAGATAAATAAAGAGAATTCTTTGACAGTCTGGTGTTATGAGGAAGATGATTTTTATTATTTGTCAGAAGCTGCGAAAACCTTTTATAGTCGCTATGGCGTTGCAGTTACGGTAGAACAGAGAAATCCGACTGATTTTTTACAACAGGTGAACAACGCAGTGGTCGAAAAGAAAGGACCGGATTTGTATCTTACTACAAATGATCAGTTAAAGATTGCTTATGAAGCCGGGCTGGCACAGAACAATACCATATTTTCGGACACGTATTGGGAACGATACTTCCCGGAAGTAACAAAAAAAGCATTGACAGTAGGGGAAAAGACCATTGGATTTCCGTTGTACCTGGATACGTATTTTCTTTTTTATGACAAAACAGTGGTATCTGAGAAACCCACTACCCTGGATGATGTGTTAAATTTTGCGGATACCTTTGCAGATGAAGGAAATGAGCGGGAAATCTTTAATTTTGATGTATCCGATCCATATTATAGTTTTATGTTTATGGGGAATTATGGTAACTTTTTTGGAGAAAATGGGGATAACTATGAGGAATTTCAGGTGAATTCTGCAGACACCATAAATAGTATGAGTTATTATCAGGCCTTTGGTGAGTTTTTGTCTGTAGAATATGAGAATTCCAATGAAGAAGTTGTTTTAGAGGGATTAATGGAAGAAAAACTGATTTTTGCCATTGGAAATACAAAAATGTATGAAAAAATAAAGGAAGGAATGGAGGAAACAAAAAACAATTATGCCATTACCATGCTTCCGGATTTAAATGATACCTTAAAATCAAAAGGTATTTCCACAACCACTACTGTGGTGGTTTCTCCTTATTCGAAATACCGGCAGGAAGCAGAATTGTTCGGTGCATATTTAGCTTGTGAATATGTTGAAGCACAGTATTCTTTGAACGGAAAGATTTCACCATGTAAGATGGTGGAATATACGGATACAGACTTAAATTGTATCATTGCACAGTATGAAAAAACTCTTCCGGCACCAAAAGTTCTGGCGGTAGGAGATTTTTGGAGTCAGGCACAGATTCATTTCCAGAAAATCTGGGAAGGAGAAGATGTGGCAACGGAGCTAAATGAATTTCAGACATCCATAGAAAGCAGGCAATAGCAAACCGTGAATCCTTGAGATAAACGTGATTGCCGGCGAGAACAGGAATGTTTTAAACAATAATGGATAAAATTTCACGAAAAAAAGATTGTAAAATTATCGTAGATTAGTTACAATAGAACATGTGTGAAGATCAAGAATAGACGCAAGGAAAGGAGAATTCATTGCGTCATTCTTTTATTATTTTAAGTATATTGTTTTCGCTGATTTGTTTTTGTACCGGTTGCGGCGAAAAAGAATTAGAAACAAACCGGATTACAACTGAGACTTTAGAACAGGGATTTGATACGAAAGAAAATGAGGATGAGACGTTTTTGGTTACATTTTACATTTGTGGGCAGGTTGAAAATCCAGGAGTGTATAGTCTTCCCGATGGTAGCAGGGTAGAGGATGCTATTCATGCAGCCGGAGGTGTTTTAGAGGAGGCAGATATGAGTCAGGTGAATCTGGCCAGACGTGTGAAGGAAGAAGAGCAGATTGTAATTTATGCTAAGGGTGAACAAGAAGCATTGCCGGCGGATGATAAGATTCATTTAAATTTTGCCACAAAAGAACAGTTGATGACATTGACAGGCATTGGTGAAAGCAGAGCCATGGAAATCATTGCTTATCGGGAGGAACATGGAGGCTTTCAATCAAAAGAAGAGTTGATGAATATTTCAGGAATAAAAGAAGGAACTTATAATAAAATAAAAGATGAGATTGTCTTAGACTGATACTTAGAATATGGGGAATAAAAAATGGATAGAAAAGTTTTAGTAGTTGATGATGAAAAATTGATTGTAAAAGGAATTAAATTCAGTTTAGAGCAGGACGATATGAAAGTAGATTGTGCTTATGATGGAGAAGAAGCATTAGAAATGGTGAAACAGAATGAATATGATGTGATGCTTCTTGATATTATGCTTCCTAAGATGTCTGGGCTGGAAGTGTGTCAGCAGATACGGGAATTTTCTGACATTCCGATTATTATGCTTACCGCAAAAGGTGATGATATGGACAAGATTTTAGGCTTGGAATATGGGGCAGATGATTACATTACAAAGCCTTTTAATATCTTAGAAGTAAAAGCCAGAATTAAGGCAATCATGCGAAGAAGAGCTACTAAAAACACTACGAAAGATACCGGAAAACAGAAACTAATCCGAGGTTTGATGATTGATGTAGAAGCAAGAAGGGTTACTGTAGATGACAAGCCCATTAACTTAACAGCCAAGGAGTTTGATTTGCTGGAATTGTTAATTTTTAATGTAAATAAAGTTTATTCCAGGGAAGAACTGTTAAAAACTGTCTGGGGAGAAGATTACCCAGGCGATGTCAGAACAGTAGATGTGCATATTCGAAGATTAAGGGAAAAAATTGAAAAAAATCCGGGAGATCCGAAGTATGTTCAGACAAAATGGGGCGTAGGTTATTATTTCCAAAAATAGTAAAGAAGGAGACGTAGGATCCAGTGATGAAAAAACTATTTTCGAAAATTAAAAGTATGAAGTTCTTTGTTGGAATTTCCTTCTTTACCTTAGTGATTGTATTAATTACATTTTATTCCCAGATTGTTCAGCATTCCTATGAAAAGAAATCCTTAGAGCTAAGAATTTCCTATGTACAAAGTCAAAGTAATATTTTGGCGTCCCAGTTGTTAGCGTCCAATTTTGTGTTAAACGGAGAAAATACAAAGGACTTAGAAGCAGAGATTGAGCAGCTGGCCAGTGTATTGGAAGGCAGGGTTATTGTAATTGACTATAATTATAAGGTGATTAAAGATACTTATACCATCCAGCAGGGGAAATATATTCTGTCGGAAGATGTATTTCAGATTATGCGGGGTGGGGAATATGAACCCTATGAACATAAAAATCATTACATTAAAGTGTTTACACCTATTATAAGCAGCACTGACGGAGAATGCAAAGGTGTTATCATTGTTACGGCGCCTACCAGGGAAATTGAAGCTACCAGTGAGTATGTAATAGAAAAATCAGATAATTTATATATTATCAGCATCATTCTGGCATTGCTTTTCGCCTGCTTAATTGCAGTCATTACGACAAAAGATTTAAAGAAAATGACAAAACATCTGGATCTTGTTTCAGAAGATAATATGGAGGATAACGAAATTAATATTAAAAGTTTCTCAGAAATGCAGGAACTGGCTTCCTCATTGAACCGGATTATCCATCGTATTAATCATTTAGAAGACTCCAGACAGGAATTTGTGTCTAATGTATCCCATGAATTAAAAACACCGATTACCTCCATGAAAGTATTGGCAGAATCCTTGTTGATTCAGGAAGATGCTCCGGCAGAGATGTATCGGGAATTTATGGGAGATATTGTGGCAGAAATTGACCGGGAAAATCAGATTATCAATGATTTGCTGTCTCTTATTAAAATGGATAAAAAAGCCACAGCCTTAAATATTTCCAGTGTAAATATCAATGAACTTCTGGAACTGTTGTTAAAACGGTTGAAACCATTGGCAGCAGGACGAAATATAGAAATTGTATTTGAGAGTTTTAGAACGGTAACGGCAGAGATTGATGATGTAAAGATTTCTCTTGCAGTTTCGAATCTAATTGAAAATGCCATTAAGTATAATGTGGATAACGGCTGGGTAAGAGTTTCACTAAATGCAGATCATAAATATTTTTATGTCAAGGTTGCAGATTCCGGAGTTGGAATTCCAGAAGATTGTCAGACTCAGGTTTTTGAACGATTTTACCGCGTAGACAAGGCGAGATCCAGGGATACCGGTGGAACGGGACTTGGGTTATCTATTACAAGAAATGCGATTTTAATGCACAAAGGTGCAATTAAATTATATAGTAAACCAGGGGAAGGAACTACTTTTACAATGAGAATTCCTTTAACTTATACCGGACAGGTAGTAAATATGGAAAATTAAGAATGAAAGAAGTTATGAATGGTTGAGGATTAGCCAAAGGAATGGAGATTACTATGCCCAAAAAAAAGGTAACAATAATTTGTCTTTTATTATGTTTGTTTTTCCTGACTGCATGTAATGATGAGAATGGAAGCAAAGTAGAAGAAACAAAACTTGAACTTGAAGAGGGACAGATTAAAATTTATTATGCAAATTTAGAACAGACACAGTTGGTACCAGTTCCTTATGATGTAAATAAAAATGCCGGTATTGAAAAACAGGCGGAGGATATTTTAAATCATTTATGTCTTGGTAATACGGAAGAAGGATACTTAGCTTCCATCCCTTCCTCCATTAAGATTACAGGGATTGAGTGGTCAGAACCAAATATTTCTGTGATATGTGAAGTAGACTATAATATATTGCAAGGATACGAGGAAATACTTGCAAGGGCTGCTATGGTAAAGAGTCTGTGTCAGTTGGAGTCAGTGGAATCTGTTGATTTTAAGGTAAATGGAAATATGTTGACAGATAGTAATAATAATCTCGTAGGACGGTTGAATGATACTTCTTTTGTAGATGAAGGAGAGGAAAGTAGTACTGTGGGAGAATTGATGTTATATTTTTCCAATGATTCCGGGGAAAAACTGGTAAGACAGTATGTTATTGTGGATTTAAGTCAGGAAGTTTCCATAGAAGAGATTGTGTTAGAATGTCTGATAGCAGGACCGGGTGGAACAGGAGCGTATTCCTGTATCCCGGCCAAAACTAAGGTAAATAAAGCTGCTACTAAAGATGGAGTCTGCTATGTAGACCTTAGTAAAGAGTTTTTAGAATCATTAGAGGGAGTAAAAAATGAGGTTAAAATTTATGCTGTTGTAAATTCTTTAATCGAACTTCCAACGGTAAGTAAGGTTTCTTTGACCATTGAAGGAAAAAAGATAGCGGAATATTATGAAAATATGGCATCAGACGATTTTTTGGAAAGAAAACTGGATTTAATTGAAGAATCATAAAAGCTGGCAAGGGTTTGGGAAAGATTTGTTTAAAGTGCAAGATTGGTCAAACCCTTGCCAGAATTAAAATTGTGTGAAGTGATGTATGAAAAACGTAAAATTAAAAAAGGAGGGGGTATATGAAGAAAAGGCCATTGGCATATACAGCCATTTTTATTGTGCTCTCAGAATTATTTGGATTGATGGAACTATGGCCGGGGATTCTTCTATGTAGTTTGTTTCTTGTACTTGCAGGATGGAAGGAAAAAAGTCTGTTTTTCTTATTTTTAATCAGTATTGTCTTGGTTTTCTATGTCCACGGGACAAATGCGAAAAGTGTAATGTATCAGGAAAAGGAAAGGGAGAATACTTTTATTTATGCCACGGGAATCGTAACCGAAAGCGTTGGAGGAGAGAATCCCTGGTTTTATCTTAAAACAAAAGACATCGGAGAGAAGACCATTCAGGTGAAAGTAACAACGAGTTCTTGTTTGGTTGAAAAGGGGGATAAAGTACAGGTAAAAGGAGAATTATCCTGTTTTTCAGAACCCACGAATCCAGGTGAATTTCATGTCAATTACTATTATCATAGCATTGGAATTTCGTACCAATGTACTTCGGATCAAGTTGTCATTCTAGAAGAAAATAAAAATCCATTTTATCAGGTATCAGAATACTGTTCTAAGAGATTAAAAGAATTCTATGTTCAATTTATGAAATCAGAAAATGCAGGGATATTATCAGGAATCCTACTAGGGGATAAAACCGGCATATTAGAAGAGGACAAACTCCGGTATCAGGAGGCAGGAATCAGTCACATTCTGGCTATATCCGGCTTACATATGGGTTGTATTGGAATGAGTCTCTTTCATTTTTTAAGAAAAAGAAGAATATCCTATTTTTCCTCAGCCTTTGTCGCAATTTTCTTTCTGTTTCTTTATACCATCATGGTAGGAAATTCGGTGTCTATGGAACGGGCATTTCTCATGTTATTTATCGTACTGATTGGTGAAGTTATGGGCAGGAAAAGTGATATGCTAACCACTTTGTCTTTGGTTGCAGCTGTTGTAGTGGTAAAACAGCCTTTCGTATTACTGCACTCCACCTTTTATCTGTCTTTTCTGGCAGTTTATTCTTTAGCGGTTTTTCCGGCATGGATCGATAAAATATGGCAGGGGAAGTCTGTCTGGAAACAATATTTTATGTCAGGTTTTTGTGTTCAGCTTGGATTATTTCCTGTTTTTGCAGAATCCAATCACTATCTGGTCACCTATTCATTTCTCACAAATTTTTTCGTACTATTTTTCTTTTCCTATTTTTTGACTTTTTCCATTTTCGTGTCGATATTCAGTTTTTTATTGCCAGAAATAGCAGGATTTTTACTGAATTTTATCGAGATTTTTCTGGAAGGAATCAGGTTTATTACCGAAATCAATGAAATGTTACCACTTTATAAAATCAGAATCCCCCATAACCCATGGTGGTGGTATGCAGTCTATTATGCATTGATTGTTCTTAGTTTTTATATATTGGGGAATTCTCTAAATGACAGGAAGAATACAGATGAGCATCATTTTAAAGGAAAGCTTAGAAATAAGAATTTCTTTTATGTTATATGTCTTTGGACCTTCTTTTTTGTTGGAATGTATGGATTTCATCATCAAGGGAAATTGCATGTAGCAGTCCTGGATGTAGGTCAGGGAGATGGTATTTTGCTAAAACAAGAAGGCGGAATCAATCTTTTCATTGATGGAGGAAGCAGCTCGAAAAAGCAACTTGGAAAATATGTACTGGTTCCTGCCATGGATTATTACGGGATAGAACAGATTGATTATGCATTTGTTTCCCATTTGGATGTAGACCATATTTCCGGAGTCGTGGAACTTTTGGAAATGGGGAAAATAAAAAAGGTGGTAATTTCCGCTTACACAGCGCAAAACCACTTAAAAGACAGTGAACTAATGCAATATCTGACAGAAGAAAATACCATGATTGTGACAGAAGGAATGGAACTTCATCGAAACGATTTGAAAATTAAGATACTTAGTCCTAAAACTGATGGGACGTATGAAAACGCAAATGAATCCTCAATGGTAATGGAGCTATCTTATCATGGAAAAACCATACTCTTTACCGGAGATATCGGCGAAGAGACAGAAGCTGCATTACTAGAAAAAGTTTCAAAAGATATCGATTTGCTTAAAGTTCCACATCACGGTTCCAAATATTCCACCAGTGAACCATTCTTAGATAAAATAAATCCGGCCAATGCTGTGATATCCTGCGGAAACAATCGTTATGGACATCCAAGTGAGGAAGTATTGGAAAGGCTCGTAAAAAGAGGGATAAAGGTCCATAATACCAAAGAAGAAGGGGCAATGGTATTTGTGATACCCTAACAAACAAAATGAGAAATTGGGAATGAAAAGGTGTGAAAACATTGGATAATGATAGGAGGAATGTCCCAATTTTTAATTAATAAAGTTATTATGAAATTTGTTGAATGAAGGAAGGTCTTATGTTAATATGATTATGAACGTATTTTGGAAAAGACGGATGGAATGAGGGCTTGAAATTTTTTTAAAATACAGGCAGTAGCTCCCATGATTACCCTAGGAGCTATGGTAATAAAGAAAAAATGGTATGATGATAAACAAGGTGATAAGAGAGAGGAAGTCAAGTATGGATCAAGATAAAAGAAACGCTGAAATAGAAACTTATATTGAGGATAAGGAATATATAGCCAATATGTATGTAATGAAATGTTTTTCAGTCATTATGTTGGTGTTTATCATAGCATTTTTGCTAAATCTATGTGGTATTTTTGTGATTGAACAAAGATTGATGGAGATACCATTTGTAATATCCATGATGATCTATTTCGTTCTATATATTATAACCAGATTTGTATCATTATCAAATAAGAAAATGAAATATTTCATCATGTTTTGCAGCATTTTAGTGTTTACAATAATAGGCATATTTATTACATATCATGTTATATTGATATCCCTTTTGCCATTTTTATATGCAACACTATACTCATCCAAACCCCTGATGAGATTTGTATATTGCCTGAACGTGATAAGTACAATTGTTGTTGTATTTGGAGGATATTACTATGGTTTGTGCGATGCAAACATGTTAATGTTAACCACCGGAAGATGTCAAGATTATGCAGTAGATGGTCAGCTAATCCAGATGGGGGTAAATTCCAATCCTCTCTTTTCTCTTTTGTTGTATTTTGTCCTTCCCCGCTGTTTGATTTACGTCGGGTTTATGTCCGTATGTAGAAGTATATACCATATTTTGAGTGGAAGTGTTGAAAAAGCGAGATTAACGAAAGAATTAGAAAAAGCTAAAACGGAAGCAGAACAAGCCAATCGTGCCAAAAGCGAATTTTTGGCAAAGTTTTCCCATGAAATAAGAACTCCTATTAATACCATCATAGGCATGAACGAAATGATTTTAAGGGAAAGTAATGAGAAAGAGATTTCTGAATATGCAGTGGATGTCAAAGAATCCTCATTGCTTCTGTTAAATCTTCTGGATGATATATTGGATTCCAGCAAGGTGGAGGCAGGAAGAATGGAAATTGTAAATGTAAATTATGAAATCGGAAGTTTGTTAAATGATTTATATAATATGACAAAGATAAAAGCAAAAGAAAAAGGCTTGAACTTAATTTTTGACATTGACTCTGCTATACCCGTTGGATACTTTGGTGATGATAAAAGAATAAAACAAATTTTAATAAATCTGCTTACGAATGCGGTGAAGTACACAGAAGAAGGAAACGTAACATTGAAAGTAAGGTGTACTGTGGAGGGAGAAAGTGCATTTTTAAATTATGCTGTAACAGATACCGGAATTGGGATTAAAGAAGAGGATATTAGCAAGATTTATGATGCTTTTTTAAGATTTGATGTAACAAGAAATAGACAAATAGAAGGCACAGGCCTTGGTATGAACATTGTACAGCATTTATTACATTTATTTGGAAGTGAATTGCAGATACAAAGTGAATATGGGAAGGGCAGTGAGTTCTCCTTTACCGTTGAACAAAAAATAATAAATAACGAACCTGTGGGTAATTTTCAAGAAAGATTCCTGAATTTAAAAGAAAGAAAAGATTACCATGCATCCTTTGTTGCGCCGGATGTAAAAGTATTGGTTGTTGATGATTACAGTATGAATCTGAAAGTGTTTAAAAATCTGTTAAAACAGACAAAAATGCAGATATTTTCTGCTGAAAGCGGTAAAGAGTGTTTGGAACAGTTGAAGAGACAATCTTTCGATATGGTGTTTTTAGATCATATGATGCCTGGGATGGATGGTATCGAAACCTTTCATTTGATGAAAGAGAATAAGCTTTGTGAAGGAATTCCGGTTATTATGTTGACGGCAAATGCTATTGTTAGTGATAGAGAAATGTATATAAAAGAAGGATTTACAGATTTTTTATCAAAACCAATATTACAAGAAAAATTAGAAAAAATGTTTTTAAAATATTTGCCGAACAAATGTAACAAAACGAAAGAGGTCGAGGAAACATCAAATACGTTAATAAGTAGTGATACTTTAATCGAAAAGTTACAAAAAACTCTGCCGGAAATAGATTTTGAAATGGGATTCAAGATTTGCAGTGGAGATGAAGATTTTTACATAGAAATACTACATGATTTTACACGGTTATCCATCAGACAAGAGTTAGAAAGATACCTCTTAGAAGGTGATTATAAAAATTACTGTATACGGATACATGGGTTTAAAAACAGTGCATATTCCATAGGAGCAAAGAAACTAGGGGATTTGGCGTATGAGATGGAAAAGCTTTCTAAAGACCATTTTTCCGAAGAAATCAGGGAATTACAAGCAGAGCTATTGAAACAGTACGATAACATCTGTAAAAAGTACGAAGTGCTAACATAAAAATATTGTTAGCCATAAATCATAATAAGAAGCGAATGAAAGATACGAGAAGGGAAGGATTTGTAAAATGGTAACATGGTTTTATTTTTTAGTGTTTTTGTTTGCACTCATTATGACAGGGAGCTTTCTTATTAAAAACAAAAAAGTAGATTCCTTCTATTTACTTTTTTGTATCTTAGTCACGGTTAATTGTCTTGGAAGATATATGATGGCAGATGCGGAAAGTATTGAAATGGCAATTTGGGCAAATAAGTTCCTGTACGTGGGTGGATGTTATGCACCTTTGCTAACCGTACTGGTTTTAAGTAAATTATGTGGGGGAAAGCTGCCTAAGATTTTATCCGGTTTTTTGTTCCTTTACTCTACTGTAATCATGGGTCTTGTATTTACCATTGGACATTCCACAATATATTATAAGCAGGTAGAACTTGGAATTGGGAACGGATATCATTATTTAATTAAAACATATGGTTCGTTGCATATATTGTATCCTATTATGATGGCTTTATATGCGGTAATTATGTTAGTATATCTTTTTGTTGCATTAAGAAAAAGAAAAGAGATATCATTTCGATTAGTTGTTACAATATGTGTAACAGGATTTTCTTTCTGTTTCATTTATATTTTAGAACGTGTTTTTCATTCGAATATTGATTTTCTATCCATTGGGTACCTGGTTGGAATCTTATTTTTGAATAAATATTTTGAACGCATTAATATGTATGATATGACTGCTAATATTTCAGCTTCCATAGAAAGGATGAATGAGTACGGATATATCGTATTTGATAATAAATACCGATACGTAAATGCGAATGACTTAATAAAGAAATTATTTCCGGAAATGAAATCCTGGAGTGTTGATCATGAAGTTTGTGTTTCAGACAGTTATTTATATAAAGAATGTATTGAGTATCTGATGGATTGGAACGGAGAAGAAAGCGTATACAAGTATATTAGTGTGGATGGTAAATATTATCAGTTTGGGATTCGTCGAATTTCATATGCAAATAAAGGTTATATCGGTTATTTGTTAGAATTTATCAATCGGACAATGGAAAAGAAATACTATAATACAATTGAGCAATACAATACTGCCATGGAAAAAAAGGTAGAAGAAAAGACGAGAGAAGTAAAAGAACAGGAATTAAGAACAAAAGAACTTTTTATCCAAACAGTGACAGCTCTTAGTGAAGCGGTTGATGCAAAGGACAGATATACCAGTGGACATTCAAAAAGGGTAGCCAAGTATTCCCGTAAGATTGCAGAACGGTTAGGAAAAAGCAAAGAAGAACAGGATGAAATCTATAGAGCAGGTCTTTTGCATGATGTAGGAAAAATACGAATTCCGGCTGAAATTATTAATAAACCAGGAAAACTTACGGAAGAAGAGTATAATGTTATTAAGGTTCATTCTATCACCGGTTATCATATTTTGAAAGGAATTTCTGATAGCAGTGGTATTGCCATCGCTGCAAAGTACCATCATGAAAGATATGATGGGAAAGGATACCCAAATGGACTCTCAGGTGAAAATATACCGGAGGTTGCACGAATCCTTGCAGTTGCAGATGCGTACGATGCAATGGCCAGCAATCGAAGTTATCGAAAGGCATTACCTCAAGAACTTGTAAGAAGTGAAATTGAAAAAGGGAAAAATAGCCAGTTTGACCCATATATAGCTGAAGTAATGCTAAAGATGATAGCTGAAGATAAAGATTATTCCATGAGGGAAAAAGATTCTAAAAAGAGAAGGATTCTTACGGTAGATGATGAAGCAATAAATAATAAAATTATTACGCATATTATGAGTGATGAATCTGGTTATGAGGTGGTTTCAGCCGGTGGTGGAAAGGAAGCACTAAATATCTTAGAAAATCAGGCTTTTGATTTGATTCTACTGGATGTTAAAATGCCTGAAATGGATGGAATGGAAACGCTGAAATTAATCAGAGAAAAATACCAGACACCGGTAGTACTTATGACCAGTGATAAAACATTGGATTTGTCAACCGGTTTTTCCCAGTATGGATGCGATGACTATATTACAAAGCCATTTTTACCACTTTTGGTAAAAGAGGTGGTTCATAATATGACAAAAAAATAAATATACATAAATAAATGAGTATACTAATCTAGAAAAAACGAAAGAAGGAAACTTTATGTTAGCAGACTCTAGTCAATTAATTATATATCGAAATATCCGAAATGCAGTTCCATTTGTGGGATTTTTAAAAGTAATTGAGCATTATAAGATAGAGGGAATGGATCAGGAAGTTTTGATTAATACTCTATATGACAGTGTAAATCAGTTGGTGGAATTAAGTCAGAATCAAAGTTTTTCCGGTAATTTGTGGCATACCTATCTGACGTATCTGATTGCTAACGATGAAAACTCCTTTAGCCGCTTTTGCGAGAAAAAAGGAAAAGTAGATGGAACCATCAATGAATTGGTACTAAGTGATTTGAAAATCATAAAAAGTCTCTTTGAATTTGACTGGTCAGAATTGGAAAACAGATTAGGAATCAAAGCCATGAGTATGTTGGAAAATTATGAACCGGCCAATATGCAGGGAATTGTTTTTAATAAAAGAGTCCGGGATCGTATCAACGAGTTAAGTGTGAAACTTGCAAAATCAAAAGATGAATACGAACTCTTAGAGCATATCAGTGAATTTTACAATGATTATGGAGTAGGAAAGTTTGGTTTGCATAAATCTTTCCGTATCGTCCATCAGGGGGAACAGGTAAATATCGAACCTATTACCAATGTGGAACACAAAAAACTAGATGATTTGGTGGGTTATGAACTTCAAAAGAAACAGTTGGTAGAAAATACCCTTGCCTTTATCAAAGGAGAAAAAGCCAATAATGTATTACTTTTTGGAGACAGTGGAACGGGAAAATCCACTTCCGTAAAAGCGATTTTAAATGAGTATTTTCCTCAGGGACTTCGTATGATAGAAGTATACAAACATCAATTCCAGGATTTGTCCAATGTAATTTCCCAGATTAAAAACAGAAATTACAAATTCATCATCTACATGGATGATTTATCCTTTGAAGAAACCGAGTTAGAATACAAATATCTGAAAGCCATTATTGAAGGTGGCCTTGAGAAAAAACCGGACAACGTGTTAATTTATGCGACTTCTAATCGAAGGCATCTGGTAAAAGAAACTTGGAATGATAAAAAGCAGGCACCGGATGATGTGCATGGAAACGATGCAAAACAGGAAAAATTGTCTCTTTATGCCCGTTTTGGAGTTACGATTATGTTTGGTTCTCCATCCCAGAAAGAATTCTTAGAAATCGTGGATACTCTTGCCCAAAAACGAGGAATTGTCATGGATAAAGAACTACTGCACCAACAGGCGATTCGTTGGGAACTAACCCATGGAGGGTTTTCCGGACGTGCAGCAGAACAGGTTATTACCCAGGTACTGGCATTACAAAATCTAAAAGAAGAACCATAGATTTTGTGAAAGCAGATTTTAGGCTCGTCACAAGAAATAGAAGAAAGGAATAGGATTGTCCGGGTATAGGGATAATCTTTAAGAAAAATGGAACGAATTAATAAAGACATAGAAGCAGGTACATTTTCACCTTATTATCTGTTATGTGGAGATGAGGATTATTTGAAGTCACAAGCCTTATCGAAACTACAAAAAGCGATTTTAAAAGATGGTATTGATATGAACTATACCTGCTTTGAAGGAAAAAAATTTAAATTGGAAGAGTTCATATCTTTTGGACAGACCTTGCCCTTTTTCGCAGAATATCGTCTTGTGGTTTTAAAAGATACCGGTTTTTTCAGTGAAAATTGTGACAGTTTTATTGAAGCATTAAATTCTATTGCACCTACTACCATCGTGATATTTGTAGAGTCTGACAATGATAAACGAAATCGGCTTTATAAACTGGTAAACGCAAAAGGTTATGTCAGCGAACTGAAAACTCCGGATGAGAAACAACTTCTAACATGGCTGAAAAGTAAATTTATAGAAGAAAAAAAGAGAATTTCTGACGCAGATATTATGTATTTTTTGGAATGTGTCGGAAAAGATATGAATCTTCTAAAAAATGAAATGGAAAAGCTTTGCTGTTATCTGGCAGATAAAGAAGTAATCACCAGAAAAGATATGGATGAGGTTATGATATTTCAGGTAGAAGGTAAGATGTTTGACATGTTAACTGCCATTGGAAAACGAAACAAACACAAGGCCTTAGAGCTTTATCATGATTTAATTGCTGTGAAAGAGCCAGTTATGAAACTCTTTATCATGCTAGAAAGGCAGTTTAATCTCATTCTGGAAATTAAATCAGCAAAGGAAAAAGGTGTTTCTAATGATGAAATAGCAAAAAAAGCAGGGATTCGTCCTTTTTTAGTGGGAAAAACCATGGAACAGGCGAAACAGTTTGAAAAAGCAGAGCTGATTGCTATTTTAGAAGAATGTGCTGAAATGGACAAAAAAATAAAATCCGGCATGATAAAAGACCAGATTGCACTAGAACTTCTGATTGTGTCCTTTTCCTCAAAATAGGACAAGTGATTGCGAAACTGCCAAAACTACAAGCCGAACGCAGCGAAAGCGTGCCTGCGTTGTTTTGTTACTTTTGAATCCTATAATAAAGAAAAGCAACTATCCGGTGAGAGAGATAGTTGCTTTTCATTTTATGATTTAAATTAAGCCATCTTAGAAACTGCTTTTGATAAACGAGCAACTTTTCTAGCAGCGTTGTTCTTGTGGAACACACCCTTAGAAGCAGCCTTGTTGATTTCAGAAACAGTTAATTTTAATCTTTCCTGAGCTTGAGCCTTATCGCCAGCAGCGATAGCAGCTTCTAACTTCTTAGTAAGAGTCTTAATCTTAGTTTTGATTACTTTGTTTCTTAAAGTTTTAGTTTCGATTACAAGAATTCTCTTCTTTGCAGATTTGATATTAGCCAAATCGGACACCTCTTTCTTAAATGATTATAGTTTTATAGATACTTTGTTTTCATTATATCGGACACGGACAATTAATGTAAACATACTATTAAATAATAGCGAACAGCTGGCGTATTGTCAATAGTTTTTTTATAGATAATGGGAAAATTTTGTCGTTGTTTTTTGGTAGAATTTACGACAAAGAAGTCAAAATGGGAAATCCTAACTTTGATTCAGGAAGATTTTTTTAGAATCTATGAATTTATGCACAGTTACTGTATGAAAAAAATCTTTTATGGAAATCCTATTAAATATGAAAATCAACGGGAGCACAAAGTCCGGAACAATTCGTAGGTATTATATGATCAAAATATCTTATGACCATAACATTATATAATATGTACCGTGTTGCTGTTGACATAAAAATGTAATGATACAATTTAATAAGAAATACCAGGAATAAATGTAGAGTATGAAGAAATCAGGAGTGGAGGATACCATGGAAAATATCTCAAGAACAGACTTAGCTTTAGAACGAAAAGAAGACGTAAAGGAAGAAGCACTAAAAGGTGTGATAGTAGAAACTCAAAATCGCAAAGGAAAAGACATTGAAAAAACAACCATCATTATTGAGAATGAAGAAGGAGAAAAAGCACTAGGGAAGCCGAAAGGCACCTATATAACGATAGAAAGTGAATCCTTAAGGGAATTTGATGAGGAATATCATAATGAACTGAGTGAGGAATTAAGGGAAACATTAAAATCCTTATTAGGTGGAACAAAAGAGATTTTAGTAGTAGGTTTAGGAAATCGCCAGATTACACCAGATGCTTTAGGTCCCTTTGTGGTAGATAACCTTTTTATTACAAGGCATTTAAACCGGGAAGGAATTTTAAATACTTATTATGATATCAGTGCCATTGCCCCCGGAGTAATGGCACAAACCGGAATTGAAACTGGAGAAATCATAAAGGGGGTATTAAAGGAATCAAAAGCGAAAGCCCTCATCGTGATTGATGCATTGGCGGCAAGAAATACAGAAAGATTAAATAAAACCATTCAGATTTCTGATGCAGGCATCTGCCCCGGGGCCGGGATAGGAAATAACAGGGTTCCTATTAATAAAGAAACCATGGGAGTGAAAGTGATTGCCATAGGCGTTCCTACGGTAATTGCCGTGCCTTCCATTGTAAATGATTCCATGGGGAAAATGTTAGAAGCGTTAGACCGGATGGATGCGAAAAAAGTATTAAAGAAATTTACGGAGGAAGAACGATATCGTCTTGCCTGTGAAATACTAGAACCCTACTTATCAGAAATGTTCGTAACTCCAAAAAACATTGATGAAGCAGTAAAAAGAATCAGCTATACCATTTCAGAAGCCATTAACCAGATGTAAGAAGGCTAAGATTGACTGTGATTTTTGGTATCATAATTTTATGTACCCTGGAATATAAATAATTGTGACAATTCTTAAGAGTGAGAAGTGTTAAAAAGTCATATTTGCAACCTATTGGACTGACTATTTAAGCTAAAGGAAGGGATATCATGAGGAAACACCATTATGTAAAAATCGGGAAAAAAATCATGATACTTCTTCTTTTTTTTGTGATATTTTTAGAGGAAATAAGTCAGGGGATTCCGGATTTTCTGGTAGATCAGATGTTTCCGTATTTTACAAATGATGCAAAAGCAAGCGATACAAGCCTGCTTTCCATGCTGATATTAAAAGAAAATGTAACCAAGGAAGAAGAAAAAAATACAACAGAATTAGCAGAAAATACGGAGGCACCGGTGATGGAAGAAGTTGAAGAGACGGTTTCCGTTTCAAATCCTGTGGTTTACAATCGGGCAGATTTGGAAAGCTACGATTTTTTATTGTCCAATTTCTATCTGGTAGACAGTACCACAACCATAACCCAGAATGAATTAAATGGTGCCCGGCTTTTAGATATGGATCTTACGGTTAATTTGGAAGGAACTGAGCCCAAAATACTGATTTACCATACTCACGGAAGTGAGGAGTTTGCTGACAGCAGGCCGGGGGTGGTAGAGGATACGGTAATTGGCGTAGGAGATGAACTTGCTAGAATTCTGGAGGAGGAATATCAGATTGCAGTTTATCATGACAGAACGATTTATGACCAGGTAAACGGTAAACTGGACCGGAATAAAGCCTACGAAATGTCAAGGGAAGGTGCGCTGAACATTTTGAAACAATACCCTTCCATAGAAGTAGTCATTGATTTACACAGGGATGGAGTGAACGAAAATACCCGTCTGGTTACCAATGTGAATGGGAAGCCTACAGCTAAAATTATGTTTTTTAATGGAATGAGCCGAAGTGCTACGAATGGGGATATTGACTATTTATATAATCAATACAAACAACAAAATCTGGCATTTTCCTTGCAGATGCAGTTAAAAGCGAAATCTTATTTTCCGGATTTTGTCCGAAAGATCTATTTAAAAGCCTATAAATATAATCTGGATTTAAAACCACGGGCTGTCTTGGTAGAAGTAGGAGGTCAGACTAATACATTGGAAGAGGCAAAAAATGCCATGGAACCTTTTGCAAAAATTTTAGTAGAGGTGTTGAGTTAAAATGTGAATGGGTTTATTTTTTTAATGACTTTTTAGGTACAATATGTTATGATAAAACGAGTTGTGAGCATAATTAAGAGAGAATTTAACATACGGAGGAAACAATGTCGAATATAGATCAAAGCAAAATTAGAAATTTTTGTATCGTTGCCCATATTGACCACGGAAAGTCCACATTGGCAGACCGCATCATTGAAAAGACCGGATTATTGACCAGCAGAGAAATGCAGGCACAGGTACTTGACAATATGGAGTTAGAGAGAGAAAGAGGAATCACCATCAAGGCACAGACTGTGCGTATTATATATAAAGCAAAAGACGGAGAAGAATATATTTTTAATCTCATTGATACCCCGGGACACGTGGATTTTAACTATGAGGTATCAAGGAGCCTTGCAGCCTGTGAAGGTGCTATTCTGGTAGTTGATGCAGCCCAGGGAATCGAGGCGCAAACCTTAGCGAATGTATACCTGGCATTGGATCATGATTTAGAGGTGTTTCCGGTTATTAACAAGATAGATTTGCCAAGTGCAGATCCGGAACGTGTAAAAAATGAAATTGAGGATGTCATTGGAATCGAAGCCCAGGATGCCCCACTCATATCCGCTAAGACAGGACTAAACATTGAAGATGTGTTAGAAGAAATCGTGGCCAAGATACCGGCTCCCACAGGAGATAAAAACGGTCCTTTAAAAGCACTTATTTTCGACAGCATCTATGATGCGTATAAAGGTGTTATTGTATTCTGCAGAATCAAAGA
>JBGVLX010000137.1:0-16839 GCA_045124495.1 Lachnospiraceae bacterium
GTGATGAGGTAATGGAATTTGCCAATAAAGAAATGAGTAATGTGGTTTTAAGTGTGGATGGAAGAAAGGAAGTAAATGACAGAATGCGCCCGACTCCGAATGGGAAGGGAAGTTATGACATTTTTATGCCGAAATTCATCAAATTGGCAAACCTTCGAAATCAGACCAATTATTATGTAAGAGGAACATGTACACATTATAATCTTGATTTTTCAAAGGATGTGTTACATCTTGCGGATTTAGGATTTAAACAGATTTCTGTTGAACCTGTGGTTTCTCTGCCGGAAGAACCATATGCCATCAAGGAAGAAGATTTGCCAATTCTATTTGAACAGTATGATATTTTGGCAAAGGAATTGATTAAGAGAAAAAAAGAAGGAAATGGATTTAATTTTTTCCATTTTATGATTGATTTAGAACAGGGACCATGTGTAGCGAAACGTTTGTCCGGATGTGGTTCCGGAGTAGAGTATCTTTCTGTTACACCATGGGGAGACTTGTATCCTTGTCATCAGTTTGTGGGCGAAGAGGATTATTTAATTGGAAATTTAGAAGATGGAATTACCAATGTAGCATTGCGTGATGAGTTTAAATTATGTAATGTTTATGCAAAAGAAAAATGTAAAGACTGTTTTGCAAGATTTTATTGTAGTGGAGGTTGTGCAGCTAATTCATATAAGTTCCATGGTTCCATTTTGGACGCATATGATATTGGATGTGAATTGCAGAAAAAACGTATTGAATGCGCCATTATGATAAAAGCGGCTTTGGCAGAGCAGGAAGATGAGTAAAGGAGAAAAGAAAAATGAAAGCAAAGAAAAAAAGTATCATTACGCTTGTTGTGTTTTTCCTTTGTGTCGTACTCAGTTCTTATACGGTGGTATTTGGACTAATTGATACAGCAGGTGCAGCAAAGAACATTAAATTAGGATTAGACCTTGCAGGTGGTGTTAGTGTTACCTATGAAATTCAGGGTGATAATGTCACCGAAACCCAGATTAAAGACACCCTTGCAAAATTGCAACAGCGTGTTGAAAAGTATAGTACAGAAGCGGAAGTATACCAGGAAGGTGATAATCGTATTACTGTTGAAATTCCGGCGGTAGAAGATGCAAATGCTGTTCTTGAGGATTTAGGAACTCCTGGTGCTCTTGAGTTTTATGCTCCGGATGGAGAAACTGTAGTGTTAACTGGTTCAGACGTTACAAATGCATATGTTAGTGCAGATACTTCGGGAGTGGGAACTTCCTATGTGGTTGGTCTTGAATTAACAGATGAAGGTGCTACTAAATTTGCAGAAGCCACAGAACAATATTTAGGACAAATTATTTACATTGTATATGATGGAGAAGTAATCAGTTTTCCAACCGTAAATGCAGTTATTTCTAATGGTGTTGCATCCATCAGTGGCATGGAAGATTATGAGGCAGCAGATTATCTTGCAACTCATATCCGTATCGGTGCATTACCTGTAGAATTAAAGGAATTACGTTCACAAATCGTAGGTGCGAAGCTAGGACAGGATGCCATTGATACTACGTTGCTTGCAGGAGCAATTGGACTAGGTATGGTATGCATTATTATGATTGTAATTTACCTGTTCCAGGGTGTCGTTGCAACATTAGCTTTGATTGCATATGTTCTTCTTATGTTGCTGGCCCTAAATGGTTTTAATGTAACATTAACTTTACCTGGTCTTGCAGGTATTATCTTATCCATTGGTATGGCTGTAGATGCAAATGTAATTATTTATACACGTATTAAAGAAGAAATCGGAAATGATGTTTCGGTTCGTACGGCGATTCAAAATGGATTTAGTAAAGCATTTTCAGCTATTTTTGATGGTAATGTAACTACTTTAATTGCAGCGGCTGTGTTATGGTGGAGAGGTACCGGTTCCATTAAAGGATTTGCGCAGACTTTGGCAATCGGTATTGTTTTGTCTATGGTTACAGCGTTGTTTGTTACAAAGCATTTGATGAAAGCCTTTTTTGAATTAGGAGTACAGGATAAGAAATTCTATGGTATTCAAAAGAAGGTAAAGGTTAAGAATTATGCAAAGTTCAGTAAGGTTGCATATCTTATTTCTTTTGTTGGTATTGTGTTAGGTTTTGTATTTTTACCAATTAATAAAGATAAAACCGGTCAGATTTTAAATTATAGTTTGGAATTTAAAGGTGGTTCCACCATTGAAGCGACTTATGATAAGGCATACACAGTATCTGAAGCAGAAACAGTGGTTGTGCCTGTGATTGCTGAGGCAGCAGGGGTTTCTGTAGCAGATATCCAGGTTCAGCCTGTAGAAGATAGTAATACATTAATAATTAAGACAACACAGTTAAGTGATGAACAAAGACAAAATGTAGAAACAGCTTTAGTGGAAAAATTTGCAGTCACTGATTTTTCCTCAGAGTCCATTAGCTCTGTTATCAGTAGTGAAATGAGACTGGATGCTTTTATTTGTGTTATCATAGCAACGATTTGTATGTTGATATACATTATTTTCCGATTTAAAGATGTTCGTTTTGGTGCAAGTGCTGTATTAGCATTGGTACATGATGTATTGATTGTATTTACCGTTTATTCTGTTGCAAGATTGTCTGTTGGAAATACCTTTATTGCATGTATGCTGACAATTGTTGGTTATTCGATTAATGCAACCATTATTATCTTTGATAGAATCCGTGAGAATTTAGGAACTATGGGAAAGAGTGATTTGAAGGAAGTGGTAAATGCAAGTATTTCCCAAACTTTCACCAGAACAATCTATACTTCACTCACAACCTTTGTTATGGTATTGGTTCTTTATATTATAGGTGTTCCTTCTATTAAGGAATTTGCTCTTACTTTAATGGCAGGTATTTTATGTGGTGCTTATTCTTCAGTATGTATTACTGGTCCTTTGTGGTTATTATTAAAGAAGATTGGTACAAAGAAGAAAAAGACAGCCATTACAGAACAGTAATGAATATAAAAAAAGTAAAATAAGGAAAAAACCATGGGGTTGTCAGGCTTCATGGTTTTTCTTTCGTAATATGATGATGTTGGTATCAAAAAGCATGGAAAGTTATAGATGTTATAATTTGAATGATGCTATTAGGAAACTAAGAAAATTATAGTAGAGGAAAAACGATGAAAGAAAAGTGGATGTTACGTACGAAAAAAGCTGATTTTAATGAGATAGGAAAGAAATTTAATGTAGACCCTCTGATTGCCAGACTGATTCGGAATCGGGATATTATTCTGGAAGAAGATATTAAGAAATATTTATATGGAAATAAGGAAGATATGTATTCACCTTATTTATTAAAGGATATGGAGAAGGCAGTTTCTATTTTGGAAGAAAAGATTAAAAATCAGAGTAAAATCAGAATCATTTCTGATTATGATGTAGATGGAGTAATATCAAATTATGTTCTTTACCGGGGACTGCAGGAAATAGGGGCAGATGTAGATTATGAGATACCAGACCGAATCAATGATGGATATGGGATCAATGAAAGAATGGTAATAAAGGCTGTGGAAGACGGAATCGATACGATACTAACCTGTGATAATGGTATTGCAGCAATAAATCAGATTGCCCTTGCGAAGGAAAATGGACTTACAGTTATCATAACAGATCATCATGATGTTCCATTTATCATGCAGGAGGGTAGAAAGATAGAACAGCTTCCAAAAGCAGATGCTGTTATAAATCCAAAGCAAAAAGAATGTAGCTATCCTTTTGATAAAATTTGTGGGGCCACTGTGGCGTACAAGTTAATTCAGGCTTTATATGAAAAAAGAGGATTAGAACATGACTTTTACCTGGAGTACCTGGCAATTGCTACAGTCTGTGATGTGGTTGATTTAACGGATGAAAACAGAATTATTGTGAAAGAAGGATTAAAGCTTTTAAATGCAACAAAAAATTTAGGAATAAAAGCATTAATTGGAGAAAATTTTAAAGAAAAGCCAGAGTTAAATGCCTATCATTTGGGATTTATTATTGGACCTTGTGTGAATGCTGCAGGAAGGCTGGAACATGCAGGTGAGGGACTTTCACTACTTTTGGCAAAGGACGAAGAAGAGGCTATGGATAAAGCCAGACATTTAAAAATACTTAATGATGAACGTAAGTCATTAACAGAGCAGGGAGTAGAAAAAGCCATAGAATTAGTAGAAACTACAAATATAAAAGATGATAAAGTTTTAGTTATTTATTTAACGGACTGTCATGAAAGTCTGGCAGGAATTATTGCCGGAAGAATTAGGGAAAAATATAATAAACCTGTGATTGTACTGACTCGGTCAAAAGAAGGGGTGAAAGGTTCCGGACGCTCTATTGATGAGTATTCTATGTTTGAAAAATTAAGTGAATGTAGGGATTATCTTGATAAGTTTGGAGGACATCCTATGGCAGCAGGGTTATCTTTAAAGGAAGAAAATATCGATAGTTTTAGAAAAGCTTTAAATGACAATTCAGGGTTGACAGAAGAAAATCTTATAAAAAAGGTTTATATTGATATTAAGATGCCATTTTACTACATTTCGGAACATATTATCCATCAGATTGAGTGTTTAGAGCCTTTCGGAAAGGCGAATGAAAAACCTGTTTTTGCTGAAAGTGACGTGAAGATAACGGAGGCAAGAATTCTAGGGGAGAATAAAAATGTCTTAAAATTAAAATTAGCAACAGACGCTGGTGGAACTATAGAAGGAATTTGTTTCAAGAATACCATGGAAGAACTGCTAAATCAGATAAAAGAAAAATATGGGATGGATGAGGTAGATAAAATGTTTGAAAGACGGGAAAACGCAGTACGCTTAAGAATTATATATTATCCCTCAATAAACAGTTACAAGGGTAAAAAAACATTACAAGTGACAATCAATAATTTTGAAATTATGTAGTGATGATGAAAGGGATTGTTTATGTGTGAAAAGCAATTTGGAACAAGATTGTATCGTGTGAATCATTGATTTTAGCTTGAGTTTTTTATCATTAAGATATATACTATATTTTATGGAAGTGTAAAAGCATTTTATAGGGGGGTAACACATAAAAACAGGATATAAAATGAGTATCTTTGTAATGAGTCAGGTATGTTTGGGTTATTTTTACCTAATGTAACATTGTGGTTTTACATGAGAATAAAAGTTTGTGAAGAAAGGCTTGATATAAGATGAAAAAGTTAGAAGAGTATGTTGTAAGTATTCCGGATTTTCCGGAAAAAGGAATCATCTTTCGGGATGTTACTTCTGTATTACAAGATAAAGATGGATTACAATTGGCAATTAATGAGATGCAGGCTCTGTTAGAAGGGTTAGAATTTGATATCATTTTAGGAACAGAATCTAGAGGGTTTATTTTTGGTATGCCTCTTGCATATAACCTTAAAAAGAGTTTTATACCGGCTCGTAAGAAAGGAAAACTTCCTAGAGAAACAGTAAGTGCAAAGTACGATTTAGAGTACGGAAGTACAGAAATTGAAATTCATAAAGATGCCATTTTGCCGGGACAGAAAGTTGTAATTGTGGATGATTTAATTGCTACAGGTGGTACCATTGAAGCAACCGCAAATCTGGTTGAAGAATTAGGTGGGGAGGTTGTTAAGATTATTTTTTTAATGGAACTGGCAGGTTTAAAGGGAAGAGAAAAATTAAGCAAATACGATGTTGCTTCTGTAATTTGCTATGCAGGAAAGTAAAGACTATTATGAATAACAGTGATATAAGATTGTCCTTGATTATTCCATGTTATAACGAAGAGAAGAATATTGCTCCTTTATATGACCTTATAAAAAAAGATTTAAGGCAATTTCAGGGAAGGTATGAGATGATATTTGTGAATGATGGGAGCAGGGATGATACAAGAAAAGAACTTAAAAAAATTCATGCCAAGAAAGATTTTACTAAAATCATTGACTTTTCCAGAAATTTTGGGAAGGAATCAGCGATTTATGCGGGGTTGTTGGAAGCGAATGGAGAATATATCTCCATTATGGATGCTGATTTACAACAAAGACCTAAATATATATTGGATATGGTAAACTTTTTAGAGAAAAATGAAGAATATGACTGCGTGGCAGCGTTCCAGAAAAAACGGAAAGAATCCGTGGTATTGCGTTTTTTTAAAAGGATTTTTTATCATTTGATTAATAAAATGACGAAAATCACCTTTGTTCCGGATGCTAGTGATTTTCGAACATTTCGAAGGAATATGGCAGATGCAATCATAGAAATGAAGGAGTATTTTAGATTTTCAAAGGGAATCTTTTCATGGATAGGTTTTGAAACTTATTATATGCCTTATGAAGTAGAAAAACGAGCCAATGGAAAAACAAAATGGTCTTTTTCAAAATTATTTCATTATGGCGTAGGTGGAATTATTTCATTTTCTACTATGCCACTTAGATTTTCGACTATAATGGGAATCGGATGTTCTTTTTGTTCTTTGGTTTATCTGGTTGTGGTAGTTTTAAAAAGACTGTTGTATGGAGTGGAAATACCAGGATATGCAACCATAGTAGGCTTGATTTTGTTGCTGGGTGGTTTGGAATTATTTGCCATAGGAATTATGGGAGAATATCTTGCAAGAACTTACGTTGAAACAAAAAAAAGGCCTATATTCATTGCCAGAGAGAAATTGAGTTATAGGGAAGACGAAGGAAAAAAGTGACAGGTGCAGGCATATGTTAGTAAATTGGATAAGAAAAATGTTGAATAAGGAGACAGTTCGCTATCTTGCCATAGGCGCTGTGACTACAGGTGTAAATTTTGTTCTTTGTTTTTTATGTGATAAGGTGTTTGGTATTTCTTTTATGATATCTAATGCGATTTCTATTTCAGGAGCTATTTTGTTTGCTTATTTTGCAAATAAGTTTTTTGTTTTTCGAACTCATAAAGATGGTATAAAACAGGTTATCACAGAGTTTTTAAGTTTTATAATTACAAGGCTTTTTTCTATGGCATTAGAACTATTTTTTGTTTGGTTAACGGTGGAAATAATGCATATTCTTCCTTATGTGGGAAAGGTTATTACACAGGGGTTGGTAATCGTCACGAATTATTGCTTTGGGAAATGGGTGGTTTTCCGAAAGCAGAATGTACAGCAAAGAAATTCGAGGTAATGAAGTTGGTTAGTAAGAGAAAAGAGTATGTTAAAATTAGAAAAAAATTTAAAAAAATTGAGATGACAGTCATTATGTCATTAAAAATTTTGATGTATGTGAGTTTGTTTTTTACCTTTTTTGGACTTTTTTCCATTGATAACTGGCAAATTCTTACAGTATCAAGAACCATGGCAATTACGATGTCGACTTTCGTGGTTGTTGGGCTGGCATTTATTTCTATTTATGGTGGTTATAACATTGGAAAAAGAAAAAGCAAACCAATTATTTATTCTATATCATTAGCAACAGTGATGACAGATATTGTAACTTATGTGCAATTAATGATTATGAATGTTAATAATGCCAATAATTCTTATTTTCAGTTTGAATTTTTGGAGATATTAGTTCTTGTTATTTTTCTTCAAATTATAATCATAATTGCTTTTACTTATGGCGGAAATTATATTTATTTTAAAATTAATCCTCCGGAAAAGTGTATTATTGTTACCTCATCACAAGAAGGTGTGGATTGTATAATGAAGGGGATTGGTAAATATCGAAAACAATTTAAGATTAAATTTGTGTTAGATTATGCGGATTACATGTTAATGGATAAGATTCTTCGATGTGATACTGTATTTATTTATGATATCCCTGTGGAAGACAGAACTAAAATCGTTGAATTTTGCTATGAATATCAAAAAAATGTTTATTTTAATCCTCAGATTGGGGATGTAGTGGAAATTAATGCAAATCACTTTATTTTTGATGATGTTTCTTTGATAGGTGCTGAATTTAAGGGGATGTCTATTGAAAAACGTATTATGAAACGTATTATGGATATTGTTTGTTCTGCCATTGGATTGGTGTTGGTATCTCCGTTGTTGATAATATGTGCGATTTTAATTAAGTGTAATGATGGTGGAAAGGTGTTTTTCAAGCAGAATCGTGCAACAAAACATGGCAAGGTTTTCTCTTTGTATAAATTTCGTACGATGAAAGAAAATGTTGAAAATTATTCCTCTACGGAGGGTGATGACAGAATTACAAAGGTAGGGCATGTTCTTCGTAAATATCGAATTGATGAATTGCCACAATTATGGAACGTGTTGAAAGGAGACATGAGCCTGGTTGGTCCAAGACCTGAGATGTTGGAAAATATCTTTCATTATACGGAAGAACTTCCAGAGTTTGAATATCGATTAAGAGTAAAGGCCGGACTTACTGGGTATGCACAGATTGCGGGAAAGTACAACACAAGCCCAAAAGATAAATTGATTCTAGATTTAATGTATATTGAGAATTATAGTTTATGGCTCGATATAAAGCTGTTATTTCAAACGGTGATTGTATTTCTGAAAAAAGACAGTACAGAGGGATTTAAGGTAGTGGAGCAAAATGATAATTTGAAGTATAAAAATCCTAGGGAATAGATGAAATGGGAAAGAATACAACCCGAAATATGTTATACATTTATTTTTATTTTACTTCCAATGTTGGAGTTGGTTTTGAAATGAGGTTTAATATAGAAAATGATTGATATTTTGTTAGCGACCTACAATGGTGAAAAATATATAAAAGAATTAATGGATTCTTTGATGTTACAAAAATGTGAAGAAGAGTTTTGCATCAGAATCAGAGACGACGGTTCAAAAGATGCTACAGTCAAAATATTATTGGAATATCAGAGAAGATATCCAAAGAAAATATTGATAGAACAAAACATAGTCCCGACGGGTAGTGCGAAATACAATTTCTTTAAGCTTCTAGAGGATGCCCAAGGAGAATATATCATGTTTTGCGACCAGGATGATATATGGGAAGAAAATAAGATACAAATCACTCTTGATGCCATGAAAGCGAAGGAAACAGAAAAATCCGGCTGTCCGATATTGGTGTGTACCGATTTAAAGGTAATTGATGAAAAGAAAAATGTACTTGCTGATTCTTTTTGGAACTATATGAATTTGGAAGCAGGTGGAAAGTTACGCAGATTGATTCTTCAAAATAATGTTACAGGCTGTACTATGATGGTGAATCGGACATTGCTGACTCTTATGAAGAAAAAGGTAAAGATAGACAATATTTTAATGCATGATCATTATGCAGCATTATTGGCATTATTGTTTGGAGAAATCGTTTATCTTAACGAAGCCCCAATATTATACCGGCAGCATACAGCAAATAGTGTTGGGGCCAAGGATGCAAAAAGTATTTCTTACCTTTTGGAACGATGGGGAAGAGGAAAAAAAAAGTATCAGAAAGACCTTTTTGCTTCAGCCAGACAAGTGAATGAAATCTTATATTGCTTTTCTGATGAGAAATTTGAGGAAAGTAGTAGAAAATTATTAGAGGAATATGCTAGAATAGAAAAGATGGATAAATTACAACGAATTCATTTTTATTTTAAATTTAAGGTATTCAAGTATGGTTGGATTCGATGTATTATGGGACTTATCTGGGGATAATAAAATATTAGGAGGCGAAATATGGACACCAAAGTAAGTGGGTGTATCGTTACCTATAACGAAGAAGATATTATTGAAGAGTGTATTTCATCTATATTGCAACATACGAAAAATCTTAACTTTACATTATATGTTTCGGATAATGATTCTAAGGATAAAACTGTTGAAATAATAAGAAATAAATTTCCGGAAGTGGTTTTAATTGAAAATAAAAAGAATGGTGGGTTTGGAGACGGACATAATAGGGTGTTGGATCAATTGGACTCTGAATTTCATGTGGTAATTAATCCGGATATTATTTTAAAAGAAAATACCATTGAGGTTTTGGTGGATTATTTGACATTACATAATGATGTGGCGATGATTACACCAAAAATTATTAATGAAGATGGTAGTGAGCAGTATCTTCCCAAGAGAAATCCCAAATTTTCTTATGTTATTTTAAGCAAATTTAAGCCATTTAGGAACTATCGAAGGATATATACAAGGCAGGATGAGAGGATAAGTGAGCCGGTTTCGGTTGAATTTTGCACGGGATGTTTTTTTGTAATCCGTACTAAAGTTATGAAGAAAATGGGTGGATTTGATAAAAGGTATTACATGTATTTTGAGGATGCGGATCTTTCGCGAGAGGTAAGAAGAAATGGATACGACATCATATTTTATCCAATGGTGAAGGCAGTTCATAAATGGAGAAGGGAAAATACAAAATCTTTAAAAGGAATTTTTCGTTTCCTAACTTCAATGGTGAAATATTTTTGTAAGTGGGGTGGAAAGAATGGAAAAGGAACCGAAAAAAAGAAAGTATAAGGGCAAGGATCATACTTTTGTTATTTGTGCATATAAGGAGAGTGCATATTTGGAAGAGTGTATTTTGTCCTTAAAAAGGCAGTCTGTAAAAAGTCATTTGATTATGGTAACATCAACAGAAAATGATTTCATAAAGGAAATGGCAAAAAAATATAGCATAGAATTATTTATCCGTAAAGAAAAAAGTAATATTGCAGGAGATTGGAATTTTGGATATGAACAGGCGAAAACCCCATTGATTACGATTGCCCATCAGGACGATATTTATAAGACGGATTATTTAAAAGAAGGACTATACAGAGTAAATCATGCAAGACATCCGTTGATTTATTTTACCAATTATTATGAAATTAGAAATAATAGGGAAGTATCTGCTAATTCTTTGTTGAAAATTAAAAGATGTATGCTGATACCACTTATTCCAAGGATGTTACAAAAAAGCAGGTGGATTCGTAGAAGAGTATTATCCTTAGGATGTCCGATTCTTTGCCCGTCTGTGATGTTTGTAAAGGAGCATCTTCCGAATCCTGTATTTCAGGTGGGAATGAGAGCTTCTTTGGATTGGGAAGCCTGGGAGAAAATCTCAAAATTAAAAGGTGAGTTTTTATACACCACAAAGGCACTTACCTGTCATAGAATCCACGAAGAGTCGGAAACATCAGCAGCGATCGGAGATAGCGTAAGAACCAAAGAAGATTATGTAATGTTTTGCAAATTTTGGCCAAAGCCGATTGCAAGGATGTTACAAAGAATTTATGCAACTAGTGAAAATTCAAATAAAGTATCATCATAAAATAAAAGAAAGGATAAGATACAGACACAGACGGTAATTTTTGTGTTTGTGCCTCAAATGAAAATGAGTGCATTTTTTGAGGTTTGGTATTAATTATGAAAAAGATATTAGTAACCGGATGTAATGGTCAGTTAGGACGTGCCATTAACAAGAAATACGAAAGCGCAGCAGGAATTGAATTAGTGAATACAGATGTGGCAGAACTAAATATTACAAGTATTGAAGATACTATGAAATTAATAAAGGAAATAAAGCCATATGCCATTATTAATTGCGCTGCCCATACTGCAGTTGATGCTTGTGAGACAGATGTGGATAATGCATATAAGATCAATGCATTGGGTCCTAGAAATCTGAGTATTGCGGCGGAAGAAGTGGGTGCGAAGATGGTACATGTATCTACGGATTATGTCTTTGCCGGAGATGCGAAAACTCCTTACCTTGAGTTTGATGCTCCGAATCCACAAGGCGTATATGGAAAAACAAAACTAGCAGGAGAGAATTTTGTAAAAGAGTTCAGTCAAAAGCATTTTATTATCCGTACTGCGTGGTTGTATGGTGATGGAAAGAATTTTGTGAAAACGATGTTAAGACTAGCAGAAACCAACGAGAAAGTTCGAGTAGTAAATGATCAGGTGGGGTCGCCTACCAGTACCAAGGTTTTGGCAGATATCATTGATTCGATTGTGTTTACAGATAATTATGGATTATTTCATGGAACCTGTGAAGGAATCTGTAGTTGGGCTGATTTTGCCGAAGAGATTTTTAAAATGGCAGGAAAAAATACAGTAGTAGAAAGAATTTCTTCGGAAGAGTTTGCAGCAGTGGCGAAAAGACCGGCTTATTCCGTATTAGAGAATTATATGTTGAAGTTAACACAGGATCATTATAATGTATTGGATTGGGAAAAAGCCTTGGCAGAATATATGAAAGAAGTGTAGAAATTACTGTTTAAATGTGAAGAGTAAGCCTATAGTGATGTATTGTTTTTTTTCTTTATATGCTTTTAGTTGAAAACGAAATGAAAAAATGATATACTTTGGAATAGGTAATTTTGAATAAAAAAGAATTTTAACAAATACGAAAATAATCGTTTTGTTCAAACAATGAAACATGGAGGATAAGGATGAAAACATATTTAGTTACAGGTGGCGCAGGTTTTATTGGCTCTAATTATATTCATTATATGTTTGAAAAATATGATAATGATATCAGAATTATTAATGTAGATGCATTGACTTATGCCGGAAATCTGGAAAATTTGAAAGAAATTGAGAATCGTGAAAATTATACTTTTGTAAAAGCGAATATTTGCGATAAAGATGCGATTATGAAGATTTTTGAAGAAAATGAGATTGACAGGGTGGTGCATTTTGCAGCAGAAAGTCATGTTGACAGAAGTATTAAGAACCCTGAAGTATTTGTACAGACTAACGTACTAGGAACTGCAGTGATGTTAAATTGTGCAAAAGCAGCTTGGGAACTTCCGGATGGCTCTTTTAAAGAAGGAAAGAAATTTTTGCATGTTTCTACCGATGAGGTTTATGGTTCATTGCCGGATGACGATACTGCATTTTTTTACGAAACTTCACCATATGATCCACATAGCCCATACTCAGCAAGTAAGGCGTCTTCTGATATGTTAGTAAAGGCATATATGGACACATATAAGTTCCCGGCAAATATTACTAACTGTAGCAATAATTATGGTCCATATCAGTTTCCGGAAAAGTTAATTCCATTAATTATAAATAATGCATTACAGGGAAAGAAGTTACCTGTTTATGGCGATGGAAAGAACGTAAGAGACTGGTTATATGTACGTGATCACGCTAAGGCAATTGATATGGTACAGGAAAAAGGAAAACTTTTCGAAACCTATAATGTAGGTGGTCATAACGAAAAACAAAATATTGAAATTATCAATATTATCATTGAAACCTTACAGGAAATGTTGCCAGAAGGTGACCCTAGAAAAGAATTGGTAAGTAAAGATTTGATTACTTACGTAGAAGATAGAAAGGGTCACGACAGAAGATATGCCATTGCACCGGATAAGATTAAAGCTGAAATCGGTTGGGAACCGGAAACGATGTTTAAAGAAGGTATCAGACTTACAATTAAATGGTTCTTTGAGCATGAAGACTGGATGAAAAATGTTACCAGTGGGGATTATCAAAAATACTACGAAGATATGTATAGTGGAAAATAAGAATGAAAGATGGGAGCATAGCAAATGTTATGTTCCCATTCAGCATTGTTAAAAATTGGAGGACACAATATGAAAGGAATTATTTTAGCAGGTGGTTCAGGAACCAGATTATATCCATTAACAAAGGCGATTTCAAAGCAGATTATGCCGGTTTATGATAAACCTATGATTTATTATCCATTGTCTACTTTGATGCTGGCAGGAATAAGGGAAGTACTTATTATTTCTACTCCAAGAGATTTACCGGTATTCAAGGAATTGTTAGGAGATGGAAAACAATTAGGAATGAGATTTGAATATGCCATACAGGAAGTGCCTAGAGGACTTGCAGATGCGTTTATTGTAGGTGAAGAATTTATTGGCAAGGATAATGTGGCTTTAGTATTAGGTGATAATATTTTTTACGGACAAAGTTTTTCAAAGGTATTAAAAAGAGCTGCGCAAAGGACAAGCGGAGCTACGATATTTGGATACTATGTAAAAGATCCAAGGGAATATGGTGTAGTAGAATTTGATGAGGATGGAAAAGCATTATCCATTGAAGAAAAACCGCAAAATCCAAAGTCAAATTATGCAGTGCCTGGTTTGTATTTTTATGATAATGATGTAGTTGAAATTGCAAAGAATGTAAAACCTTCCGCAAGAGGAGAAATTGAAATCACTTCTGTTAACAATGAGTATTTAAGAAGGGGTGATTTGATGGTAGAAACTTTAGGAAGAGGATTCGCCTGGTTGGATACCGGAAGTCATGATATGTTATTGGATGCAGCAGATTTTGTAGCAGCTTTCCAGAAACGACAAGGACTTTATATTTCATGTATTGAAGAAATTGCATATAAAAGTGGCTTTATCAGTAAGGAACAGTTGTTGGAATTGGCAAAACCATTAATGAAGACTGCATATGGGCAATATTTGGTTGATGTTGCAAATGGGTTATAATTAAGTCAGCTAATTCAGTGTACTTTGATATGAGTACAAAGTGTGGAGTGATTTGTAGGTATTATAGAGTCAAAACGTCTTTTGCCTCCGATATCTTTATACATTAGATTTACGAAGAAATAAGAAAGGATAGGGCTGTTATGGGAAAAATTACAGTACAAACATGTGAAATTGAAGGATTAAAAGTGATTACTCCGACTGTATTTGGAGATGAACGAGGTTATTTTATGGAAACTTATAATTATAATGATTATAAGGAAGCCGGAATTGATATGGAATTTGTACAGGATAACCAATCAGCATCAAAAAAAGGTGTATTACGTGGATTGCATTTTCAAAAAGAATTTCCACAAGATAAGCTGGTACGTGTAGTAAGCGGAGAGGTTTTTGATGTGGCAGTGGATTTAAGAGAAGGTTCAGAAACTTTTGGAAAATGGTTTGGCGTTGTTTTATCTGCTGAAAATAAGAAACAATTTTTTATTCCTAAGAATTTTGCGCATGGATTTTTAGTGCTTTCTGATTATGCAGAATTTGCATATAAATGTACAGATTTTTATCATCCAAATGATGAAGGCGGGTTGCTTTGGAGTGATCCGGAAATTGGAATTGAGTGGCCAATAGAAGAGGGAATGGAGCTTACAATTTCAGATAAAGATCAAAAATGGACAGGGATAAAGGAGTTTAATGAAGGCAACAGTAGTAATACCTAATTACAATGGATTAAAATTTTTAAAACCTTGTCTGGAGTCTTTAAAAAGGCAGTCAGAACAGGATTTTGCCGTGATTATTATTGACAATGCTTCCACAGATGGGAGCATTGAATTTATCAAGGAAGAATATCCAAGTATAGAACTGATCCAAAATCAGGAAAATTTAGGTTTTAGTAAGGCAGTGAATCAGGGAATCGCAGCAACAAAAACACCTTATGTAATTTTATTAAATAATGATACGGTGGTGCAGGAGGATTTTGCGAAGGAATTAGTGAAGATAATGGATGAAAATCCTTCCTGTTTTTCAGCTTCTGGTAAGATGTTGTCTTATCACGAGAAAGAAAAGATAGATGATGCCGGAGATATGATAAATCTTTTCGGATGGTCTTTTCAAAGAGGAAATGCTCATAAGGATGAAGAATATTGTCAAAAAAAAGAAGTATTTTCCGCCTGTGCAGGGGCAGCAATCTACCGTATGGAAATACTAGAAAAGATTGGTGTTTTTGACCCTTTACATTTTGCATATCTTGAGGATATGGATTTAGGTTTTCGGGCTAAGAGATATGGTTATAAGAATTTGTTCTGTCCGGAAGCGGTTGTTTATCATATTGGAAGTGCAACTTCAGGCAGTTCACTAAGTGAGTTTAAGGTAAGATTAACTGCAAGAAATCAAATATTTTTGTGGTATAAGAACATGCCGCTGTTACAAATTATCATAAATTTACCCTTTCTGTTATTAGGGTGTTTATTGCAATGTATTATGTTTGGAAAAAGAGGTTTTTTGCAGGCGTATTTCGATGGGCTATTTGAAGGATTGAAAAGGCGGAAAGAGTGCAAAAAAGTTCAAAATGGAATCGGTGATACCGGTGCTGTAATCCGTATCCAAATTGATATGATAAAAGGAACATGGATTTACTTCCTGGATAAATTGAAAAGAAAAAAATAAACCAATAAAAAAGAACAAGGCTTTTTATGGCCTTGTTCTTTTTTTGAAATTAGAAATGAATTTTGTTTTATATGAAATTTTATTTTTCTTTCACTTCTTTATGTTGCTTTAATTCTTTAAAGAAACTAAATACAATGATTAGCATAATAATACCAAGTGGGAATGCTGCAATGATAGAGAAAGTTTGCAATGCACTTAAGGTACTTTCTGCCCAAATCAGGGCGATAGGAAGGATAAGGAAGATAAAGGACCAGTAACATCTTAATTTCTTACTTGGCATTTCATCTTCTTTTAAGTTCTTAGTACAAAATCCTGCCATGACTAATGTAATTGCATCAAAAGTGCTGGCATAAAAGGCAACCATGGCAAGCACTAATACAATCAAAGCAACATTCTTTATTGGGAGCTGTCCGAAAATCTGAAGAATAATATCTGCAGGTGCTGTATCGTTTTGAACCATAGATGCAACATCTAATTTCCCGCTGGTTTGTTGGAATAATCCGAAATTACCAAATGTGATAAAGGAAGTAAAAGTACCTGCCATACCAAATCCTAAAGCACCCAGGATAGTTTGACGGATGGTTCTTCCTTTTGAAATTTTGGCGATAAAGAATGGAGTAGCAACAAACCATGCAATCCAGTATGCCCAATAGAAAATGGTCCAGTTTTGTGGGAATCCTTGTATGCCATCACCAGTAGCTCTTAACGGATCAGTCCAGGTGGACATTGATAAAAAGTTTTGAAGCATATTTCCAATTCCGCTGATTCCGGATTCGATGATATAAATTTTCGGTCCGAAAATAAGGAAAATAGCAAGTAAGGCAAAAAATAAAATAACGCAAGCTGTAGCTAAGTGTGAAATGG
>JBGVLX010000138.1:0-3892 GCA_045124495.1 Lachnospiraceae bacterium
CAATCCATGTTCCCAAAGTTGACTGTGATATGTAAAATACTAAGAACATAACTGCTGCAAAAATTGGAATACCTACAATTTTATGAGTAAGAATAGCATCAATCTTATCCTGTACATTCTTATCCTTTGTAAGAACTTTTCGTTTTTCTACATCTTTTACAATCTTATTAACAAATTCAAAACGTTTTCTATCTGTCGCTTCTACTTCGGCTTTATCCTGAAGATTAATATCACCCTGTACATATGGAGCCTTCTGTTTTGTTCCTTTTAATGATGCAGCTTTTTCTACTACTTCTTTTAAACCATTACTTGCAGTGGAAGTCGAAACTGTCTTCACTACTGGACATCCTAATTTTTCTGCTAAAAGTTCTGCATTAATTTTTGTTTCTTTCTTTTCATTAATATCACTTTTGTTCAAAGCTACTACTACCGGAATTCCTAATTCCAATAACTGTGTAGTAAAGAACAAACTACGGCTAAGATTTGTAGCATCCACAATATTAATAATTACATCTGGATTTTCATTTCTCACATAACCACTTGTGATACTTTCTTCTGATGTAAAAGGTGACATTGAGTATGCTCCTGGTAAATCCACCGCTACCAGTTCCTCTGCTCCTTCATAAATACCTTTCTTAATTAGACTTTCCTTCTTCTCTACCGTAACACCTGCCCAGTTACCAACACGTTCATTTCTTCCCGTTAAGGCATTGTACATGGTAGTCTTTCCGCTGTTCGGATTTCCCGTCAACGCAATTCGCATAATGCATCCTCCTTCTTTTCTGCTATTTTACAGACTTAACTTTTGTTAGTATTCGCTAACTATATGTCATAAAAAATAGTGATTATAAATCACTACTTTTCATTATACTGAAATAGCTTCCGCTAAATCATTATCAATATTATATCTGGCATCTTTCACTGAGATAACACAACTATCCTTCTTACGTGAAACTACTGTAATTGGTTCTCCGCTATAACAGCCCAATGAAAAAAGAAATGAATTTAATTCTTCATCATCTGTTATAATGTCCTTAATAATATATTCTTCCCCAAGATTAGCATCAATTAAATTCATATATTCATCCAACCTTTCATAAAATCACCAAATAACACCAATTTTTTCATGTTTAGTTAGATTTTTCTAACTTACTCTTAAAGTTTAATACAAAAAAGTTTCTTTGTCAACTGATTTTTCCTTAAAATTGATATTAATTCTCAATTTCACGAGTTTTATCATTTTCAGACTTTCTCATACCTTCATCTTTATTCCTTTACCACAAAAAAAGCCTATAGCATTACACTATAAGCTCTCATTATTATAATTCTATTTTTTTTGTACAAGCTATTGCTATAGCTCCAGGCCCAATATGACAGGATACACTAAGCGAAAGTGGATCCATCTGAATAGGCATTCCCGGAAATTCTTTTTCTACTTCTGCCTTAAATTCCAAAGCCGCTCCTTTATCGTAAGTATAAGCAATCTGAAGTTTCATCACATCTTCTTTGCCTTCCGGATTAAATCTTGCAGCAATATCATTTTTTATAGCATTTATCATAGTTGTCTTTGCCTGTTTCGTGGTGCGGGCTTTTGAAAAGGCATCTAACTTTTCTCCTTGAAGCTGCAACACTGGTTTCAGTTTCAAAAGAGTTCCTAAAGCTGCTGCTGCCGGTGTAATACGCCCTCCTTTTTTCAAATACTTTAACGTATCCAAGGTAATATAAATACGGGTTTTCGACACTTGTAAACTGAATAATCCACCACAAACCGCATAACTGCGGCTTTTTTTATGTCAAATTTTTAAAAAAATTTTGTTGTATATGTTGTACGCGGTTGTATTTTATGGTATAATAAGGTATGAAACTTAATTATGACAGAAAATCAAAAGACCCTACCTACTTCATTCAACTCGGAGTACGTAACGGTAAAAAAACAACCACAAAAAATGTAGCCCGCATCGGAAAGCATTCTGAACTTCTAAAGATTACCGATGACCCGCTCGCCTATGCGAAAGAACAGGTCAAAAAATATAATGAGGAGTATAAGAAAGAAAACAAGGTTTCTTTAGACATAAAAGTTGATTTTGCTGAAAAGATTAAGGCTACAGATGCAGTCACATCGAAAAGTACACAACTGAATATCGGATATTTCTTCCTTCAGCAGATTTACCATGAACTGGATATCCAATCTTTTTTCAAAAATGTAACTTCGGATATGAAGATTGAGTTTGATCCCAATCTGGTAAACCGGTTTATGACTTATTCCAGAATTCTGAATCCGGATTCAAAGCTTGGGGCACATCAAAATCTCAATCATTATTATGAGCAGCCTGACTTTGATTATGTACATATTCTACGCACTATGGATATCATGAAGGATCACTATGAAGAATATATCAGTCACCTTTATGAAAAAAGCTGCAATATCGTAAAGCGGGACACTTCTGTCTGTTTTTATGACTGTACAAATTATTATTTTGAAACCGAAACAGATGATGAAGATTATGTAGATGAAGTTACCGGTGAAATCATCAAAGGACTACGCAAATACGGTCCGGGTAAGGAACACCGCCCGAACCCGATTGTGGAAATGGGACTGTTCATGGACCGCGATGGAATCCCTCTTTCCATGTGTATAACATCCGGTTCCGATAATGAACAGACCACTGCAATCCCTTTGGAGCAGCAGCTGACTAAGATGTTTAAAGGCAAAAAATTTATTTACTGTGCAGATGCCGGTCTTGGTTCTTTCAATATCCGAAACTTTAACTCTATGGGCGGTCGTGCATTTATTGTGACCCAGTCCATTAAGAAACTGTCTGACCAGCTGAAAGAGGCCGTATTTAATGACTGCGATTACAGACTGCTTTCAACGGACGAACCGGTTACTTTGGAACACATGAAGGATTTTGACCGGTTCGATAAAAAGAACGAAGGATTATATAGCGACAGGGCATATAAGATTCTTACCGCAGACAGGGCAATCGATACCGGTCTGTACGAAGAAAAAGTATGCAAAAACGGAAAAGTCAGAAAGGTAAAATCCAAAGCTGTTTTGAAACAGAAAATCATCATTTCCTTCTCCAGAAAAATGATGGAATATCAGCGGTACATCCGCAACCGTCAGATTGAAAGAGCAAAAAAATTACTTAAAAACCTGGATCCTGAAACATACAAAAAAGGTCCTCATGATGTTACCCGTTTTATTAAACGTACCTCATCCACAAAATCCGGCGAAAAAATAAATGATCGTTATGAAATCGACCAGGGTGTCATTGACGAGGAAGAAAAATATGATGGATTTTATGCGGTTGCCACAAACCTTGATGACAGTGCGAAGGATATTATTGAAATCAGTGCCAATCGGTACAAAATCGAAGACTGCTTCCGGGTTATGAAATCAAACTTCTCTGCAAGACCTGTATATCATCAGAAACGTGACCGCATTATCGCACATTTTATGATCTGTTATACAGCCCTGCTCATATACCGGATTCTTGAGAAGAAACTAAACCTGAACAAAACGCATTTCACGATTGATAATGTAATAGACACACTGAACAGCATGGAAGTGGCAAATATTGAAGATATGTGTTATATGTCAACCTATACAAGTTCTCAGGTCTGCACTGCACTAAATGCAATTATCGACCTTGGATTAGATAAAAAATACTACCAGCCAAAGGAACTGAATAAGAAAATAAAAAAAATTTCAAAGTAGGATTTCCATACAACATTTTAAAAACAATGAAAAGGGCAGAAAGCCAGTAAAATCAATGGTTTGGTGCCTCTTTGCTTTTCTTTAAGTGTCGAAGATGGGATTGTACCACGCACACCTCTTATATTCCACTTACATTTTTCTGAAAAATCTGTAGAAACTAAAATATATGGT
>JBGVLX010000139.1:0-12485 GCA_045124495.1 Lachnospiraceae bacterium
GAAGAAGAGGTATTTGCAGCGCTAGAACAATGTGGCTTAGGTGAAGAAAAAGAAAAAGTGAAAGAATGGTATGACGGCTTCGTGTTTGGTGAGCAGGGGGATATCTATAATCCATGGTCTATCATTAACTTTTTGGATAAAGGTGAGTATGCAACCTACTGGGCCAATACCAGCTCTAATGGTTTGGTTGGAAAGTTGATTCGGGAGGGAAATGGTGCTATAAAGAAACAGTTTGAAGAATTGCTTCAGGGGAACCATTTGCACGTTCCTATTGATGAGCAGATTGTGTATAACCAACTGGATGACAATGAAGATGCAGTATGGAGTCTGTTGCTTGCCAGCGGTTATCTAAAAGTCCTGGATTACGATCGTTTGGGAGATTTGGAATTAGGAGAAGAGGCCCTTTATGAATTGGCAGTGACCAACCGTGAAGTGCGGATTATGTTTGATGGTTTGGTTCGATCTTGGTTTAAGAAGACCAATGCAGACTATAATGATTTCATAAAGGCGATGTTTATGGGGGACCGCAAAGCCATGAATGCTTATATGAACCGTGTGGCTTTAACCATATTTAGCTATTTTGATACCGGAAAACGCCCGTCAGGACAGGAACCGGAACGGTTCTATCACGGATTTGTATTAGGGCTGATGGTAGATTTACAAAGGGAATATATGGTGACTTCCAACAGGGAAAGTGGTTTCGGAAGATATGACGTTGTAATAGAACCGAAGAACCCGGGTAAAAATCCGGCAGTAATTATAGAATTTAAAGTTCGGGATGAAGAAGAGGAAAAGAACTTACAGGATACCGCCAAAGCAGCCCTTGATCAAATAGAGGAAAAACAATACGATGCAGCCCTGATTGCAAAAGGCATACCGAAAGACAGGATATATAAATATGGATTTGCATTCGAAGGAAAGACGGTGCTGATTGAGAAAGCGTAGGAAATGGGTATTAACCGGTAAACTTGGTGAAAAATAATCGAGCAGAAACGAATCATTCTTTGATTGGTTTCTGCTCGATTTTGATTGTACAAAAATATGCTCAAAGGATATGTTTAATCAATTGGCACATACAGTGTGCTGTAAATGGTTTCATAATCACTGGAATTAATCTCATAATAATCTTCCGTAACAGTGATTTTACATGCCACGGTAATCGGCTCGCCATATTCATTCAGGTTTAACACTTCGTCCATAAGAGCAAAGGTAGCTTCGTTGTATTCTGAAACATAGCCGGCATATTCTTCATTGGACATGGAGTCAATGTCAGTATCCAGATATTTTTCTGATAATTCCGAATATTTGGTAAGGAGTTTATCCTGAAGAGTGGAATAAAAGATATATGGACGGATTTCCACGTTTACATAATAAGCTTCGTCCTTCTTTTCTACATCCTTCACCTTATAATCTGCTTTGTTCAATAAAGCAATGGCAAACTGGCGTAATCGTTCCCTTTCTTCTTCTGTAGGGTCTGTAATGAGACCGGAAGAAAGAAAATCATCAGTAATGGCTGTGATGTTTGATTCATAAATTTCGGCAGCCTCTGTTTCAGCGGCATTGGTAAGTTTCATATAGTCATCATAAACACCCTTAAAATTGGTATCCAAAACGCCTTGGACATAATTTTTATAGGTATCCGTATCGGTGTTAGAACATGCAGTAAGAACACCCATACTCAAAGTCGTACATAACACAAAAAGAAATCCTTTTAACTTCTTCATTCTTATTTTCCTTTCTAAAAAAATGTCAGTCATGAATGATTCATAAGCCTTAGTAATTCATACGTTTCAAAAATTTATAAACTACAGTCATTCGTACATTCCAATGATTCACACCATGAATCATTTTACATATATATTATACTTTGCCACAGAACGGGATATAATGCAAGAGTTTTTAAATAAAAGTCTTGCATTCGTTATGTATCATCGTATACTATAAGTATAGAAAAAGACACAAAAAATGTGCCTGTATTATTACTGTTTATTCAGTAACCTGATTTTCGCTTTATTTCCCTTTACCAAAAAGGAGGTAACATATGATTTTTGAAACCCATGCTCATTTTGATGATGAAGCATATGATAAAGATAGAGATACATTATTAAAAAGCCTTAATTTTCACGGAGTAGAAGGTCTGGTAAATGTAGGTGCCGGCATGGCTTCTTCTAGAAAATCCATAGAGCTTGCCAAAGAATATCCTTTTATTTATGCTGCAGTCGGGGTGCATCCGGAACATGTAGAAGAATTGAATGAAGATGCCATGAAAGAACTAGAGGAAATGGCAAAAGAGGAAAAGGTGGTTGCCATTGGAGAAATCGGACTGGATTATTATTATGATGATGTTCCGAGAGAAATTCAAAAAAAATGGTTCAAAGAGCAGCTCGAACTGGCAGTGAAGGTGGCCAAACCCGTGATTATTCATAGTAGAGAGGCCGCATCCGATACCATGGAGATTATGAAGGAATATCAGGGAAAATTGGGTGGAATCATTCATTGTTTTTCGTATTCAAAGGAATGCGCAGATTTCTTTGTGAAATGCGGATATTATCTTGGCATCGGGGGCGTTGTCACCTTTAGTAATGCGAAGAAATTAAAAGAGGTAGTAAAAGAAGTGCCATTGGACCGGATGGTGTTAGAAACAGATTGTCCATATCTTACGCCAACGCCATACAGGGGAAAGAGGAACAGTTCTCATTATCTTCCTTATGTGGCGGAAGAAATCGCGAAAATAAAAGAAATACCTGTAGAAGAAGTGATTCGCATTACCAACGAGAATGCTAAGAGGGTATATGAAATTTAACATACTGAAAGGAAGGGTGAAGGATGGAAAAACTTAGTAACCCACAAAAAACCATAGAAGTAATAAAAAAATATCAGTTTAATTTCCAGAAAAAGTTCGGACAGAATTTTTTAATTGATGAAAGAGTCATTGATAAAATCATTGCTGCGGCAGAGATAACGAAAGAAGACTGCGTACTGGAAATCGGACCTGGAATCGGAACCCTGACCCAGATGCTGGCAGAACATGCAAAACAGGTCATTGCGGTAGAAATCGATAAAAACCTGATTCCGGTATTAGAAGATACCTTAGGTGACTATGATAATATTTTGATTATCAATCAGGATATTTTAAAAGTAGACATCAATGAATTAGTAGAAAAATATAACGGAGGAAAGCCGATAAAAGTGGTGGCAAATCTGCCATATTATATTACCACCCCTATTATTATGGGACTTTTTGAAAGTCATGTGCCTTTGGACAGTGTAACGGTTATGGTGCAAAAAGAAGTGGCACAAAGAATGCAGGAAGGACCGAATTGTAAGGAATATGGGGCCCTTTCCCTGGCAGTGCAGTATTATGCCAAGCCATATCTTGTGGCAAATGTACCACCGAATTGTTTTATGCCAAGGCCTAATGTAGGTTCTGCAGTTATACGCCTTACCCGGTGGGAACAATGTCCGGTACAGGTAGAAGATGAGAAATTCATGTTTGCACTGATTCGTGCCGCCTTTAACCAACGAAGAAAGACTCTGGTAAATGCAGTCAATAATGCCAGGGAGTTAGAAATTACAAAAGAGCAGATGTTACATGCATTGGATGAATTAGGCTATTTGCCAACCCTTCGGGGAGAAGCATTAAGCCTTCAGGAGTTTGCTACATTAAGTAATACATTGATGAAAGGAAAGTAACGGATTCCCAAAGGGATGGGAAAGGTTACGTGGAGACAAGATGCGAATTGGAATGTGTGACGACCAGAAAATATTTTTGAAGCAGATGCGTCAAATCATAGATAAGTATATGGAATTTCGGAAAATCCCTTATTCCATCGTGGAATTTTCCGGTGGAGAGGAATTGCTGGCATATGATCTTCAATTAGACATTCTGTTTTTGGATATTGAGATGTCGGGAATTGATGGGTTGGAAACTGCGAAACGATATCAGGTAAAATATAACAATGGAAATACTAAGATTATTTTTCTGACTTCCCATAATGAGTTAATGTCCAAGGGATATATTGTAAAGGCTTTCCGTTTTTTACTGAAACCGGTGGAAAAAGAAGCGTTAAAAGAGGCCATTGAAAGCGCCATTGATGAATTTTCCACAGACGAAGTGCTGGTACTGGATGCCAAAAATTATCATAAAGAGATATCGTATAAAGATGTCATTTATTTAGAAGCCCAGAATAAAGAAGTTTTGCTCCGGACCACGGATGGGTATGAAAGAATTACCGGGAAGATGGATGAATTCGAGGAAAAACTTCAAAATAGTGATTTTTACAGGACTCATCGAAGTTATATCGTAAATCTGTTATGGGTAAAGGAAATTGTAGGAAGTGAAATTATCTTAAAAAACGGAGAACGGGCCAAAATTGGACGGGATAAAGTAAAATTAATAAAAGAACGATTTTTTAATTACATTCGAAAAAATGCCAGGGGCTGACGAAGAGCGGGAAAATATCAAATTTTTAGCCATGGTTATAAGGATGAATAGTACTGTTTTTTTGAATCGTAACAAAAGAAGATAAAAATGATGGGAAAAATCATAAATTACAAGAAGAAGAGGTAAAAAAGTGGAGATAGCATTCTGTTTTGTCATATTTTTTCTTACACTGTTAAAGTGTGGCTTGATTTCAAAAAACGTGCTGCATCTGCAGCAGGTTTATAAAAGCAAAAACACAATATTGGCTGTTTTACTATATATTTCATTATCCTGTTTTTCCGGGGTAATGAAAAATGACTGGATTACCAATATAGCCATGAGTATTTTTGTATTATTTGTTTTAATGATGTGTGTTGATAGTCAGAATAAAGGACGACTGTTTTTTGTAAATGTATGTACTTATTTGGTGGTATTTTGTTTTGACCACTTTTTACTGGCAATTATAAACATGATTCGGGAATATATGTTTCCAAACATTTATAAATACATGACAGCCATTTTTTTCAGTCAGTTACTATCTTTTATTTTTTGGATTGTATTATGTATTCTGGTAAAGCGGAACAAAGATCAGTATGCTGAATTTTTCCAGAGAAGGTATTACCTTATGTTTACCGGAGTGGTGATGCTAAACGATATCTTAATTCATATCTCAGCTATGGTAATGTCTGATATGGAAGATCCGGCAGGAGTCCAGCTGGTAAGTGAAGTAGTGGTGATTATGTCGGTTGGTATGCTCATAGAGGTAGCAGTTATCATTATAAACCTTCTGGCAAGAGATGAATATAAAGATATCAACCGTGTAAATGAGCAATATTTGTCCATGCAAAGAAATCATTATGAAAAACTACGACAGTTAGACGAGGATACGAGAAAATATCGTCATGACATGAAAAGTCATCTTCAATGTTTAAAGACATTATCCGAGTTAAAAGATTATGACGAAATCGACCGTTATCTAGATAATATGGTAGAAAAACTGGCATCTGTGTCTCAGACCATAACCGTGGGAGATCCTATTATTGATGCAGTAATCAATGAAAAATTTGCAGAGGCAGAAAAGTACAGAATCGATTTTATGGTCAGTGGAAAACTGATTGGAAATTGTACTGTTGAGCCATTGGATTTATGTACTATTTTTGCCAATAGCATTAACAATGCCATGGAAGCCTGCATGGGACTAGAGGAAGGCAAACGAAAGATACGTTTATCCATTAAGACATTAGAAGATTACCTGTTGATTAATATAAAAAATCCGGTCAAAGAAAAGGTTTTGGTGGATGAAACCGGAAAAATTAAAACAAAAAAGAAAGATGCGAAGAATCATGGATTTGGATTGCAAAATATCACTGCCAGTGTAGAGAAATATCATGGGCAGGTAACGATTCATTGTGACGAAACAGAATTTTCTCTGGAAGTAATTATAAAGATGCGATAAGCCGGGATTTTAAAATAAGGTGACCGCAATCCTAACGGATTTAGATGCAGCTCGCTCACCGAAAAGAAAAAACTCTTAGGATAAGTATGTTTCCCGGTTCTAAAATTGCTCACTTTCTCATATACTGATATGGAAAATGTTAACAAGCCTTTGAGGTGGTACGATGTCTTAAAAACAGCCAGGATAGTTTATCTGACTGTTTTAAAGGGAGTACCGGTGATATGTCCATACCATAGCAGAAAGTGAGTTTTTTTATGTCCAATTTTAGATTTATTTCATATTTATACGAGTACAAAAAAGAGCAGAAGGGGAGAAATACAGGATTTGTAAGAGTACGGGGACTGAATGATTTTATAGAACTGAATATGCAGATAAAGCCTGCAAAGGGGTCTTATGAGATTTATGTGCATTATGAGACTTTACCGGAAGTAAAATCTATCTTGGTTGGGACAATCAGGGCAGTAAATGGGGAATGCCATGGGGTTTTCCATAATATTTTACCGATTTTAAGAAAAGAGGGACTTTCTTTTTCTGCCATTGAGGCGTTAACAATCTGGCAGGATGGTGCGATTTGCCACGGTACAGAATGGTCTGAGTCGAAATGCCTTAACAGACTTTTGAGCGGGTATGATAGAAAACAGGAAAATCAGGGATGGCTCCAAACAAGTGAAAAAGAGATGGAAGTAGAAGAAATTGGGGCGGAAGAAGGAAGAGAAGAAGATATAGAAGAAAGCAAAGGAAGAGCAGAAAACAAAGAAAGAAAAGAAAGTATAGTTAGCGAAGAAAGCAAAGATGTAGAAGAAAGCAAAGATATAGAAGAAAGCAAAGATATAGAAGAAAGAAAAAATATAGAAGATAGCAAAAATATAGAAGAAAGCAAAGAAAGAGAAAACAGAAACATAACAGAAGAAAGAAGAGAAGGAAAAGAACGAGAAGTAAAAGAAAATAGAGGAAAAGCAGAAAAAGGCTGGGAAAAGAATTTTGTTAAGGAACCGGAAGAAAATCTGACATTGCAGGAAAAAGCAGAGGATACGGAGATAAAACCGGATTCTTCAAAGGATGTCAACCGGCTTATTGACGAAATTGTAAATGCTGGGGAAGAAACAGAATGCTTCTTTGTATCGGGCTGGCCAAAGCCAAAGACCATAGAAGAATTAATGTTGCAGTTAAAAACAATTCCATCCTTTGGAAATGAATCTTTTTTAAAGTGCGTGAAGATTATGCCAAAAGATATTGGATTGTTAAATGCAGATGACTGGTATTTGGGAAAAAACAGCTTTTTATTACATGGATATTTTGCGTATCAATATTTGATGCTTGGATATATCAGGTTTCAGGATGGAGGAAAACAGGCTGTTTTAGGAGTACCCGGAGTCTATAATAGCAAAGATAAATATCTTGCAGAATTATTCGGATTTACAAATTTTATACAGGCGAAGCAGCAGGAAATAAAAACAGGAACCTTCGGATACTGGATTACTTCTGTACATGAAAATATATCATGAGGTCAGGTTAAGAAAACCATACATAAGTACATTTCCATGATTCAGTCTGTGAATCATGGAGGTTAATTTTTCATGAAATGTTCATAAAATGTTAAAAAAAATAACATACATAAGACATAGTTAAATAGTAAGATATCTCATGTAGACAAGCAAAAATATTTTTTTTGATTCTCTCTCCCCCTCATTTTATAAAAGAGTCATCATATTTACGATGGAAAGATTGTAAGTATGATGGCTTCTTTTTTTTGTAATCTGTTAGTAATTTCGGAACAATTTGCAAGTAATTCCGAAATAATCTGTGGGTATTCTAAAGTTAAATACCTTTTGCCCTAACCTTATTTTAGTTATAACTTTTTCTTATAACAAGTAAAAGGATATGGATATTATACAAAAAAGGAAAAATGTGCTATCTTTATATCATACAAAACAGATAGGAAAAGTATTGATGAAGAAACAGTCAAAAGAATGTATAAGCCGGATTCATTGAATATCCGGCAGTGAAGAATAAAAGGGAGAATGATAAATGAGTGTAGATGTATCAACGAAGTGTATTCATTTAGAAAATGAATCAAAGGACAATTTATATGGGGCAGTCAGCTTTCCGATTTTTCAGACTGCAACATTTGCACATCCTAGTGTAGGGAACAGTACAGGTTATGATTATAGCAGACTGCAGAATCCTACCAGGGAACATTTGGAAAAGGTGGTTGCATCTTTGGAGAATGGGCTGGATGCACTGGCGTTTACCAGTGGAATGGCTGCCATATCTACCTTGATGGAATTGTTTCATCCGGGAGATCATTTGATTGCAGATGCGGACCTATATGGTGGAACCGTAAGGCTCTTTGACAATATCAATGAAAAGAATGGAATTGAGGTTACAAAAATCGATTGCGTCAGTGAAAATGTAGAGAATTATATAAAGGAAAATACGAAGGCGATTTACATTGAAACCCCGACCAATCCGATGATGAATGTAATTGACATTGAAAAATTAAGTGCAATTACGAAAAAGCGAGGAATCTGGCTTATTGTAGATAATACATTTTTGTCACCATATTTTCAGAATCCGTTGGATTTAGGGGCAGATATTGTGGTACATAGTGGCACAAAATACTTAGGTGGTCATAATGATACTCTTTCCGGTTTTTTGGTGACCAAGGATGCCGAAATTTCAGAAAAGCTAAGATTTATAATAAAAACAACGGGAGCCGGTCTTCCGCCTTTTGACAGCTGGCTGATTTTACGAGGGATAAAGACCTTAGGAATCAGAATGGAGAAAGCGCAGGAAAATGCTTTTGAAATTGTTCACTGGTTAGAAAAACAAGAAGAAGTGAAAAAAGTGATTTACCCGGGACTTTCTCAACATCCCGGTCATGAAATCATAAAGAAGCAAAGCAGAGGATTTGGAGCAATGGTAACATTCGAAGTTACGAACGAAGCCTTTGCGAAGGGAATTTTAAAAAATGTCCGTCTGATACAGTTTGCAGAAAGCCTAGGCGGCGTAGAAACTTTGATTACCTATCCGGTAACCCAGACTCATGCAGATGTTCCGAAGGATTTATTAGAAAAAAACGGAATCAATGAAAGGGTGCTGAGGTTGTCAGTAGGAATTGAATCCGCGAAAGATTTGATTTTGGAATGTGAAAGAGTGTTTGAAGAAACAAGAAAGGAATTCGGTAGTTAGTGAATAAGTTAGATAAAATGTTATAGGAAAAAGCTATAGCAGACATTAGGTGAAATGTATTATACAAATGAAGAAGAACGTGGTATCTTTAATTCATACTAAGCCGACAGGAAAACAGTAGAAAGAAGAAGTGAGGAATTTCCTTTCGAATTACGAGGAATGATAGGAAACAAGAGAATCCTTTGTTTTTCTTTCAATTAGATGATAGAGAATTTTGAAAGAAGGTGATAATCGTGTATCAGCTTATAGATCTAAGCAAAGAATTCAAGGAAAAGGGCAATACCGTAGAAGCAGTAAAAAATGTGAATCTTAACATAGAAAAAGGAAAGATATACGGAATCATCGGATTTTCCGGTGCTGGTAAATCTACTTTGGTAAGATGCCTGAATTTGTTAGAAGTACCAACCAGTGGAAAGGTTATCTTTAATGGAAAGAATCTTCTTGACATGAGCCAGGCAGAACTTAGAAAATGCAGGCAAAAAATCGGCATGATTTTTCAGTCCTTTCATCTTTTATCCCAAAGAAATGTGGTGGATAATGTGTGCTACCCTTTAGAGATAGCCGGGGTAAAAAGAAAAGAGGCGAAGCAAAAAGCATTGGAACTGTTAGAACTGGTAGGAATTAAGGAGAAAGCCAAAAGTTATCCTTCCCAGTTATCTGGAGGACAAAAGCAAAGAGTGGCCATCGCCAGAGCATTGGCCACCAGCCCGGATGTACTCTTATGTGATGAAGCTACCAGTGCATTGGACCCTATTACCACTACTGCTATTTTGGAGTTGCTAAAAGAGATTAACCAGAAACTTGGGGTTACCATTATCATTATTACCCATGAAATGAAAGTAGTGGAGCAGATTTGTGATAATGTTGCTGTCATGAGTGAAGGGGTTGTGGTAGAACAGGGAGCCGTGAAAGAGATATTCGTAAATCCGAAAGCAGAAATTACGAAAAAACTGGTATTAAACAAAGCCTTGGATGCCTCAGAAATAGAAACTGACTTTTTAAGAATTGTTTTTGAGGGGCAATCAGCATTTGAACCTATTATATCGTCATTGGTGTTTGAGTGTAATACCATGGTGAACATTCTTGGCGCCAATACGGAAAATGTCGGAGGGAAGGCATATGGCCAGATGTTGATTGAACTTCCCAAGGAACCTTTGGTTGTGAAAAAGATAAAAGATTATCTGGACAGTAAGTCTGTATCTTACGAGGAAGGAGGGGCAGACAAATGAGTGAAGCAATGTTAGAAATTCTTAAAAATGGTGTTTGGGAAACCTTGTACATGACCATCGTATCTACGATATTTGCCTATCTGCTTGGAATCCCCATCGGAGTTATTTTATATATCACAGATAAAAAGGGAATCTGTCAGAATAGGATTTTGAATTTTGTGTTTGGCATCATTGTTAATATGGTGCGATCCATTCCCTTCCTGATTTTATTGGTAGCCATTTTACCGTTTACCAGAATGATTGTAGGAACCACCATTGGTTCCGATGCCACCATCGTTCCTTTGGTGGTAGCCGCTACTCCATTTGTGGCAAGAATGGTGGAATCTTCTCTAAAAGAGATAGACCTTGGAGTGATAGAGGCAGCAAAGGCTATGGGTTCTTCTACAAGACAGATTATTTTTAAAGTGTTGTTACCGGAGGCGAAACCCTCACTTTTCGTAGGTTGTACCATTTCCTTGGCTACCATTCTTAGTTATTCTGCCATGGCAGGATTTGTGGGTGGTGGAGGACTAGGAGCCATTGCAATTAATTACGGTTATTACCGGTATCAGGGTGATATTATGTGGATTACCGTTGCATTATTGGTAGTGATTGTGCAGTTGTTCCAGGAAATTGGGCTGCACTTTGTAAGAAGAGTGGATAAAAGGTGATGATTAGGTGACTGCGAAGCGGAAGGTATATGAGAGTAATTCAAAAGGAACAAAACAGAAGCAGGCACGCTCTCGCTGCATTTGGCTCGTAGCGGTACTAAATTCGAGGTAAACCTCTCATTAAGTACCGACGGCCGAACAAGCACCTGCTTATGTATTTGTTTCTTTTGAATCACTTAATATAAATTTTGGTAGTTTTGCAAACGCCTAAAAGAAAGGAAAAAAGGGTGATGATTATGAAGAAAAGAGTATTAGGAGCATTATTGATTTCAAGTATTGTAGCGACATTATTTACAGGTTGTGGTAAAAAGGAGGAAGAAGATAAGGTAATCAAAATTGGTGCAACTCCAACGCCTCATGCAGAAATTTTAGAGGTGATTAAGGATGATTTGGAAGAAAAAGGATATACTTTAGAGATTGTAGAGTATAATGATTACATTATTCCAAATAATGCAACGGAAAGTGGAGAGCTGGATGCAAACTATTTCCAACATCAGCCATACTTAGATGATTTTAATGCAGAAAATGGAACCCATTTAGTATCTGTTGCAGGAGTACATTTTGAACCATTCGGAATTTATGCAGGAAAAACCAAGAGTTTAGCGGATTTAGGGGAAGGGGCTACTGTAGCAGTTCCAAATGATACTACAAATGAAGCAAGAGCCTTATTGTTATTAGAAGCAGAAGGGCTGATTCAGTTAAAAGATGGCGCAGGAATGACCGCTACTGTTGCAGATATCGTAGAAAATCCTTTGAATCTTCAAATCGAAGAATTGGAGGCAGCACAGGTGGCAAGAACCGTGAATGATGTGGATATCGCATGTATTAATGGTAATTATGCTGCAGAAGCAGGTTATAAAGTTAGCGACGCCCTTGCTACCGAAAGCGCAGATTCGTTAGCAGCCCAGACCTACGTAAATATCGTTGTTGTAAAAGAGGGAAATGAAGATTCTGAAAAAACAAAGGCATTGGTAGATGCCATTATATCAGAAGAAGTAAGAGATTATATTAACAGTGAATATGACGGTGGTGTTGTGCCGGTATTTGAATAAAAGAGATATAATTTACCCCCAGGTGTTATAAAAATGGCACCTAGGGGTTTTGGTAGTAGTATACAAAATATAGCCTGTATGATAAAAATTTTTATGGAACGTTCATAAAATGTTAACAATTTTAACATATTTTTGACGTAATTTAATAGTATTATAATTCACGTAGACAAGCAAAATATTTTTTTTGATTCTCTCTCCCCCTCATTTTATGAAAGAGTCATCCTGTTTATGATGGAAACATTATGAATAGGATGGCTCTTTTTTTGCATCATAATATGTTTCGAATATTTGCTGATAAGGACTATATTTTCTAATATGGAGCAATTACTTGACTTTTTGCACTATATTGAGTATAATGGAAAACTGGAAAATTCAGTTAAATTGAATGATAAAAAAGAAAGGCGGAGAAAGAAACATGGCTTTTTGTAAGAATTGTGGAACCCAGTTAAAGGATGGGGATTTGTTTTGCCAGACTTGCGGGCA
>JBGVLX010000140.1:0-21216 GCA_045124495.1 Lachnospiraceae bacterium
TACGTTAACCAGCAGGAACTAAGACCTAAATCCTCAGCCTCTAATACAATATGGTCTGCAACGATTGTGGCATCTACGCTTACCATGTCCTTTTTGTCAAAGGGACGTACAAAAACATTGGAATGATCTCCACATACAATAATTGCCAAAGGTGCACCATGATAGTTTACACCTCGTGATAACTTCTTTAGTCCTTCGTTACTATTTATTACTAAAAGTCTTTGTGATTGAATATTTGCTGCCGTAGGAGCTATTCGTGCAGCTTCAAGAATCTTATCTAACTTATCTTTTTCTACTGCATCTACCTTGTACTTCCTTACAGAGCAACGTTGTTTTGCTAATGATAAAAAATCCATGATATGCTTCCTCACTTTCAATTGGTTTTATGATGTATTTTTGGTTGCTTTGCTTCATGAAACACGTTATAATATTACAACAATATTTCTTTTTTACAAGTACGCACTTTAAAGTAATATACTACCCAAAAAGATACTGTAAAGTGGTTAGGGGGTTACTATCTTATGAAACAATGTCAGTCTTTTCAGTGTCCGGTAGAAGCCACACTTCAATTGATTGGTGGAAAATATAAATCACTTATTTTGTGGCATCTAATAGGAAAAACACTTAGATTTAATGAATTAAGCAAACTTATTACATCAGCTACTCCCAAAATGCTCACGCAACAGCTAAGAGAATTAGAAAATGATGGTCTGATTCACAGAATGGTGTACCCTGTTGTTCCCCCAAAGGTGGAATATTCACTTACCAATTTTGGAGAAAGCATTATTCCTGTTCTTGAATCTATGTGTTCATGGGGAATGAAATATTTAGAAGAAAAAAAGAGTGGGACATAATGTTAGGAGAAAAAATGATTAACCGAGAAGATATGTTGGAATTAACAAGGCGTATGACGCCGGCAAGAAGCTGTTTTGACAGAATTGCAGGAGCATATATCAATGATTTAGGGGAAGTGGATGAAAGTTTTAATATTCATTTTGGAAAACTCTCTGGTTCGGAAAAAGCAAGAAATTTAAAATTGGCAAAGGCTATTCCTTTTGCGAAAACCAATCTACAGCTAAAGGAATATACTTTCCCTGATAAGGTAAAAGGCAAAGACAGTATGTGGCAACTACTTCGGGGAATTCAGGAATGTGGATTAAAAAATGATGCATTGATGGAACTATTGTATGAACAGATCGCAGATGGATATCCTGTTGATGATGAATTTGCTGTATTTGTATTTCATGGGGTATACGATGTGCCACTAAAAGGGACAGACAAGGAAGATTTATGGGAATCAGAGGAAGTATATGATTTTATTATTTGTACGGTAAGTCCCATGAAGGCTGCATACGAGCCGGCGGAGCCTGTCTTTGGATTCTTATATCCCGCATTTTGCGATAGGAGTGCAGATAAAGAAAAAATCGATATTTTTCATGCTGATACTGAAAAGATTCAGGAAGGTCTTATGTATAAATTGTTGGGAAAATGAAAACTTATATTAAGTGATTCAAAAGAAACAAATACATAAGCAGGTGCTTGGGCGGCCGTCGGTACTTAATGAGCGGCTTGTCGCGAATTTAACCGAGATGATGTCGTGAATCATTGAGGAGTAGTACCGCTACGAGCCGAACGCAGCGAAAGCGTGCCTGGGTTGTTTTGTTACTTTTGAATCTTTATGAGGCAGATTACTATGAATTAGTAAGGCTGCTTTTTTTTTATGAAAAAAGATTGACAAATAATTAAACGCATGATTAAATGTTCATATGATGATAAAAACGCAGGATTTCATGTTATGGATTCGATATTAGTAAAAGGAAATCCACTTTCGGAATGTATTTTGATTGGAAGAAAAAAGAGTACATTTGACGTTTCGCAATTATCTAAAAGTAAAAAGTTAGGAAAGGAAAGGGTAAGAATATGAGTAAGTTTGGTGATTATTGGGCATCTCAGTGTGGGAATCCCAGAGGAGTGGTTGGCAGCATTATGACTTGGGCTATGAATCGTGTAAACAATGGGATGTATCATGGCATGATAGAACATATGAAACTATCAGAAGATGTAAAAATTCTTGATGTGGGTTTTGGAAATGGATATTTAGAAAAATTAATTTACAAAAAAGTGAAATGTTCCATTTATGGAATTGATATATCAAAAGATATGGTGAAATCCGCTTCCGCAAAGAATAAAAAAGGGATTGCAAATGGAGATATTCATCTTTCCGTAGGAGATTGTTGCAACCTTACATTTGAAAATAATTCATTTGATATCGTCGCTACTATGAATACCATTTATTTCTGGGATGATACGATACGGGGATTACAGGAAATATACAGAGTCTTAAGTGAGCATGGTGTTTTCTATAATGCAGTTCTTACCAAAGAAAGTCTGGATAAAGTGTTCTATACAAAAAACGGATTTAAAAAATTTGACCAAAAAGAATATGTAGAAATGGGAAAACGGGTTGGATTTAAAAACATTTCTTTTAAAAATTTAGGGGATAAATATGGTTTACTTGTGATTTATGAAAAGTAATAATGCTTGCAATAGAGGAAAAGAATATTGAGATGCATTTTTTATAACAATTAAATACAAATGGATGGAAGAAAAAATCTATTGCTATTTTTAGAAATTCTGCATATAATGTATTATAGATAGATATTCTATCTTCCAAACAACTCTTGCTATTTAGGTGGAGAGTTTAACAACCGGAGAGTTCCTGCCGTTTAAGTGGAAGGTTTAACAACCGGAGAGTTCCTGCCGTTTAAGTGGAAGGTTTAACAACCGGAGAGCTCCTGCCGTTTAAGTGGAGAGTTTTAACAGAAAGAGGCATCCATATGGATGCTTTTTTTACATATGAGGGAGGTTTTATGCAGTTATACAGTATTTCAGATGAGTATATAAACTATCTAAGAAAGAAGTTTCCAAGAGTGTATTCTAATAAAGAAAATGCCCGTGTGCATACAAGAAAATATTTAGGTACAGTTATTGAAATTGAGTCGCATAAGTACTATATTCCATTATCGTCTCCAAAAAACAATCATGATTACATTATGGTGAATGGAAAAAGACAATACGAAAAGATTCACTTATTGTTATGCGAATTGTCTCAGGGAGGGGCGATGGTATGGAATTAAAAGGAACGTTGCAGATTGGTACGATGATTCCGGTTCAAGATACAGAAATTGAACTGTATGATGTTGAGAATGAACCAGACCAAGCGTATAAAGACCTTGTTAATGAAGAAATTATTTATATCCGTAAGCATGAGAAAGCCATCGCTAAAAATGCGAAGGTCTTATATAGTAAAAGGAAAGCTAAGGATGAAAACAGAGTTGTTCAAAATTGCTTGGATTTTATAGCATTAGAAGCAGAATGTGATAAATGGGAAGTAAAAACCACTTGACAAATGCCATGAAAAAATGATAACATAACAGTGTTATTAGATAACGATGTTATGCTGTGTTATTGAGGTGATACAATTGAAACAGGACAAAGAAACAAAGATGAAATTACTTGCTAGTGCCAGGGCGGAATTTTTGGACAAAGGATATATGAAAGCCTCTCTGCGTACCATTTGTAAGAATGCCGGGGTAACGACAGGTGCATTATATTTTTTCTTCCGGGATAAGGCGGATTTGTTTGAGGCATTGACCAAGGATGTGGTAGAAGCTATTTATGCCGTTATGAATGGACATTTTTCTATTGAACATGACATGGCAAAAAAGGGTGAACTAGGTCATCCGGAGGATGTGGATAATCACATGCATTATGATGATTCCCAAAGGATTATTCATATGATGTATGAGCATAGAGACGATGTGTTGCTGGTTCTTACCAAAAGTCAGGGTTCTACGATGGAAGGGCTTGTTGATCGATTTATTGATACAGCAGAGAAACATTTTAAGAATATGGCTCGTCAAATGGAACAGAGGTATCCGGATAAGAAAGTGGATGATGGGTTTATACATTGGCTTGCCCATGAGCAGATAGGAGCATTTGTGTATATGATTACACATATTGAGGATGAAGAGCGGGGACTGAAATTTATGGAACAGCTCATCAACTATATGATAGCAGGCTGGTATGGAGTTTTTATGAATTAGAAGGACTAGGTAATTACTTAGTCCTAAAAAAATAACACTTACATAACATTGTTATGTTGCAGGTACAAAGTTATAGGTAATTGCAAAACTATTCCCATGATATCTTAGGTGGTGCAATAAACAAATATATTGGCAGGCGTTTTTGTATTATGACTGATACAATATTATGGTTTTGCAAAGGCCTCAGTATAAGGTTTTGTAGAAAGGAATGAAATTATGTATTTAGAAGTCAAAGATATGAAGAAAAGTTATGGTGAAGGTGGCAGCTATATTCAGGTATTGAAGGGGATTAGCACAGGAGTGGAAAAAGGTGAAATGTGTGTGATTCAGGGAACAAGTGGCTCTGGTAAGTCCACATTTTTAAATTGTATTGGCGGTTTGGATTTGTTAGACACCGGCAGCATTAAGGTAGATGGAGTGGAAATCGTAGGTATGAAGCCGGATAAGCTTTCAGACTATCGAAGAGATAATTTAGGATTCATTTTTCAGTTTTATAATTTAATTCCTAATTTAACGGTTCGAGAGAATATTCAAGTGTGTGAATATCTGACAAAAAATCCTTTGGATATGGATGAACTGATTGAAACTCTTGGTCTTACGGAGCATCAGAACAAGTTTCCATCACAACTTTCCGGTGGACAACAGCAAAGATGCGCCATTGCAAGAGCATTGATTAAAAATCCAAAGCTTCTTTTATGCGATGAGCCAACGGGTGCCTTGGATTCTAAGACTTCAAGAGATATTCTTGCATTGTTGGAAACCGTAAATGAAAAATATGGAACCACCATGCTTATTGTTACCCATAACAATTCCATCAAGAATATGGTACATAAGGTAATACGGATCAAAGATGGTCAGATCAGCAAGGAGTATCATAACGAGACAAGGGTGCCTGCAATGGAACTGGAGGATTTATAAGATGCAGAAAGTACTGAGAAAGAGAATATTAAGGGATTTAAAAGAAAATGGTATGCGTTATCTTGCCTTGAGCGCACTCATTATTCTTTGTATGTATATTATCATTTCGTTGATTGGAACCGCAGATACTATTATTATGGGTTCGGAAAAAGCAGCGAAACGCAACAATTTAGAGGATGGACAGTTTAGCTTGTTTGTTCCATTACAAGAGTCGGAAAAGGAAGAACTTAAGAAGGAAGGAATTACAATAGAGGAGCAGTTCTATCTGGAATATGAAATGGAAAATGGCAGTACCATCCGTGTATTTAAAAACAGAGAGGAAATTAACCTCATGGAAACCGTGGAAGGGCAAAGTGCAGATACGAAAGAGGAAGTAGTGATAGAGCGTCGGTATGCCGAGGAGCATGAAATTAAGGTAGGGGATGACATTACCATTGGCGACAAAGTATTTGAGGTTGTTGGTATTGGATGTACCCCGGATTATGATGCGGTATACAAGGATTTTACTGACAGTAGTGTTAACAGTGTCCAATTTGGAACAGCATTTGTAACAGAGGATGCGTATGTGACATTACTGGATGAAGGAAAAAGCATCAGGGCAGAGGAATATGTGTATGCATATTTGTTAAATAATTCTATGACAAATGAGGAACTAAAGGAAGCATTAGAGAATTTGAAGGTGAATGCGAATTCTGTTGATAATACTTATTTTAGGGAGTATTTGGAAGAGGCAGATGTTTTTCTTGGGGAGTATTTTGATATTGAGATATCAAATCTTCAAAGCTTTATTAAAGTGGAGGATAATCCACGAGCAAAGGCAGCAGCTGAAGACCAGGTGATTAATAAATATGGTGGTCTTATTGCGGGGGCTATCATTTTGGTGTTGTTTGCCTATGTGATTTCAGTTTTTGTAGTATATGGCATTGAGAAGGAAAACACCACCATAGGTGCGTTATATGCGTTAGGTGTAAAAAGAAAGGAATTGATTTTGCATTATCTTTGTCTTCCGGTTGTAGTAACATTTATTTCCGGAGCATTAGGTTGTGTAATAGGTTTTGCGGCCATTGGAGAAAGCACCATTATGGGTAATTGCTATGGTTATTTTTCTATTCCAAATATGCAGAATGTGTATCCTCCATACTTGATTGCCTATGGATTGGTGCTACCGCCGGTTCTTTGTATACTGGTTAACTGGCTGATTATACGCAAGAAGTTAAATAAGCCGGCGCTTCAGATGCTTCGAAATGAGCAAAAACATAGCCATATGCGCCAGATTAAATTAGGAAAGATGGGATTCGTTACCACCTTCCGCATCCGACAAATGCTTCGTGAAGTCAGAACCTCACTAACGGTTGTGGGTGGTATGTTTATATCTTTGTTAATTCTGATGCTTGGTTTGGATTGTTACAGCATGTGCCGACGCATTAGTGAAGATAACAAAGCTGACACTAAGTTTGAATATTTATATACCTATAAATATCCGGAAAAGGAAGTTCCAAAGGGTGGTTATGAAGCATTTTCTAAGAGTGTGAAAAAGGAAAATCTAGGTTACAACTTAGATGTGACGATCCTAGGTATTACTGAGGATAATCCGTTTTTTGATGTGGAGCTTACTAACAGCAAGAGTGAGGTGGTTATTTCCTCGGCTATGGCGGAAAAATATGGCATTGAAGAGGGTGAGATTTTTGTGGTAGAGGATGAGGAAGCGAAGATGTATTATGCCTTTACCGTAAAGGAAATTGCACAGTATTCCACCAGTTTTTATGTGTTCATGGATATTGATTGTATGCGTGAAATGTTTGGAGAAAGCGATACCTATTATAATCAGGTGTTTGCAGACAAGGAGTTAGATATCGACCCGGGACGTCTTTATGGCGTTACTACGAAGAAGGATATTGAGAAGGCAGCAGATGTGTTTATTCATGAAATGACACCGATGATTACTATGATGATTGTATTTTCATCTTTGATTTTTGCAGTGGTGATGTATCTGATGATGAAAGTGATGATTGATCGTTCTGCATTCCACATCTCTATGGTGAAGGTGTTTGGATATCGCACGAAGGAGATTAAGAAGCTTTATCTTAATGGGAACTTCTATGTCATTGCAGTGGGGGCACTGATTTGTATTCCTCTTGCAAAGAAATGTATGGATTTGATCTATGCGGCTATGGTTTCTAATGTGGGATGTGGGATGAATGTTGCATTTACACCCGGGCTTTATGCCATCATTTATATAGGGGTTATTCTTGTATATCTGGTGATTAACCGGTTGTTGGTAGGAAGATTAAACAAGGTGAATCTGGCAGAGGTTCTTAAAAACAGGGAGTAAAATCAGGAATATAAAATTAGGAATAAAAAATCAGCAGGCATCTAGGTGTGTGCTGATTTTTTGCTTATACTAAGGCTGATAGAAATGTAAATTTAGGTATCTCCATTTTGTGGTACATTTCCGGTTGATTTTTTTTATGTAGCGAGATATGATAAAAATGTTGTATTTATAGGTGAAAACAGGTGGAATTATGCATGGGTAGATTAATTGACTGCGATAAGACACTTTGTGTATGAAAGGAGCAGGGAATAGTATAGAAAGAGGAAGAAGTGAAATGGAAATAAGATTATGTGAAGAGAAGGATATTGAAGAAGTTGGAAAGTTTTACGATAAGGTAGTATTGTATTTGTGCGAAACGATAAATTATCCAAAGTGGAGGTATAAATCATATCCTTCCGAAGCATCCGTAAGAGAAAAGGTGACGGTAGGTCAGCAATTTCTTTGTATGGAGAATGAAAAAATCGTGGGAGCATTTGTATTAAACGATGACCCTCAAGGAAAGTATGAAAATACTGACTGGACAGTGGAAATTCCACAAGGGCAATATATGGTATGTCATACTTTAGCGACAGCTCCAAGTCTACAAGGCAAAGGAATTGGAAGGGAAATGGTAAAATATTGCATCGAGTATGCAAGAAACAATGGATACAAAGCGATTCGGCTAGATGTAGTTCCTGATAATCAACCAGCGAAACGACTATATGAAAAATGTGGATTTCAGTATGTTGGTGATGTAGATTTAGAAAGAGGGATAGAAGAGATTCCGTTCTTTTCTATGTATGAGTTGGTTTTTTAGTGATTCTTTTCAAAATAAAAGCCTGTCCAAATTTCGCATTTTTTTACGAAAATTGGGCAGGCTTTCTGAATGTTTTATAACACTGTATTCTCTTATAAATTCCTGAACTGACATAACCATCTTTCGATGATTAAGGACGTGAATAGTCCGGATTGACAAAGGTATGGAATTGTTATATCATAAAGGTATCAATTGATACTTTTTAAGGAGTAATGAAATGGCAGAAGAAACAAAGGAGAGAATTGAAAGTGAGCTAGAGGTTAAAGCATATATTCAGAATTTGAGGTTTGCTCTTGATAATGGTGCAAAGATTACATTTCAGGCAAAAAGGTTTGTTGATGAAGAAAGAAAAGAGGAATATACAAATCGATATACAGTAAATACACTATTTCCTGATGAGAATCCTGAAGAAGCTTTAAAAAGAGAAATAAGAACATTAACAGTGGAAGAATATATGAGAACGGTGAAAGATCTTAGGTTTTCGAAGAAAAGTGAGATGAGAGAATTTGGCAGGGTATATAACAGTTCAGAGAATGTATATATTAAGATAAGAGTAGAAGTGTTGGGAATGTATGGAAGTGCAACTGTGTTTATAATGTCATTTCATTTTGCAGAGAGAGCGTTTACATCAGATATGTTTCCATATAGGAATAATTAGGGAGGTGTTTCCATGAAAATATTATACAGGGAAAATCGTCTATGCACTTGTTGTATGGAAGAGCACGAAGTAAAAACGGTTCACGTAATGGAACATGCCAGTTTAAAGAATGTATGTGTGGATTATAAGGCGACTTATTTTTATTGCGATGTTGCACAAGAACTGTATATGGATGAATACCAGATGAGGGAGAATGATATCACTCTCAAGGATGCATATAGAAAGGCGCAGGGACTTTTGACATCAGTAGAGATGATTGAAATTCGATCAAAATATGGAATGAGTCAGAAAGATCTTTCTATTCTCTTAGGATGGGGTGGTAAAACGATTACTAGATATGAGACTCATCAAGTGCAGGATAAAGCGCACGATACTATTCTAAAAAAGCTTGACCAGGATCCGGAATGGTTCTTACATTTACTACACGGGTCAAAGAACAACTTATCTGCAGAAGCATATAGAAAGTATTTTGATATTGCTACCGTTCTTTATGAGAAGGAACAGGATTTATATCTAAGGAAAGCTATTGAAGCAAAATATGCAAGATTTCAAGGAAATCAGATGTTTCACGGAAATACAGAACTATCCTTAGATAAGGTGGTAGATGTAATTCGTTATTTTGCCACATCTGTTAAAGTTACCAATCTATATATGGCGAAACTTATGAGGTTGATGTGGTATTCTGATGCTCTTTCTTATAAGAAAAGAGAGCGGGCAATTACCGGACTGGTTTATCAGGCATTACCCATGGGAACTGTGCCTATCGGGCATGATTCTATCATAGACTTAAAAGATGTACCATGTGAGGAAGTGGATGTGGGTGAAACATACGCATATCATTTCAACTTGATGGAAGAAACAGAATATCCATCATTATCTGAAGAAGACAAAGATATCTTAAATATTGTCATAGATAAACTTGGAAAAATGAGCAAATATGAGATAGTGAATTTTATGAATAAGGAACAGGCATGTGTAGAAACCGCCTCGAGAGATATTATTTTATTTAAATATGCAGAAAATTTGCAGATATAAACGTGAGTAGTCTATTACAGAGAACTTTTATGTCAGCGATATGGGGGCGGGATTTGTTGTCGTAAGAAAGTAGCCCTTTTTATGAAAAAGAGCTACTCAAAGTTATTGATTTGGTTTATGGAAAAGATTGGATTTAAAACCTATCATAAGTGGCAGAAAAACGAATATACGGAATATGTCTGCCAGGAAGGTTTTCATGTTGTTGATTCGATATTGGTAAAAGGAAATCCACTTTCGGAATTACCTGTCAGTTGCTTAGATTCTTTTAAGTTAATTTCATATGAAATATTATAGTTTCGCAATTAGCCATTAGTTGTTCAGTTTCTTTTGAGTTACTCACATATGAAATTTATACTTTCACAATTATCCATCATTTGATTTACACTTTTATAATATCCAGTGTATGGGTGCTTGCCCCAATTAAATCCTGTCTTTCACAGGTAGACAGGTGGTATTTTAAGAATAATTGGAAGGTTTCTTCGTCCATGGAATTTAAGGTTTGTCGGATATAGTGGGCGGCACCGTCCGTGGCAATCAGTTTTACACGGTTTAGTCCAAGACGTTCATTTAGTTCCTGGATATCCTCTGTCCGGACTCTTTCATATAAATCCTCCGGTTCTGCGATGCAATGAAAATCTTCTGTCAGTTTACCACCTGCAAGGCTTTCTTTGATTTGTCCATCAATGAAACCATGGGTCAGGACACCATATTCATTCATATAATAGGCAATTAAAAGATAGCCCCCCTTTTTTGTAACCCGTTTGGCTTCGCTTAGGGCTTTCAGTTTATCCTCCAAGGTATAAAGGTGATACATAGGACCAAATACTAAAGTAATATCAAAGGATTCATCGGCAAAACGGGATAGATTCAAGGCAGTACCCTGGTAGGCTTTTACATTGCTGCCTTTAGATTTTAAGATACCTAAGTTGTACTTTACCAGTTCAATGGCAGTGACATCATAGCCTTCTTCTGAAAGTTGAATGGAGTATCTTCCGGTTCCGGCCCCCACATCTAAGATTTTAATGTCTTGATTTGTACTTTCTTTTTTTGTTTCTGCTTGTGATTCTGAAAGCATATCAATGCATTCATGAATATATTTTAACGAGGTGATAAATTCCACCTGTCCCCGGCGACGGGTAAGGCGTTTGTCTTCGTTGAATTTGTTGTAGTGTTTTTCTAATTCTGTCATCATAATAACTGTTTCATCCTTTTCATAAAATAAGGTTACCGATTTTGTAAGGCTCCATAACAAATCCGTTATTGGGGCATACAGATGAACCATAATAAATCCACTTCAGTATACCATAAAAATCTGGACTTGGATATTGCGAAAAAAACAAAATAAAGGTAAGATAGTAGAAGAAAAAAGTTCAGATAAAAGCAAATTGGTTGTAATAATCGATGAATGTTTGCAGTTGAGCATGTTTTATTGTAATGTGACTTGATAAAACGATATCAAAAGAATAGGAAATATTTTAAGAGTGAAGTGTGAAGATGGATGAATAGAACATAGACTCGAAATGGAGAAAAGTATGAATAAGAAAGAAATTGCAGAAATTAAGAAACAATTTATACCGGAACGGTCTACTATTACCAGAATTTGTGGTTGTTACGTAGATGGAGAAAAGAATAAAAAGGCAGAATTAGCACAGACATTTTTAACGTTGTCGGAAGAGGAGAATTTTAAGTATTATACCATTTTTCGTTCTACCTTGTCCGGAACCATTGGGAAAAATCTTTTAAATATGGAATTTCCTATGGAGGCAGAATTTACCGGTGGAACACAGGAATTTCTACTAAAGCTTAAAAATTCGAATCTAAAAGACGATGCACTTTTAGAAGAATTCTATGATAAGGTAATTGAAACCTATGATTATCCTCAAAACTATTATATCATTTTAATTTATGCAGCCTATGATGTACCGGGAATGACGAAAGATGAAATCGAAAATGAAGATGCTTCTGAGGAAGTGTATGATTTTATTTTATGCAGCATTTGTCCTGTAGAACTTTCCGATGCCGGACTTTGTTATAATGAACTTACCAATAATATTGAAAGCAGGGTAAGAGACTGGGTGGTAGGAGCACCGAATCATGGATTTTTGTTTCCGGCATTTAATGATAGAAGTACCGACATACATAGTCTTTTATACTATACGAAAAATTCAGAAAAGATGCAGGAAGAATTTATAGAACAGACTTTAGGTTGTTACACACCCATGTCCTTTAAAGGGCAAAAAGAAGTGTTCCAGGAAATTGTGAAGGAAACTCTTGGAGAGCATTGTGATTTTGAAACCGTTAAGACCATTCATGAAAATCTAAATGAATACGTGGAAGAACGAAAAGACGCCAAAGAACCGCCGGCACTGGATAAAATGGACATGAAAAGACTGCTTGAAAACAGTGGAGTTAAGACGGAAGTATTAAAGGAGTTTGACCAGCATTTTGATGAAATGGCACCAAAAGAAACCAAGCCTATATTTATGGCGGCTTCCGTGGCAAGTACCAAAAGTTTTGAAATTAAGACCCCGGATGTAGTGGTAAAAGTAAATCCGGAAAGAACGGATTTAGTGGAAACAAGAGTCATTGATGGAAGAGAGTACTTGATGATTGAAGTAAATGACAGTGTTGAGATTAACGGGATTCAGGTGAAGGGTTCCACTGCACGCCTGGAGGAAGATGAGTCTATGGAAGAGTAGCAAGTTACTATTACCAAATCTGGTTACTGTTATTACATATCTCATAGCAGAATATTATTGACGAAATTCATGGGATGATTTATCATATTTATGCGAGATGATTTATGTTTGTGGCGATGTATAAAATGCATCAAAAATTGTTGTGTGCCATGAAATGAGTGACTGTAATCCTATTGATTTTAAATTATGGATCATTCAAGGTTATCATCAGGGAAAAATATAAAATAAGAAAAGATTATCAAAATTAGAGATTTGGAAACTCGATGTGGACTTGTCCGCCTTGTTTTCTTATTACAATAGAAATGGAGATACGAAAATGAGAATTAAAAACTTAATCGGAGACAGATTTAAAGAAAGACCATCCGACTGTGTTATTGACAGTCATGCACTTATGGTACGTGGTGGTTACATGAAATATGTAGCGAATGGTATTTATTCTTTATATCCACCGGCAAAAAGAATTACAAAGAAAATAGAAAATATCATCCGTGAAGAAATGGATGCCATTGATGGACAAGAAGTGATGTTTCCGGTTGTGTTGCCGGGAAGTCTTTGGGATAAGTCCGGAAGATATGACAGCGTAGGAGAGGAATTATTACGTTTTAAGGATAGAACCGGTTCTAGAATGGTACTTGGTATGACCCATGAAGAAGCCGCAGTACATCTGGTAAAGGAATATGCGAACAGCTATGCAAAATATCCGTTTATGATTTACCAGATTCAGACTAAATTCAGAGATGAAGCAAGACCAAGAGCAGGTTTGATTCGTGTTCGTGAATTTACCATGAAGGATGCTTATTCCTTCCATACTTCTCAGGAAGATTTGGAAGATTATTATGATAAATGTTATAAGGCATATCACCGTATTTTTGCAAGATGTGGTGTGCCGGAAGTAGTTGCAGTTGCTTCCGATTCCGGTATGATGGGCGGAAATGTATCCCATGAATATATGCTTTTGACTCCAGTAGGAGAAGATTCCATTGCCATTTGTAAGGAATGTGATTACAGAGCTAATATGGAAGCTGCAGAAAGTATCATTCAAAATGAACCAAAGATTGGACCAGCAGAATTAACAGAAGTAGAAACCAAGGGCGTTACTTCTATTGAAGAAGTAAGTGCGTTCCTAAAGGTACCAACAGAACATACCTGTAAGGCAGTGGTATATCAAAAGAATTCCGATGACAGTTATGTAGTAGTATTTATTCGTGGAGATTTGGATATCAATGAAGCCAAATTGACGAAGTTAATCGGGGATAACATTCATCCGGCAGTGATTACAGAAGATTGTGGCCTGGTTGCAGGATTTATCGGACCTAAGGGAATTACAGAAAATGCTAAGGTGATTTTTGATGCTTCCTTAAAGGGAATTGATAACTTTGTGGTAGGAGCTAACAAGGTAGATTACCATATGACAGGATTTAACATGGAACGTGATTATGGCAGCGTGGAATATGTGGATGTTGCTAAAATTATGGAAGGTGGAATCTGTCCTTGCTGTGGTAAGAAGTCCATTACCATTTCCAGGGGAATTGAAGTAGGTAATATCTTCCAGTTAGGAACAAAATACTCTAAATCCATGGACTTGACTTATCTTGATGAAAAGGGAGAATCACAGCATGCCATTATGGGTTGCTACGGAATCGGTGTAGGACGTTTGGCAGCCAGTGTTTGTGAAGTAAGAAGAGACGATTTTGGACCAATCTGGCCGATTACCATTGCACCATGGGAAGTACATTTATGTCTGCTTCGTGTAGATGATGAAGAGGCAAAAGCCTTTGCAGATGATTTGTATGAAAAAATGCAGCATTCAGGATTGGAAGTAATCTATGATGACCGTAATGTAAGACCGGGAGCCATGTTTGCAGATGCTGACTTACTTGGAGCTCCAATCCGTGTAATCGTAGGACCAAAGAATTTAAAAGAAAATTTAGTTGAAATCGTAACCAGAGATAAGAGCATTTCCTTAAAAGTAAACAAAGAGGAAACCATTGCCAAGGTAATGGAAATTAAGGCTCAACTTATGGAAGAGATTAATAAAAATGTTTAATGAAAGATAAAACTCGATGATTCACGACATATCTTGTAAACTGCTACTAGCGTGGCTAGGTGCCACATTTATGTGTTACCTGTTTATAAGCTACGTCGATTGAACTTTTCGTCGTAGAAGCAACACTTTAAATAGATTTTCCTTATTCAATGGATAAAATTACTTTATGAACATAAGAAAAACCTTACTGATTTGCAGGAGCAATGAGCCAAACGGAATGCATGCATTTCCACTTGACGAATGCCGCCTCAACTGAAAATTGGTAAGGTTTTTTGATGTAGAAAAACCTACATTTTTATTTTTGATTTTTTATGAAACATTTTCATCCAAATCTTCGCTGCAATCCTTTCCTTTCATTAAAATTTTACTATGCTCCTGTTTGTAATTCACGGGTTTTCATTTAATTGATGATAAGATATAAGTTTTTTGTTATAATAGATGTAAAGTAATGTAGGACTTCAGTAGGCACAATTATTTGCAGGAAATGCAGGCTTGAAATTGAAGTGTAAATTGTCCTCATAGAAGAGCCACTGCAGAATGGTCAAGAAAAAATCTGTTTAAAGGAGTGACACCGAATGATAGATATATATACAGAAAAAAAAGAGTCAAAAGATTGGATTCTTCGAAATGACTTATATTTCAATTTGAATACAGGTAATGAAGAAATGTCAGAAAATGAAATAAATCTTATTCAGCAGGTGGATGAGGCAAAATTGACACCATATAAGCATATTGAAACGAAATATGGATTAGGTACAATACGTAATTTGTCATCCGGATGTAAGACATTACTCAATATTGTAAAACATCCTGATAAAGTGGTGTGTGTAGAGGAATGTGGTCCCAATGTGCTTAAATTTATATTTGCAATGGATAATATAAAGATATATATGTCAAGACCATCCCTTGCAGATATTCCTGACGATGCGATGATCAGATTCAATGATGCAGATGTAGTGACTGGAAGTGCAGGGTATAATACTTGGTGGAGTAAGGAGTATGAAAGGAGAGAAGCAGATGATTTATAAGAATATTGCGTTCAAAGCAGATCCATTTTCATACGATTTAGTGTTTGATGATAGAATCACTCTCGTTGGTGGAGATAGTGGTACAGGAAAAACAGTTCTTTATGAAATGTTAGAAGATCTAAGATTAACTGATGAGTATAAGGCTATTAAATTGTTCAATTACAAATCAGATAACCTTTTAGAATCGATAAAGCAGTGCAGAGATAGTTTCATTGTAATTGATAATGCGGATATTTTGATTGATGATGATATTAGGAAATTCATCAATTTTGAGTTTTCCAATCAGTATATGCTTTTTTTGAGAAATTGTGATGGTCTCAATGTATCTGATAAAAGCTTTAAAGTGTTGCAGCTTGTTGATAACAAGATAACGCTTGAAGAGGAGTTGTGATATGAAATATTTATGGACAGAAGATACCGGTGCAGGACTTCACTTCTGGAAATTGGTTAATCAACTTTTCTTTGATGATGCATTTGTAATCGAAAGCAAAGGAAGCAATCAGGGCATATTGGATGCATTGTCTGAACTAGAAATTAAAGCGGATGACAAGTATTATATTGCATTTGATTACGTGGTTGATAATCAGGATGTCCGAAATAAGTATCGTATGCTGAGCTCAATAGCAGAAAAGTCAAAAGGGAAGATTATAATTCTGGATCTGATTTGTTTTGAATACCTGATACTTGCCTTTGATAAGCTGGTGCCATGGACGGGAACTGGAAAGGTAGATAAAATCAAGATTCGTGAAGACATTTTATCAGCAATTGAGAATCATAGAATTAATTTGGCAAAGATTGATGATGAGAAGACGTTACAGTACTTGGCTGTTTTTAAGAGATACTCTACCGAACGAGTGATGAAATCATTGGTAGGTGAATTTACACAAAACGAGAATTGGTCTGTTAAGGGGCAGCTTATGGATGGATGCTGGTATAAGGATTGTTGCGTATCTGAACATCCAGATAGTCTTAGGTGTGGCAAGCCGGAGGTTGAAGATGGCGGTGAGAAGATGGGGATACTGATACAGTCGGAGGTTATACAAAAAATTATATCAACTATTAAAGAATAAAAGCAATAGAAAATCAAGCGTTAGATAAAATATTGAAAAAAGATTTTGAAAGGAAAAAATCATGTTTGGTTGGTTAATTATAAATGCGTATTTAAATAAACAGAAATTTAATGAATTATTCTCCATGCTTGCAGAGGCAGCGGATCAATTAGAAATAAAACTTAAAATCGTGACAAATGAAGAGGGATGGTTGTATTTTGCACGAGGTAAGCAAGAGGAAAAACCGGATTTTATTTTGTTTTGGGACAAAGATATCCGCCTGGCACAGATGTTTGAAAAGAATGGTTTTCGGGTGTTTAATTCTGCCGCAGCCATAGCAGCCTGCGATGATAAATCCAATACGTTCTTTTCCCTATACGATTCCGGAATCAAAATGCCAAAAACCATTGTCGCACCAAAAGTATTTCAGTTAGAAGGTTTTCCTGACGCCACTTTTTTTCAGGAAGTGGCATTAGCAAAGCAATATGGGTGGGGATATCCTCTTGTATTTAAGGAGTGCAACGGGTCCTTTGGGGCACAGGTTTATCTGGTGCATGACCAGGAGGAAATGGTAAAAGTGATAAAACATATTGGAAACCGTCCTTTTTTAATTCAGGAATACATCGAAACTTCTTATGGACGGGATGTAAGAATCCAGGTAGTAGGCGGGAAGGTGGTGGCGGCCATGCTTCGGACCAATGAAAATGATTTTCGTGCCAATATCACCAATGGAGGAAGTATGCAGCCATATACCCCTACAAAGGAACAGGCAGATATGGCAATTCAGGTCTGTGATGCTTTAAAACTGGATTTTGCAGGAGTAGATATTTTATTTGGCGAAAAGGACGAACCAATCCTCTGCGAGGTAAATTCCAATGCCCATTTTAAGAATTTATACGATTGTACCGGAGTAAATACGGCAGAAGAGATTTTAAAGTACATAAAGGAAAAGATGAGTGAATTATTTTGATAAATTTTTGGTTTTGATATATAACAATATTACAAACACATGCAAAACAACTACATAAAGTATAGTGAAGGAGGGATCATTATGGCAGAACAGGTATTGATTCAATTTCGTGCAGATAAAGCATTAAAACAGGAGGTTGCTGAAATATCAGTTGTTAGAGCGGAAAGAAAAGGGTAAGTGCTTATGGTGAATTATGCAGTTATAGATACAAACGTTTTTATTTCAGCTTTGCTTTCAAAACGAGCAGATGCAGCAACAGTACGAGTATTAGATGCAATGTTTGATGGTAAAATCGTACCGCTGTATCATGAGGATATTTTGGCGGAATATGATGAAGTGCTTCATAGAAGCAAGTTTCATTTTAAAGAAGAGACAATCCAACTGGTTATAAATGCGGTGAAACAATATTTATGAAGAGTAAAATGTAAAAAAAAATTTTACAAACGGCTTGATAATCTGAAAAAAAGAGAATATACTATAGTTAAGAAACGGAAGGAGGAATTGAAATGACATTTGATGTTTTATTTGAACAAAGAACGTTGGTAGCTGAGAAATTAAAAGATTGTATTCGTGATTCGGGATTTACCAAAGTATCTTTTTGTAAGAAGACAGATATTTCAAGACCTACATTAGATCGGTTATTAAATGGTTCAGTTGATAACAAAAGTACTTTTGACAAACATTTAAAAAAAATACTTCTTGTGTTAGATATGACAGTGGATGAGTTGCTTTTTTATAATTCTGCCATGGAAGTTGAAAAAGTGGAAGCAGTATATTCCTTAAATGCACCAGATGACTATACAATGAGTGAAAAAGCGGAGAAGCAATATGGTTTGCTTTTGGATGTTTTAGATCTTTGTACAATTTATTGTTAAGAGGATTATTAACCCATGATGTCATAAAAGGAAAGTGGAAACCGATTATTTTGTGGCAGCTATGGCAACATCAATCATTATCTGAGTTAAAGGAAGGGATTGCGGGCATTTCGCAAAAAATGCTCATTGAGCAGTTAAAAGAGTTAATGGAATATGGAATGGTAGATAAAAAGTCCTATGAGGGGTATCCCTTAAGAGTGGAATACTTTCTGACGGAACGTGGTCAGAAAATGCGAAAGGCAGTAGAAATTATGCAGAGCATTGGAATCGAAATGATGGTTGAGCAGGATAATACGGATTTTTTAAAAGAAAAGGGACTAATATCAGAAGAAGACGAGAGAGGATAGTACTTATCCTTATCTCGTCTTTTTTATAGTTACAAAAAAGTGGGTAATATACAAGGAACAAGAATTAAGGTAGAATCGGTGTTAGAAATATATCAAGTTGGTTCGTGGATTTTAATATGAAATGCCATGGAGCAATAAGGATAAAATATGTGAGCTTCATTGTAGGAAGGAGAAAAAAATTGGTAATTGAGTTAGAACATGTAACAAAACAGTATAAAGTGCCTTGTAAGGGTAAAAATTTTTTCACCGATTTGTTTTCCAACAAGTATAAATATATTACGGCGGTGGATGATGTTTCTTTGAAGATAGAGAAAGGAGAAACAGTTGGCTATATTGGACTAAATGGGGCGGGAAAATCCACTACCATAAAGATGATGACAGGGATATTGACCCCTACTAAGGGAAATGTTTTTATGTTTGGAGATTCTGTCAGACATAATCGAATCCAGAAGAATAAAAGGTTCAGTGTAGTTTTTGGACAACGTAGCAATCTATGGTATGACCTGCCTGTCATTGACAGTTATAAGTATTTTGAAGTTTTGTATGAAGTACCTAAGCTGCGGTTTGAAGAAAATTTAAAGAGGATTTCGACATTATTGGAAATTGAGGACCTGCTCAATACTCCGGTAAGAAAGTTGAGTTTGGGACAAAAAATGAAGTGTGAACTAGGTGGAGCCTTGTTACATGACCCAGAAATTTTGTTTTTAGATGAGCCTACCATAGGACTTGATATTTTTGCAAAGGATAATTTCCTGCGTTGTATCCGTCAAATCAATGAGGAGCTGAACACTACTATTTTTCTTACTTCACACGATATGGAAGAAATCGAGAAGTTGTGTAAGCGGATTATTGTATTGGATAAAGGGAAAATTCTATTTGATGGTAAGATAGAAGAAATAAAGAAAAATGTAGGAGATTACCACAAGGTAAAATTTTATATTGAGGATTATGATGCAAGCAGGGATATTTATAAGGAGTATCAGAAAAAAGAGAGTAATGATGGAATTCTTGAATTAATCATTGATAAAAATAAGTTAAGCCTTGCAGAGATTGTAAACTATTATTTCCAGAATTTTAAGGTTAAGGATATTGCTATGGAGAATAATGGATTAGAGCAATTGATTAAGGAACTATACGAAGGCAAGGGAAAGTAGATTGAACATGATAAAAGAAAGGAAAGTTGCAGGTGTAAAAGAATGAAAAAGTATTTTGCTTTAATAAAAATACAATTTAAAGATAACTTCGCCTATCGAATGAGTACGGCTGCCAGTATTATTGTAGGGATTCTGCAAATTTACATATTCTATTATATCTGGTGCAGAGTGTACGATGGCACAGACACATTAAATCAGTTTTCACTTGTCCAGATGAGTACATACGTCATTTTTAGCAATGCAATTTATAAATTGATGGAATTTGGAATTACCTTGCGAATTTCTGATATGGTAAAGAGCGGGGAAATTGCTACAAAGCTGACGAAACCCATTGGCTTTATTCCAAGTCTGTTTTTTGAGAGTATTGGTTCTTTAACGGCAAGTATATTTACTATGATTCTGCCGATCCTGATTTTTTGCATTATTTTTCTTGATATTTTCGTACAAACGAACCCGCTGGCAAATCTCATGTTTATAGGAAGTGTGATTCTGGCAATTTTGATATCTATTTATGTGGATATTATTTTTGGTCTTTTGACCTTTTGGACGGAAAATGGCTGGGGACTTAGGGTAATTCGTCAGGCTTTGGTGAAATTGTTTTCCGGTGCAGTGGTTCCACTGGCGTTTTTGCCGGAATGGTTTAACAGAATCTGCGATGTACTTCCATTTAAAACCTTAATTGACGTACCGATTAAAATATATTTGTTTGGTATTGACAATGAAGCCATTGGGAATGTGTTGATTCAGGTTTTATGGGTGATGGTATTAATGTTGTTTACGAAGGTGTTGTTTAAAATAATCATGAAAAAAATTCAAATAAATGGTGGTTGATTATGGCGAAATATATGAAATTATATCTATGTATGGCGAAAATGAATTTTAAGGTGATGAAACAATATAAATTTGATATGATAGTAGGGGCTCTTTCTACTTTATTGATGCAGATTTCATCTATTATTTTTTTATGGACCATTTTTGACAATGTAAAAGTGTTTGCAGGATGGACTTATAGTGAAGTGCTTTTGGTTTATGGAATCTTTACTTTGTGTCGTGGACTGAATCATATTTTCTTTGATAATCTATGGATTATAGGAAAGGAATTTATCCGAAGGGGAACTTTTGATATTTTACTGGTTCGGCCTGCCAATGAATTGTTTCAGATTGTGGGACAAAAAATACAGATAGACGGGGTAGGAACCTTT
>JBGVLX010000141.1:0-3664 GCA_045124495.1 Lachnospiraceae bacterium
TTGTATCTTTCCTATCTGAAGCGTATTTCGAACCCGATTCATATGTTTTTAGTGTAAGCATGGATTTCAAAATACGTTTCGACTACTACTTTTAAGTAGAGATAGGAGTGATTCCTATAATAGAATAAAACCGTCATTTGCTTTCGTCAGCAAGGTTTCGTTAAAATGATTCAGAAATCTGCCTTGTGGCCTGAACGCCCGATAAACAAGGCTTAATGCTTTTTTATATGCTAACATATAGAATTGAATTTTTCAAGAAAAAAATTTGACAAAAGGTACTAATAGGAAAAAATTTGACGAAAAGGTAATAACGAAAGGTAATAAACACCGTGGAATCGTTTTATGTTCCCCACAGTAACCTGACACTGGCTGTCAGGTTACGTAATAGTTTTAGGGATTGGTATTAAGTTTCGCAAAACGAATTTGCATGCAGAAACTTCGATTCCTTATTTCTTCATCTTTCGATAATTCTTTGGATTCTCATAATCTTTATGAATTCCATCATCTTCATACAACAAATATTCGCCATTTTCATATCCTAACATCGTAAGGCTGGTAGTATCCAGTTCAGCCACCGACTCTGCCACCGGACATACAGGAATACATTTTCCTTGACGGATGAAAAGAGAAACTTCATTCAAGGCAACGGGAATGAAATGGGAGCCTTTTTCCAACTTTTTCTCTGAAATAGTGCAATCTGCTCGAAAAGTTACAAACACCATTTCTTCCGGCAGGTATACCAAACGACCGTTGGCATTTTGGGTATATACCGGTGCCAACATGATTTCATTCCCAAGCATCAGCTGGTCTTCGATCCGAACCGCAATTTCGTCTTCTGGATATTCGAATGCCAGTGGCTTGAAATACAAATCGTCCTTTAATGCAGCTTTCATAAATTCACTGTATAAATACGGTATCAAACGATATCTTACCCCGATTATATGTCGAAAATCCTCTGTGCCTTCAAATTGATAAAATTCCTGTTCTCTGGTACCTGCGGCAGAATGGTTCCTCATCAATGGGGTGAACACACCAAAAGCGAGCCAGCGTAGCAACAAATCTCTGGAAACATTGTCCCCAAAGCCTCCAATGTCTGCTCCGGAATATAAAAATCCACACATATTTAAGGAAGGCATCATCTTAATATTAAGCAACAAATGAGACCACCAGGATTTATTGTCTCCGGTCCAGATACCACCATAGCGGTGCATTCCAATGTAGGAAGAGCGGGAAAACATTAAAAATCTCTTGTCCGGGTCAATGCGTTCAAAAGCCTCTCCGGCAGCTCTTGTCATGTGATATCCGTACAAATTATGAACTTTATCATGCCGAATCTGCTGACCATTTATATTATGATAGAAATTTTTATAATCCTCCGGATTGTTTGCAAGTCCCCCTAGAACATTGCTTAAGCCCCATGCAGAGCATTTTTCATCCTCCTCCCGGATAAACTCCCTGGCAGCTTCTTTTGCCCTTTTTAAGCCTTCAGGCGTGTGGAAAAGGGCAGGCTCGTTCATATCATTCCAGAAGCCTTCAACTCCCTGCTCTGTAAGAAAACGATATTTATCCCCAAACCATGTTCTTGCATTCGCATTTAAAAAGTCAGGCATATGAGTATATCCAGGCCATACTGCAGCAATAAATTCACTTCCATCCTCTTTTTTGCAGAAATAGCTGTTCTTTACCCCCTCTTCATAAACCTCGTAACCCTTTTCTATTTTCACCCCTGCATCAATAATGGGAATCATACGGATATTTTGCTGTTTCATTTCACTAACAAAGGAAGGAAAATCCGGAAAATTTTCTTTATTCACGGTAAAATCTTTGTAAGAGTCCATATAATCAATATCCATATAAATCATATCCAAAGGAATATGTTGCTTACGATGTTCCCTTGCAACTTTTTCAAAATCCTCTCTAGTGGCATATCCCCACCGGCTCTGACCGAATCCAAAAGCAAACTTTGGTGGAATGTAACTTCTGCCGATGATACTTCGGAATTGTTTTACAATGTCATATGCCGAATCCCCAGTAATTACATAAAGGTTAAGATTTGCCTCTTCGCAGGATACGGTTAACTTGGAATGTTGAGTAAATCCTATATCAAAAGTAATCGTAGAAGGATAATCGAAAAACATTCCAAAGGTTTCTTTTCCCGAAAGAATGACAAAGTTATGGGAGCCATAAAGAGATTTCTTGTCCTCCGTGTGATTATTTTCATCGGTATTGTTGCTGACATAGAGATAACCTCTTTTATTGATTCCACGATTGGCTTCCCCTAGTCCATATACTATATCTGTATCTTCCATAAGATATTCCAGGCAAAATCCCTTCGAAAGGTCAATGGTTCCAAACGCCGGAGAACCAGAAGTGGTTTCAATCTTTTTAACAATGGCTTCCGTTTCAAAAGGGGAGCCGTAAGTATATTTTTCTATCATGTGATTTCCTCCGTTTCTAATGCTGTTACTGTACATTATATCTATTTCATGACAGGAAGTAAATGGGTTTTCGAGAGGATTTTTCTGTACTTTTTTAAAGCAATTTTTTCTTGCGAATTCCTCTTCTATATGGTAGCATAAGGATAAGCATTAAGCCTTGTTTATCTGGCACTTAAGCCACAAGGCAGATTTCTGAATCATTTTATCGAAACCTTGCTGACGAAAGCAAATGACGGTTTTATTCTATTATAGGAATCACTCCTATCTCTACTTAAAAGTAGTAGTCCAAACGTATTTTGAAATCCATGCTTACACTAAAAACATATGAATCGGGTTCGAAATACGCTTCAGATAGGAAAGATACAAAACTTCTTTTCTAAAAAACGTTTTCGAACTCCGGGAAAAGGAGAATCTATGACAAAAGAAAACGAAGAAAAGAAACCAACAAACGAAGAAAAGAAGCGCCAAAAAGCAAAATCTGTTCCGGAAGAAAACAAGAGCGAAAAAAAGAAATCTGTTTCCGCCGCGAAGAAAGGCAAGAAAGCAGAATCTGTCTCGGAAGGAAGCAAAAACGAAAAAAAGAAGTTAGTTTCCGATGCGAAGAAAAGTAACAAAGCAGAATCCATTCCGGAAGGAAGCAAAAACGAAACCTACTACGAAAGTTTTGAATTAATAGGTAGAAAAGCCAACCGTAATTATAAGGATACCCTGTTTCGCTTTATTTTCAGTGACAAAGAGAAATTATTGGGACTTTATAATGCCTTAAACAATTCCAGTTATACCGATACAACGGAATTATCCATCAATACTTTGGAAAATGCAGTGTATCTGAATATAAAAAATGATATTTCCTTTGTATTTCAGTTTGACCTGTACCTTTTTGAACACCAGAGTACCTTTTGTCCCAATATGCCACTCAGGGATTTACAGTATGTTTCTGCCGTACTGGAAAATCTGATAAAGGATTTTGACCTTTATTCCAGCACCCTGGTGAAGATTCCGTCACCTCATTTTGTGGTGTTTTATAACGGGAAAGAGAAAAAAGAGGACCGGATGGTTTTAAAACTTTCAGACGCTTTTCAAAACAAAGAAAAAGAACCACAATTGGAATTGCTGGTTACTATGATAAACATTAATTATGGGAAGAACCGGGAACTGCTGGATGCCTGTAAGGATTTGAGGGATTATTCCATCTATGTTGCCAAAATCCGAAGTTATATGGAAGG
>JBGVLX010000142.1:0-18698 GCA_045124495.1 Lachnospiraceae bacterium
ATCTGGTTCATTTCCGCTTTGCTTTTTACATTTTTACTTTCTGCAAGAAGTTTTTCTTTCTCAAATTCTGTTAGTTTGCTATAGTTGTTCATTGCATTTTCATTCATTGCCATTCCCATGGCAAGCCCCATAGGAAGACCGTTGGTTAACATAAAATTGTCGTGAAATTGATTCATATCCATAAAGTTTGTCACCTCCAAATTATAAGATTTCATTTTTAGTGTTCCCTATGTAAAAGAGTTCAAGCAACTAATATGTGGATATTTTGGTCGTAATTGATAATCTTAAAATATAATTTAGGCAATTGCGAAACTACCAAAACTTATATTAAGTGATTCAAAAGATACAAATACATAAGCAGGCGCTTGTTCGGCCGTCGGTACTTAATGAGCGAAATCAAATCTATGATTAAGATGTAGATAAATTTGTTAAATTAATGATTGACAAAAGAAGGAAAAGATAGTATTATAAACACATGAACAAATATTCATATGTTTATAAATGATAGTGAGGTGAAACCATGAGTATGGATGAAGTAGAATGCTGCGAAGAAAAAGATACCCACGAAGAGTTGGTAAAAGCAGTTCATGATAGGATGCCCAGTGAAGATAAGCTTTACGATTTGGCGGAATTGTTTAAGGTTTTTGGAGATTTTACCAGAATTCGAATTTTATATGTTTTGTTTGAATCAGAACTTTGTGTTTGTGATCTGGCTACAGCTTTGAATATGAATCAATCTGCGATTTCACATCAGCTGAAGGTGTTAAAACAGGCAAAGCTGGTAAAGGGAAGAAGAGAAGGAAAATCCGTGATTTACTCTTTGTCGGATGACCATGTAAGAACTATGATTGCACAAGGTATGGAACATATTGAAGAAATGTGATAACAAAATGGAGCATATACTTGTGAAAGTATAAAGAACGAAACAATCTAAGAACATGATTTAGTTGAGATTATTTCCGGTTTGAATAATTGAAGTTCAGAAAACGGTTTTAACTTGAAACATAAAAAATATAAAATCAGGATAGGAGAATGGATTATGAAGAAAAAATTCAAATTACAAGATTTAGACTGTGCAAACTGTGCGGCAAAAATGGAAGAAGGAATTAAGAAAATAAACGGTGTAAAGGATGCCTCTGTCAGTTTTATGACCCAGAAGATGACCATAGAAGCAGAGGAGAAAGATTTTGACCGCATTATGCAGGAAGTGGTTAAGGTATGTGCAAAGGTAGAACCGGACTGTAAAGTGTTATTGTAGGGAAATTGCCTCGCCAATGCACATTGATATAAAGGGCGCGACAAGTTTTCGAAAATGAGGGAGAACTTGTCCGTTTTTGTTTTAGGCTAGGAGGATGGATATGAATAAAAAGCAAAAAAAGATACGAAACAGAATCATACTGGCAGGAATTATATTTGCCATTTTCTTTGTATTAGAACATACAGGTTTCTGGGAACAGATGGGTCATGGATTTTTGCTGTTTTTGTTACATTTTGTTCTTTATTTATTGATTGGCTATGATGTTGTCTGGAAAGCATTAAGGAATATCCGGAGGGGACAGGTTTTTGATGAAAATTTTCTTATGATGATTGCTACTTTTGGTGCTTTTGGGGTACAGGATTACCTCGAAGCAGTGGCAGTTATGTTATTCTATCAGATTGGGGAGTTATTTCAAAGTTATGCAGTGGGAAAATCCAGACAATCCATTACTGATATGATGGATATCTGTCCGGAATATGCCAATGTTGAAGAAAATGGTGAATTAGTAGAAGTGGACCCGGATGATGTTGAAGTTGGGAGCGTTATTGTAGTGAAACCGGGAGAACGTATCCCTCTGGATGGTGTTGTAATAGAAGGAGAATCCATGATTGATACCGCAGCTTTAACGGGAGAATCAGTTCCTAGAAGAGTTTGTCCGGGAGAGGAAATCATCAGTGGATGTATTAATGGAAGTTCCACTATAAAAGTACAGGTAACGAAGTTGTTCGAGGATTCTACTGTTACTAAAATACTGGAATTAGTGGAAAATGCCAGCAGTAAAAAGGCAAGGATTGAAAATTTTATTACCCGCTTTGCAAAATATTACACTCCGGTAGTTACGATTCTTGCATTGATACTTGCAGTGGTTCCACCGCTGTTATTTGGTCAGAATTGGGGCGAATGGGTAAAAAGAGCCTGTACTTTTTTAGTTATTTCCTGCCCTTGTGCATTGGTAATATCAGTACCGTTAGGATTTTTCGGTGGAATTGGTGCAGCATCAAAGAAAGGTATCATGGTAAAGGGAAGCAATTATCTAGAAGCTGTTTCCAAGATTCATACGATTGTATTTGATAAAACAGGAACCTTAACAAAAGGTGAATTTAAAGTAAGTAAAGTGACTGGCGTTCAATGCAACGAAGAAAAATTACTGGAACTGGCTGCATACGCAGAATGCTATTCCAACCATCCTATTGCAAATTCTATATTGGAAGAATTCCAAAAGAAGCATTCCATTGTCCGTGAAAGAGTATCTTTGGAAGAAGAAATTGCGGGGCATGGAATTCGTGCTACGATGGATGGGAAAGAATTGCTGGCAGGTAATGGAAAACTAATGAAACAGAAGAAAATTACATATACTGAAGTTGAGAGTTTTGGGACAGTTGTTTATGTGGCTTATGATGGGCTCTTTATGGGAAGTATTGTGATATCTGATGAGATAAAGGATGGAGTAAAAAAAGCCATTTCGGATATGAAACAACAGGGGATAAAAAAATGTGTCATGTTATCAGGAGACAGAAAAGAAACTGCCCAGGCTGTAGCAACGGAACTTGGAATTGATGAGGTACATGCAAATTTACTACCAGCGGATAAGGTAGAAAAGGTAGAAGAATTATTGGAACAGTTAGGAGGAAAAGAAAAACTGGCATTTGTAGGTGATGGTATCAATGATGCCCCTGTTTTAACCAGGGCAGATGTGGGAATAGCCATGGGAAGTCTAGGGCAGGATGCTGCCATTGAAGCTGCCGATGTGGTGCTGATGGATGATGATATTGGAAAAATTAGCTCCCTGATTGGAATTTCAAGAAAGACCATTCACATTGTGAAACAAAACATAGTTTTTGCTTTAGGAGTGAAGTTAGTGGTGTTATTACTTGGTGCCTTAGGACTTGCGAATATGTGGGCAGCAGTTTTTGCGGATGTTGGAGTTTCTGTTATTGCAATTTTAAATTCTATGAGGACTTTAAATACAAAGAGTCGGTAAAAAAGAATAGAACTAACAAAAGATTGTAAAATATATAAAAATTAAAAAAATATGGCTAACTTGCAAAAGAAAAATTCATAGGAAAGAGTGAAATATATCTACATATGAAAAAAATGTTTCATTTTAATAAAAATTTCTATGATTAAGGACGTGAATAATTCTCGGATAAAAAATACGTGAATAATCTTTCGGATAAAAAATGAATGATCTCGGATAAAAAATGCTTGACAAGATTGTTCGGACATGGTATTATGCCATAGTGTGAACTGCCTAAGACAGTAGGTGCCGTAAGGCATAAGGAAGAAAACGCCTACCGAGGATGAATGATCTTTGAATGTGATACTCCTGGGCAACCGGGAGTTTTTCTTTATATGTAAAAAGTGCAAGAAAGTCGTTGTTGTCGATATTATGCAAGATGTCAGTTTTTTGTATCTGGTATAAAGTGTAAGAAAGATTCGTCGTTTAGCGGTACACCTAATCTATAAGGAGGTAAAGTTTAATGGCAAAAGTAGAATTAAAACAACCAATCGTAGACGAGATTAAAGGCTTAATTGCTGATGCTAAGACTGCTGTATTAGTTGACTACCGTGGATTAACAGTAGAACAGGATACAAAGTTACGTAGAGAATTAAGAGAAGCTGGTGTTGTATACAAAGTATACAAGAATACTTTAATCAAACGTGCTGTGGAAGGAACTGAATTCGAAAGCTTAAATCCGGATTTAGAAGGACCTACAGCTATCGCTATTTCCACAACAGATGCTACAGCTCCTGCAAGAATTTTAGCTAAGTTTGCTAAAGAAGCAGAAGCACTTGAAATTAAGAGCGGTGTAGTAGAAGGTACTTACTATGATAAGAAGGGAATGCAGGCAATCGCTACTATCCCATCAAGAGAAGAACTTCTTTCAAAATTACTTGGAAGTATGCAGTCTCCTATTACCAACTTTGCTCGTGTTATTAAGCAAATTGCAGAACAAAAAGAAGGTCAGGCTTAATATAGTCTGAGATACATGACGATTTATAACAAATTTAATTAATGGAGGAAATGAAAATGACTACTCAAGAAATCATTGAAGTAATTAAAGGTTTATCTGTATTAGAATTAAACGATTTAGTAAAGGCTTGTGAAGAAGAATTTGGTGTTAGCGCAGCAGCAGGTGTTGTTGTAGCAGCAGCAGGTGCAGCAGCAGGTGCAGCAGCTGAAGAAAAAGACGAATTTGATGTAGAATTAACTGACGTTGGAGAAAACAAGGTTAAGGTTATCAAGGTTGTTCGTGAAGTAACCGGTTTAGGATTAAAAGAAGCTAAGGAAGCTGTAGATGGAGCTCCTAAGGTAATTAAGGAAGGCGCATCTAAGGCAGAAGCTGAAGATATCAAGACTAAGTTAGAAGCAGAAGGCGCTAAGGTTACTTTAAAGTAATTTTATAACGATTCTAAATAGTGAGAATTTAAAAACAGTCCGATATAGGCATTCCTATATCGGACTGTTTTTCTTTGTCTGGAATTTTTTTTAATCAACCGGCGAAAAAATATCATATCCTGTAGAAAGTTTTCTAAATGCGACATATTTCTCTTTTAGTTATGGGAAAAAAAGGATTGACACCACTAGACAATTATGCTAACATAGTAGAATGCTATTAGTGTGGGGTTGTTTGCCCTGACTATTTGCGGAATCAAAAAGATTAAATTACTAATATTCAAGGGGTGAAACCATCAATGGAAAAAAGCAGAGTATGTCCAATTAACACCGGAAAAGGCATTAGAATGAGCTATTCAAGACAGAAAGATGTCTTAGAGATGCCTAACCTGATTGAAGTTCAGAAGAATTCATATCAATGGTTTCTGGATGAAGGTTTAAAAGAAGTATTCGAAGATATTTCTCCAATTGCTGATTACAGTGGTCAGCTAAGCTTAGAGTTTGTTGATTTTAGGCTATGCGAAGAAGAGAAGAAATATTCCATCGAAGAGTGTAAAGAACGTGATGCTACTTATGCAGCACCTTTAAAGGTTATGGTTCGTCTGTATAATAAAGAAACAGATGAAATTAAGCAACACGAAATCTTCATGGGCGATATGCCTTTGATGACAGAAACAGGAACCTTCGTGATTAACGGTGCAGAACGTGTTATTGTCAGTCAGTTGGTGCGTTCTCCAGGCATTTACTATGCAATTGGGCACGACGAAGTTGGTAAGACTTTATTTTCCTCTACAGTAATTCCGAACAGAGGTGCATGGTTCGAATATGAAACAGACTCCAAAGATGTATTTTATGTTCGTGTGGATCGTACAAGAAAAGTTCCTATTACAGTGTTAATTCGTTCTCTTGGAATTGGAACCAATGCGGAGATTATCGAATTATTTGGGGAAGAACCAAAGATTTTAGCAAGTATTGAAAAGGATCCATCAGATAACTATCAAGATGGTTTATTAGAGTTATACAAAAAAATCCGTCCAGGTGAACCACTTTCTGTGGATAGTGCAGAAAGTCTGATTAATGCTATGTTCTTTGATCCAAGACGTTATGATCTTGCCAAGGTAGGACGTTATAAGTTCAATAAAAAGCTGGCCTTGAAGAATCGTATTACAGGATTTGTTCTTTCTGAGGATGTTGTTGATACTTCTTCTGGAGAAATCATAGCAGATGCAGGAACTGTTGTTACCAGAGAATTAGCAGATGATATCCAGGATGCTGCAGTGCCATATGTTTTCGTTCAGACAGAAGAACGTAATATTAAGGTATTATCTAATATGATGGTTAACCTTGGAAATTTTGTTGATGTAGATCCAGCGGAATTAGGTGTTAATGAAAGAGTATATTACCCTGTTCTTGAAAGAATATTAGAAGAAAATGAAGATATAGAAGATATTAAGAGCGCAATTAAAAAGAATATCAGTGATTTGATTCCGAAACATATTACCAAAGAAGATATTTTAGCATCTATTAATTATAACATTCATTTGGAATATGGTATAGGAAATTCAGATGATATCGATCACTTAGGAAACAGACGTATTCGCGCGGTTGGTGAGTTATTGCAGAATCAGTATCGTATTGGTTTGTCCAGATTAGAAAGAGTAGTGCGTGAAAGAATGACGACACAGGATGTTGAAACGATTTCACCACAGTCTTTGATTAACATAAAGCCGGTTACTGCGGCAGTGAAGGAGTTCTTTGGAAGTTCCCAGCTTTCACAGTTCATGGATCAGAATAATCCGTTGTCTGAATTAACACATAAGAGACGTCTTTCTGCGTTAGGACCAGGTGGTTTGTCAAGAGATAGAGCCGGATTCGAGGTTCGAGATGTTCACTATACACATTACGGAAGAATGTGTCCGATTGAGACTCCTGAAGGTCCAAATATCGGTTTGATTAACTCTTTGGCTACTTATGCCAGAATTAATGAATACGGATTTATTGAAGCTCCTTATCGTAAACTAGATAAGACAAATCCAAAAGAGCCGGTTGTTACAGATGAAGTTGTATACCTGACTGCAGACGAAGAAGATGACTTTACTGTTGCACAGGCGAATGAACCACTGACAGAAGCAGGTACTTTTGTTCATAACAACGTTTCCGGACGTTACAGGGAAGAAACTTCCGAATTCCCTAAGGAAAAGATTGATTTAATGGACGTATCTCCTAAGATGGTATTCTCTGTGGCTACTTCCATGATTCCTTTCCTTGAAAATGACGATGCGAACCGTGCCTTAATGGGTTCCAACATGCAACGTCAGGCGGTGCCACTTCTTCAGACAGAGGCTCCGGTAGTAGGCACAGGTATGGAATCCAAAACAGCGGTTGACTCAGGTGTATGTATTGTTGCGAAACGTGACGGTATCGTAGAACGTTCTACCAGTAAGGAAATCGTTGTTCGTGCGGAAGATGGTACCAAGGATGTTTACCACGTAATTAAGTTTGCAAGAAGTAATCAGGGTAACTGCATGAACCAGAGACCAATCGTATTTAAGGGCGATAAGGTTAAGGCGGGAGAAGTAATCGCAGATGGTGCGTCTACTTCAAACGGTGAAATTGCGTTAGGTAAGAATCCGTTGATCGGATTTATGACTTGGGAAGGTTATAACTACGAAGATGCGGTATTGTTAAGTGAAAGACTGGTACAAGAAGATGTTTATACTTCTGTTCATATCGAAGAGTATGAGGCAGAAGCCAGAGATACAAAGTTAGGACAAGAAGAAATCACCAGAGATTTGGCTGGTCTTAGCGAAGATGTATTAAAAGATTTGGATGAAAATGGTATCATCCGTATTGGTGCAGAAGTGCGTGCCGGAGATATTTTAGTAGGTAAAGTAACTCCTAAGGGAGAAACCGAATTAACAGCAGAAGAAAGACTTCTTCGTGCGATTTTTGGTGAAAAAGCAAGAGAAGTAAGGGATACTTCTTTGCGTGTACCTCATGGTGCATTTGGCGTTGTCATGGACACTAAGATCTTTACCAGAGAAAATGGTGATGAGCTTCCACCAGGAGTAAATAAGTCTGTTCGTGTATACATTGCACAGAAGAGAAAGATTTCTGTTGGTGATAAGATGGCTGGTCGTCATGGTAACAAGGGTGTTATCTCCCGTATCTTACCAGTAGAAGATATGCCATTCCTTCCTAATGGACGTCCATTGGACATCGTGTTAAATCCATTAGGTGTACCTTCCCGTATGAACATCGGACAGGTGCTTGAAATCCACTTAAGTCTTGCGGCAAAGGTATTAGGATTTAATGTTGCTACACCGGTATTTAATGGTGCAGATGAAAATGATATTATGGATACATTGGAAATTGCCAATGATTATGCAAATAAAGAGTGGGATGAATTCTTAGCAATTTGGAAAGACAAGTTAAATGATGAATTCATCGAGTATTTAGAAGCAAATTTAGACCACAGGGAAGAATGGAAGGGTGTTCCAATTGATCGTACCGGTAAGGTACAGCTTCGTGATGGTAGAACAGGAGAAGAATTTGACAGTCCTGTTACTATTGGTTTCATGCACTACTTGAAACTTCACCACTTGGTTGATGATAAGATTCATGCCCGTTCTACCGGTCCTTACTCCTTAGTAACCCAACAGCCTTTGGGTGGTAAGGCACAGTTCGGTGGACAAAGATTTGGTGAAATGGAAGTTTGGGCTTTGGAAGCTTATGGTGCGTCGTATACATTACAGGAAATTTTAACAGTAAAATCCGATGATGTGGTTGGTCGTGTTAAGACTTATGAAGCAATTATTAAGGGTGATAACATTCCAAAACCAAGTATTCCGGAATCCTTTAAGGTATTATTGAAAGAATTCCAGTCATTGGCATTGGACGTACGAGTATTAAATGAAGATCAGACTGAAATCGAAATTGGCGAGAGCCAAGGTTATATTGATGATAATTTAAAGACCTTCATTGAGGGTGAGTCTTATTCTGAAAATGAAGAGAAGTATTCCGGATTCGGATATCAGGAAGGTGATATATCGGCAGAAGAAGACTCAGAGATTGATTTTGACGATGAAGAAAATGGTTATTCAGATGATGACTTCGAAGATGGCGGAGACTTATAGAAGGGAGCGTAATCATGTCAGAAGTAAAAAATCAACAAGTGGAAGAACAGGAAATTAACTTTGATGCTATTAAGATTGGCCTTGCCTCTCCAGATAAAATCAGAGAATGGTCCCACGGTGAAGTAAAAAAACCGGAAACCATTAATTATAGAACATTAAGACCAGAACGTGATGGTCTGTTCTGTGAAAAAATCTTTGGACCTAGCAAAGACTGGGAATGTCATTGTGGAAAATATAAGAAAATAAGATATAAGGGTGTTGTTTGTGAACATTGTGGTGTTGAAGTTACCAAGGCCAGTGTAAGACGTGAAAGAATGGGACACATTGAACTTGCCGCACCAGTTTCACACATTTGGTATTTCAAGGGAATTCCAAGCCGCATGGGTTTAATCCTAGATATTTCGCCAAAAACATTGGAGAAAGTATTATACTTTGCTTCCTATATCGTACTTGATCCAATGGAGACGGATTTAGCATATAAGCAGGTATTATCTGAAAAAGAATTCCGTGATGCAGAAGAAAAGTATGCAGGAAGATTCAGAGTAGGTATGGGTGCGGAAGCCATTAAAGAATTATTACAAAACATAAATCTTGAAGAGGAATCTGTAGATTTAAAGAAAAAATTAAAAGATGCTACCGGTCAGAAACGTGTAAGAATTATTAAAAGATTAGAAGAAGTTGAAGCATTCCGTACATCTAATAACCGTCCGGAATGGATGATTATGGATGTAGTACCGGTTATCCCACCGGACATTCGTCCAATGGTACAGTTGGATGGTGGAAGGTTTGCCACTTCTGACTTGAATGACCTGTATCGTAGAATTATTAACAGAAATAATCGTCTAAAGAGATTATTGGAATTAGGTGCGCCTGATATTATCGTACGTAATGAAAAGAGAATGTTACAGGAAGCAGTGGATGCCTTAATTGATAATGGAAAAAGAGGTCGTCCTGTAACAGGACCTGGTAACAGGGCGTTAAAGTCCTTATCTGATATGTTAAAAGGTAAGCAAGGACGTTTCCGTCAGAACTTACTTGGTAAACGTGTTGACTATTCAGGCCGTTCTGTTATCGTTGTAGGACCGGAATTAAAGATTTATCAATGTGGTCTTCCAAAAGAAATGGCGATTGAGTTATTCAAACCATTTGTTATGAAGGAATTAGTTGCTAAGAAATTAGCACATAATATTAAATCTGCTAAAAAGATGGTAGAAAAACTGGATAATCAGGTATGGGATATCTTAGAAGAAGTAATTAAAGAACATCCGGTTATGTTAAACCGTGCTCCTACTCTTCATAGATTAGGTATTCAGGCATTTGAACCTATCTTAGTAGAAGGTAAGGCAATTAAACTACATCCATTGGTATGTACTGCATACAATGCCGACTTCGATGGTGACCAGATGGCGGTCCATTTGCCACTTTCTGTAGAAGCTCAGGCAGAATGCCGGTTCTTATTGCTTTCTCCAAATAACTTATTGAAACCTTCCGATGGTGCTCCAGTTGCCGTTCCTTCACAGGATATGGTTCTTGGTATTTACTACTTAACTTTGGAAAAACCGGGAGATAAGGGCGAAGGTAAAGTCTTTAAGTCAGAAAATGAAGCGTTATTGGCATACGAGAATAAGGAAATTACCCTACATGCAAAAATTAAAGTAAGACGTGAAGGTGTTAAACCAGACGGAACCGTAGAATCCAGAATCATCGAATCCACCTTGGGACGTTTCTTATTTAACGAGATAATTATGCAGGATTTAGGTTTCGTAGATAGAACCAAGGATGAAAACTTCTTAAAATTGGAAGTTGATTTCCATGTTGGAAAGAAACAGTTAAAATCTATTTTGGATAAATGTATCAACATCCATGGCGCAACGAAGACTGCAGAAGTATTGGATGATATTAAGAGCATGGGTTATAAGTTCTCAACGAGAGGTGCCATTACCGTATCTATTTCCGATATGGTAGTACCAGAAGAAAAGAAGCAGATTCTTCAGGATGCACAGGATACAGTTGATATTATTACCAAGAAATACAGACGTGGTTTGTTGACAGACGAAGAACGTTATAAGGCAGTTGTAAGTACATGGTTTGCAGCAGATAATGAACTTACCAAGAAGCTGATTGGCGGTCTTGATAAGTATAATAACATCTTTATGATGGCTGACTCCGGTGCCCGTGGTTCTAACCAGCAGATCAAACAGCTTGCAGGTATGCGTGGTCTGATGGCAGATACAACAGGTAGAACCATCGAACTTCCTATTAAGTCAAATTTCCGTGAAGGTCTTGACGTATTGGAATACTTTATTTCTGCTCATGGTGCCCGTAAAGGTCTTTCAGATACAGCACTTCGAACCGCCGATTCCGGTTACTTAACCCGTCGTCTGGTTGAAGTTTCTCAGGATTTAATTATCCGTGAAACAGATTGCTGTGAAGGCAAAGATGAAATTCCAGGCTTAGTAGTAGAAGCAGTTATGGAAGGACAGGAAGTCATTGAAAGCTTCCAGGAAAGAATTACCGGACGTTATACAGCGGTGTCTGTATTTGATAAAGATGGTAATATGATTGTAAAGAGAAATCATATGATTACACCAAAACGTGCAGCAAACATTGTTGCTCATGGTGTAGATGAAAATGGAAATCCGATTACCAAGTTAAAGATTCGTACGATCTTAACTTGTAAGGCTCACATTGGTGTCTGTGCGAAGTGTTACGGTGCCAACATGGCAACAGGTCAGGCAGTGCAGGTTGGTGAAGCAGTTGGTATTATTGCAGCCCAGTCTATCGGTGAACCGGGTACACAGCTTACTATGCGTACTTTCCATGCCGGTGGTGTTGCCGGTGATGATATCACACAGGGTCTTCCACGTATCGAAGAATTATTTGAAGCCAGAAAACCAAAGCGTCTTGCAATTATTGCCGGATTTGGTGGTGTAGTGGACATTAAGGATTCCAAGAAGAAACGTGAAGTTGTGGTAACCAATCATGAAACCGGAGAGTCCAAGGCATACTTGATCCCTTATGGTTCCAGAATCAGAGTTCAGGAAGGTCAGGTAATCGAGGCCGGTGACGAATTAACAGAAGGTTCTGTAAATCTACACGATATCTTAAAGATTAAGGGTGTTCGTGCTGTTCAGGATTATATGATTCGTGAAGTTCAAAAAGTATACCGTCTGCAAGGTGTAGATATCAATGATAAGCACGTTGAAATTATTGTTAGACAGATGTTGAAAAAGGTTCGTATTGAAAATAACGGTGATACCGATTATTTACCAGGAAGCTTGGTAGATATCTTAGAATACAATGAAGTAAACGAAGCTATGATCGCAGAAGGAAAAGAGCCGGCAGAAGGTAAACAGGTAATGCTTGGTATCACAAAGGCATCACTTGCTGCAAAATCCTTCTTATCTGCAGCATCCTTCCAGGAAACAACAAAGGTTCTTACCGATGCCGCTATTAAAGGAAAAGTTGACCCATTGATTGGTATTAAAGAAAATGTATTAATTGGTAAACTGATTCCGGCAGGTACTGGTACAAAGAGATATCGTTCCGTTAAACTTGATACAGATGAACCATCTTGTGAAGAAATGTTTGAGGGCGAAATCGATTTAACAGAGGATGAAATCGACATTGTACATGTAGATGAAAATGGTGAAATCATTACTTTATCCGGAGAAGGAGAGGATGATGTGATTGAAACCATGGACGATGATGTTTTGGATAAAGCAACAGAGAGTGATGAAGAATAAAATAAGATTTTTATAGGCATAAATTATGGAATATTACTTGTTCTAGTGTAATTGCAAACAGGTGGCAGGCAAACAGGCGCCTGTTTGCAGAATATGTCGTGTTTATCTGAAAAAGGAGTAAATATAGTGAAATGTTTACTTCTTTTTTTGTTGGATGGTAATGAGTCTTGTGAATGCAAATAACAACGAAATGAAACCTTTACCATTAATTGATGAAATCAAGCTTATTAAGTAATGAAGTTATAAAAAGGAAAGTCTTGTTTTGAGTGAGATCAAAAGGAAGGCTTTCTTTTTTTGTGAAGGAGTGATATTATTATAAATTGAGGTTGTGGTTAAAAAGTAATTTGACCACAGGACGATTACGGCTTGTTTGTTTCATTTGATGGAATGATAGAGAAACGATTGCTATTGTTCACGTATCAATGGTAGAGGTAGTATAGAGTATGAACAGAGTAGATAAAATTAATTTTTATATATGCAATGCAGTAGTGGCTGGGGGCGTTGTTTTTTGTGTTTTGTATCTTTGGTTACGATTTCCGATAAAACTGGCTGTGACCCCTTGCTATATGCATGATTTACTTCATTTATATTGCTTTGGATGCGGGGGAACCAGAGCAGTAAGGGCATTCTTGAATCTTGATTTTATTGAGTCATTTCTAAGCAATCCGCTTGTTCTGTATGGGGGAGGAATTTTCTTATATTATTATATTGGAGAGTGGCTTCGTTATTTTTCACATCCCTGGAAAAAACATTTTAAATACCGGAAGTGGCTTGTGACACTTAGCATGGTGATGCTGTTGGGAGTGTTTATTGTTAGAAATGTTTTATTGCTATTCTGGCAGATTGATTATTTGGGAGATTTAGAGAGGTTCTGGAAAAAATAGGTTGGCATAGAGGACTGAAAAATGCAATGCATACCATATGCCGGATATACCGGAAATTAAATGTTAGCAGGCATTGTTGTTTTGATTACAATGTATAGAAAGGAAAAGAGGAAAGTATGGAATTACGAAATATAAATCGCTATTTTGATCACACAAATTTGGCACAGGATGCCACAAAGGAGGAAATCGTTGCTTTATGCAAAGAAGCAAAACAGCATCATTTTGCAAGTGTTTGCGTAAATCCTTATAGGGTAGGAACGGCAAGTCAGGAGCTGAAAAATTCAGGGGTAGCAGTATGTACTGTGGTGGGATTTCCCTTGGGCGCAAGCCAGACTTCCATAAAAGTAATGGAAACCAAAAAAGCAATCAAAGATGGTGCCACAGAAATTGACATGGTAATGAATATTGGTGCTTTAAAAGACAAAAACTATGATAAGGTGTTAAAGGATATAAAAAGGGTAAAGAAGGCCTGTAGCAAAAATGCGATTTTAAAGGTAATTTTAGAAACAGGAATGCTGGAAGAAAAAGAAATTGTAAGAGCTTGTCAGCTGGCAGTGGCAGCCAAGGCGGACTTTGTTAAGACATCCACCGGATTTTATGAGAAAAAAGCCACCCTAGAAGCTGTTAGAATTATGAAAGATACAGTAAAGGACAAGGCAAAGGTAAAGGCTGCCGGCGGAATCCGGGATTTAAAAACAGCGAAGGCAATGATAGAGGCTGGGGCGGATCGTCTGGGAACGAGTGCGACGATCCATATCATGCAGGAATTTAACGATGATTTAAATTTGGATAGTGGTAGTGAAAAATAAACCTAGGGTATTTGGAAAAACTTTTTTCCATCATCAGAATAGGAATCAATGAAAAATTTCCGTGATTCCATTGACAGAATATAGAATAAATAAAAATACCAAAAAATTCTTGACATCTAATTTTATCATGTTTATAATATAACAGTGTGCGAAAAAAGCCACAAGTTACTATTTCATAAAAATCGCAGGAGGTGAAAAACATGCCAACTTTTAACCAATTAGTAAGAAAAGGAAGACAAACTGTAGAAAAGAAGTCTACTGCACCAGCTCTTCAAAAAGGATTTAACTCTTTAAAGAAGAAAGCAACTGATACCAGCGCTCCTCAAAAGAGAGGTGTTTGTACAGCAGTTAAGACAGCAACTCCTAAGAAGCCTAACTCAGCTCTTAGAAAGATTGCCAGAGTTCGTCTATCAAACGGAATCGAAGTAACAAGCTATATCCCAGGTGAAGGACACAACCTTCAAGAGCATAGCGTTGTTCTTATCCGTGGTGGTAGAGTAAAGGACCTTCCAGGTACCAGATACCATGTTATCAGAGGTACATTAGATACTGCTGGTGTTGCTAAGAGACGTCAGGCAAGATCTAAGTATGGTGCTAAGAGACCTAAGGATGCAAAATAATCATTAGGACTTAGAAGGTCTATACCACTTTTCATTTGTGCGTAAAAGAGCATGTTTTTTATCCTGTTTTAAGGAAAATACAAAGCCCTAACCGCACGAACACAATCCTTAAAGGATGTGAGTACCGAAGAATTAATCAAATATTAAGGAGGGAAGAACCGTGCCACGTAAAGGACATATAGCAAAAAGAGACGTTTTAGCAGATCCAATTTACAAGAGTAAGGTCGTAACGAAGCTTATCAATAACATTATGTTAGATGGTAAGAAAGGTGTTGCACAAAAAATCGTTTACGGTGCATTCGAAAGAGTAGCCGAGGAAACTGGGAAGGATGCATTAGAAGTATTCGAAGAAGCAATGAATAACATCATGCCTGTATTAGAAGTTAAGGCAAGACGTATTGGTGGTGCAACATATCAGGTACCAATCGACGTAAGACCAGACAGAAGACAAGCTTTAGCATTACGTTGGATTACCACGTATTCTCGTCAAAGAGGCGAAAAGACTATGGAAGAAAGATTAGCAAAAGAAATCTTAGATGCTTCTAACAACACTGGTGCATCTGTAAAGAAGAAAGAAGATATGCACAAGATGGCAGAAGCAAACAAGGCATTTGCTCACTACAGATTCTAATCTGTTTTGGCAGATATCGTTTGCAGCTTAAATTAATATAAGGAGGAAATAACCTTGGCTGGAAGACAATATCCATTAGAGAGAACCAGAAACATCGGTATCATGGCTCATATTGATGCAGGTAAGACTACTACAACAGAACGTATTCTTTACTATACCGGTGTTAACTATAAAATTGGTGATACTCATGAAGGTACTGCTACCATGGACTGGATGGAACAGGAGCAGGAAAGAGGTATCACAATTACTTCCGCAGCAACTACCTGTCACTGGACTTTACAGGAAAACTGTAAGCCAAAGGCTGGTGCTTTAGAACACCGTATCAATATCATTGATACTCCAGGACACGTTGACTTCACTGTTGAAGTAGAGCGTTCCCTTCGTGTACTAGATGGTGCTGTAGGTGTTTTCTGTGCAAAGGGTGGTGTTGAACCACAATCAGAAAATGTATGGCGTCAGGCTGACACTTATAATGTACCACGTATGGCTTTCATCAATAAGATGGACATTTTAGGTGCTGATTTCTACAGTGCAGTAGACCAAATTAAGAAAAGACTTGGTAAGAATGCGATTTGCATTCAATTACCAATCGGTAAAGAAGATGAATTCAAGGGAATTGTTGATTTATTTGAAATGAAAGCATACATCTACAATGATGATAAGGGTGATGACATTTCAATTATTGATATTCCAGATGATATGAAAGACGATGCTGAATTATATCGTACAGAATTAGTAGAGAAAATCTGCGAATTAGATGACGATTTAATGATGATGTACTTAGAAGGTGAAGAGCCTACAGTAGATCAGTTAAAGGCAGCATTAAGAAAAGGAACTTGCGCTTGTGAAGCTGTACCAGTTTGTTGTGGTACTGCATATAGAAACAAGGGTGTTCAGAAATTATTGGATGCAGTTGTTGAATTCATGCCATCTCCATTAGACATTCCTGCTATCAAGGGTGTAGATATGGAAGGAAATGAAACTGAAAGACACTCGTCTGATGAGGAACCATTCTCTGCATTAGCATTCAAGATTATGACTGACCCATTCGTAGGTAAGTTAGCATTCTTCAGAGTTTACTCTGGTACAATGAACTCAGGTTCATACGTATTAAATGCTACTAAGAATAAGAAGGAACGTGTTGGTCGTGTGCTTCAGATGCATGCAAATAAGAGAGAAGAACTTGATAAAGTTTACTCTGGTGATATTGCAGCAGCGGTTGGATTTAAGTTCACTACAACAGGTGATACTATCTGTGATGAACAAAACCCAGTTATTCTTGAATCTATGGAATTCCCAGAACCAGTTATCGAATTAGCAATTGAGCCTAAGACAAAAGCTGGACAGGGTAAGATGGGTGAAGCTTTAGCAAAGCTTGCTGAAGAAGATCCTACATTCCGTGCTCATACTGATCAGGAAACAGGACAAACTATCATCGCTGGTATGGGTGAACTTCACCTTGAAATTATCGTAGACAGACTTCTTCGTGAATTTAAGGTAGAAGCTAACGTAGGTGCTCCTCAGGTAGCTTACAAAGAAACCTTTACTAAGGCTGTTGATGTTGATAGTAAGTACGCAAAACAATCCGGTGGTCGTGGACAATACGGACACTGTAAGGTTAAATTCGAGCCTATGGATCCTAACGGAGAAAAGACTTTCGAATTTACTTCAACTGTAGTTGGTGGTGCAATTCCTAAGGAATATATCCCAGCTGTTGGAGAAGGTATTGAAGAAGCAACTCAGGCTGGTATCCTTGGAGGATTCCCAGTACTTGGTGTTAAGGCGACTGTATACGATGGTTCTTACCATGAAGTCGATTCAAATGAAATGGCATTCCACATTGCCGGTTCTATGGCATTTAAGGATGCTATGAACAAAGCAGGAGCAGTTTTACTTGAACCAATCATGAGAGTTGAAGTTACTATGCCAGAAGAGTACATGGGCGATGTTATTGGTGATATCAATGCTCGTCGTGGACGTATCGAAGGTATGGAAGATATCGGTGGTGGTAAGATGGTTAAGGCATATGTACCACTTGCTGAAATGTTCGGATACTCAACTGACTTACGTTCAAGAACTCAGGGACGTGGAAATTACTCTATGTTCTTTGATAAGTATGAACAGGCTCCAAAGTCTATTCAGGAAAAAGTAATTGCTGAAAAGAAAAAATAAGAAATAAATTCGGATTATACTTGCATTTCCTTGTGAAATGCAATATAATCTTGAATAACCGATAAAACGGAAAAACTAGGGATTGGATAAATATACACTGTATCAGTGAAATATTTGTCAGTTCCTGGGACAATATTATTTAAATGAAAGCCCAAGGGGCGTAATTAAAAGGAGGACATTAAAAAAATGGCTAAAGAAAAGTTTAACAGAAGCAAACCTCATTGTAACATTGGTACAATTGGACACGTAGATCATGGTAAGACTACTTTAACTGCAGCTATCACTAAGACTTTATCTGAAAGAGTAGCTGGTAACGCAGCTGTAGATTTCGAAAACATCGATAAGGCTCCAGAAGAAAGAGAAAGAGGTATCACTATCTCTACTGCTCACGTTGAATACGAAACTGAAAACAGACACTACGCTCACGTTGACTGTCCAGGACATGCTGACTACGTTAAGAACATGATCACTGGTGCTGCTCAGATGGATGGTGCTATCCTCGTTGTAGCTGCTACTGACGGTGTTATGGCTCAGACAAAAGAGCACATCTTATTATCTCGTCAGGTAGGTGTTCCTTACATCGTTGTATTCATGAACAAATGTGATATGGTTGACGATGAAGAATTACTTGAATTAGTAGAAATGGAAATTACAGAACAGTTAGAAGAATATGAATTCACAGACTGCCCAATCATCAAAGGATCTGCTTTAAAAGCTCTTGAAGATCCAAACAGTGAATGGGGAGACAAGATCATGGAATTAATGGCAGCAGTTGACGAACATATTCCAGATCCTCAGAGAGCAACAGATCAGCCATTCCTTATGCCAGTAGAAGACGTATTCACAATCACAGGTCGTGGTACAGTTGCTACAGGTAGAGTAGAACGTGGTGTTCTTCATGTAAACGAAGAAGTTGAAATCGTTGGTATCAAAGAAGAGAACCAGAAGACAGTTGTTACTGGTATCGAAATGTTCCGTAAGATGTTAGACGAAGCTCAGGCTGGTGATAACATCGGTGCATTACTTCGTGGTATTAACCGTGATC
>JBGVLX010000143.1:0-2282 GCA_045124495.1 Lachnospiraceae bacterium
AAATTCATGTGTGCTTTCAATCTCTCCACAAGACTGAAATTTTACGTTTCTTTCAAATTACTCTTCCATAATTTCTTCTGCTATTCTTACCGCTGACTCAACCATTTTAGGACAAAACTCTGTAAATACTCTCTTTTCTAATGCCACTTCAATTCCTTCTTCGGTAGACAAATCACACCCCAACAGATCCTTACACATATAAGAACCATTTTCTTCTGCGAATTTCACCATAAATCTATCGGTTACTTCATTCGTTTTTAAACGGCTATTAATATCTTGCTCATGCGCCTGACCAAACTTTAATCCTAATGCCATAAGTGCTCCGGTACATGCACCGCACACTTCTCCTTTTCTCATTCCACTTCCAAAACACGCGCCTATCTTTAAAGCTTGTTCTTCCGTTAATCCTAATTCCTCTGCAAATGCTGCAAACACCGCCTGTGAACAATGGAACTTCCTATCAAATAAATCATTTGCTTTCTCTATATGTATCACTATATTATCCTCTCACTTTCTTCAGAATTTCTACCACTCTCTACCAATAAAAGCACACTCCTTTTTAATGGAATAATCTCTCGGAATCTTTAAGCCTGTATATATAAAGGCTTTCAGAATCCTTTTTTATAAAATCCCCCACTTTTTTTAAAAAAACACTTGACAAACACCGCAAAAAATGCGGCGCTTTGCGCCTATTGATTAATAAGAAACCGTCCGCGCGGCGGTAAATATTTTTCAATGTGGAGGCGATTTTTATGTTACCTGTTAACTGTGGCAGTCATTCTGACTACCAAAACTTTGTTGTTACTAATCTTCGTAAATATTATCCTGATCCTGATGCTCTTGCACGTTCCACATGGGATGTCATTGAACGATTTTGGAATCTTGATTTGTCATATACAGATGAGTTAATGAAAGACAAATACTCCAAATTTGGTCCTGCTCCAAGAACTCCATCCTGCATGCAGCGTTCCTATCTTTTATCTATCGATTTTAAGGTTACTTCCTTAACAGAATGGGCTGCTCAGCTTAAAATCAATCCTCTTTATGCCATTCTTAGTGGATTTGAAGTAGGCAATACTCCTGGTGTTGGAACTTTTTATGATTTCATTAACCGTTGTCTTTGGGACTCCGATGATAGTCATATGTCTTCTCATATCCATCCCCTTAAGACAAAGGTTAAAAAACCTAAATCTAAAGGAACAAAAGCGGATTCTGTAGAAAAAGTTACCGTTGCTGAACTCCTCCCTGAGTTGGAAAACACTGAGTTTCATTTAGATAATCAGCCGTATGCTTCTCTGTTTAAAATCTATAAAAAAGAATTCCTTGATATTTCTGTCGATAAAGAACTTATTCATAAAAATGCTTTAGCACTCGCCGGAGATGGAACTCCTGTTGTTACTTCACACCGTGAACGTAAGCATCGTGTCTGTAAATGCAAAGAAAACGGTATTACCGACTGCAAATGTGACCGCTACTTCTCCCAGCCCGACTGCGATATCGGATGGGATTCATCCCGTGATTGTTTTTATCATGGATATGACTTATACATGCTTGTTGACGCTGAAAGTGACTTGCCTGTATTCCCTCACTATTCCTGTGCTTCCAAGCATGATTCACATGGATTTTTACATGCTTTTTTCAGAATGAAATCATTCCTGCCAGACTATAAAATCTCAAAGGTACTATTAGATTCTGCCCATGATGCCATGCCTTATTATCAATACTTTCAGCGTGAAAATATCACACCTTTTATCGATCTTAACGGCAAAGGTGGCAGACCACCTGTCTATAAAAACGACTTTACCATTGATAAGGATGGGGTACCAGTCTGTCCATGTGGTAATCGCATGCGCCGTGATGGTGTTGAAGTTGCGAAAGGACGCATTAAATTCAAGTGTCCCAAAATAAGCAGAAAAAACGGCTGTATTTCCTGTACCTGCGACAATCCATGCTCGGATGCCAAGTATGGACGCACCGTTCATTTGGTAATGAATGATAATCCAAGATTATTTAATAATCCACCAAGAAGCAGCAAGGAATGGAAGCTGGAGTATAACGCAAGAACATCTGCGGAACGCTCAAATAAACGCGAGCAATTAGACTTTAAACTAGAAGACGGCAGACACCGCTCAACAAAGATGTGGTACTGCCGACTTTATCACATCCTGATGCTACAACACCTGGATGCATGGGATTTGCCATTTGAATCTACCCTCAGAAAGTTGATTTTGAATGTAGCATAATCCTATTGTCTATAATACCACTTTTTGAAACATAGTGAA
>JBGVLX010000144.1:0-4341 GCA_045124495.1 Lachnospiraceae bacterium
AATTTTCTGAATTCATTACGAATATGATATGTTTTGAATCCGTAGATAGATTCAAAATAGATGTATCACTGGGATATGTGTGTGGTATGCCTTTTCGTATCAATTTTATCAAAAACTTTCCACATACATCGATGACAATAGTATACCATACATTTACAATCCATGTATAGCAGATTTTTTCTTTTTCGTCCAATGAAAATTTGCTTTGATTGGATTATAACACCTTTATCGGCATATTACAAGGAATTATTTTATTTTTTGCAAAAGAAAATATATTTATTTGTAAAATAATATCCCCCTGTCTAACTGACAGGGGGATATCTCAAAAAGCTACCGTGCCTTTACTTATCATATTATTAGCTTAGGGGAAAAAGGCTTTTCCTCCCTTCATCCAGAGCATCCAGAAATCTTGATGTTTCCGGAAGTTTATCTGTCATCGCCACCGGCACCGGTGATTTCTTGTCACAGAATGCACCGATTTTTACCCGATGTGCCTTAATCGGCTCCATATCCTGATACAGAACCTTTATTACTTCTGTATTCATCGGATCGTATACTATCTCTACCTCTGCATTTGCAAGTGATGTGATGCACTCGCCTCATACCTTACATCTCCAAATGAAAAACATCCAGCATTATCCAGTCTTCTTGTCTCATGGTGCAGAAAGGCTTCACTTACCACGGCAGTATCCAAAAAAATCAGACCCCTGGTGTCCCTGTTCCATTCCTGAAGCGGGCTAATGCCTCCTCATCCTGCCATTTCTTTGTTTCCTTACTCTGCATAATGCTACCTCCTTTTCCGTAGAATCCAAAGAATTCTTTGAGATAACCTTATTACAAAGCTGTTATGACTGCACACAAAAGTAGGTGCATAAATCCTACGTCTCCGGATATGGTTCTATCCTTCCTCCGGAGTTATATATAAAACGGACAACTACCGATAGCCATCCGGGGCTTATCCTTTCTCTGAGTCCCTCCAGTAAAGAATCTCTGGATTTCAGAAACTCTATATCCAAATCCATGAGATGTTGCAGCATCGATTTCATCTGTCCATTGATGTTTGCCTTATTTTGGAACATCCACCACATCTTCTATGATTTGTGTTCCGTAATGCTTGTATGGAATCATGCAATCCGGCAGCTCGTTATGAAGCTTCCCGCATTTTCCATTAGTGCATTTCAGTCGGTTTATAACAAACCAGTGTTTTCTGCCGCCAGCCTCCTTATGGACCCTCAGCTTCTTGTCTCTCCTGCATAGAGAGCTCCCACACTCCGGACAGATGGCATCTTCCTCACTGATTACAAAAAATATCCTCTTTACACTCTAACCGATACTTTGATATGATAACCATGGTAGTGATACCATCATAGATCCTGGAATACATCAACTGGCCAAAGAAGAGGGATTCCAGGATCCTTTCTTTTTTATTCTCTGGTGACAGTATATCGGTTAATTCAGTGACAGGCAATCATATCAGTTGAAAGTCAGGATGAGAGGGGCGCAACATCATTAGCCTTACGCATCAAATCAGCTACCACCTCATAATAGCTTTCCAGAGTTTTCTCCTTATCGACCATCATATCTCTAGTGATATAACAGCCAGTAACCACCTCCCTAAACCATTTCCTCATCTCTTCAGTTTTAAAAAGCTGGCTTACAGTCTCTATAAGCAAATTATAATTTAATCCTGTAAGTTCCTTCCATATATCAGATTTACCGCGAAAATACTCCCAATCACGAACAAAGGAAAGCTCCATTTCAAAAGGCGGTTTCGCAGATATTTCTGTAAGCTTATTCAAAAACTCCCCGAAAGTCACCTGACTTATATCCTTCGGTTTTTCCTTTTCACCTCCTTTCATGCACTTCATAAGAGCACTTAACCTAATACCTCTTTCAACATTAAAAATACTAATTGCTGGTGTATCCATAACCTTATCTAAAATCACTCTAAAATCACTCTAATATCTTCCATAAATATGACCTCCTGTTTCTAACCTAATTTGGCATATGCAGCCAACGGGAACAATATATTATTAGAAGCAATATGCACAGCATCATTCATAAAACTCATATACTTTTCTTCATTATCCTTATTTTTATTACCTTCTACCATCAAGTAAGCCACCACCTTATAATAGTCTTCTAAGGTATTATCCTTATCCTTTCCCATAAGAGAAGTAATATCGCAGTCTGAACAGCTTTCTAAGAAGTCTTTTCTCTCAGCTTCTTTCTCGAATAAATTTGCGATGATGTGTATCATCTTATTATAGTTCAAACTGGTAAGCTCATTCATCAACTGGGATTTCCCTTTAAAATACGCCCAATCATATTGAAAGGACAGTACCATACCCAAAGGTGCCTTTACATATAACTCTGCAAAACTAATCAGAAATTCTCTGTAAGTCACCTTACTTACATCCTTCTTAGGCTCATTTTCATCTCCTTTCCTACATCTCATAATAGCCTTAAGCTTGATACCATCAGGCTCCTTAACATTAACAAACTCAACTGCTGGTGTATCCATAATCTTATCTAAAATAGCTTTAATATTTTCCATACCTATATCTCCTTTTCATTAACCTAATACCAACTGACCATTACCAAGTGTTTTATTGGTTTCAGCCACAATTCCCGTAGCCAAACCATATTCTATAGCCTCCTTCGCATCAAAATATGAATCCTCTCTGGTAGTCTTATAAACCTCCTTCTTACTCCTACCTGTTCTTTCAGAAATAACATGGGTTTATTTGCGTTGTTGCTAAGGCTAGTATATAGCATCCTTATTTGTGTTCGTCATTTTTACGAACATTTCGCACTTATCAAATGCCAATACATTCAATACTTCCCCCTTCTGCTGCTGATACTGCAAAGGCAGAAAAATCCGTCGTTGTCCCCACCATCATCACTGCAAGCGCTATTGCAGTGAGCCTCTTTAATCCTTTCTTCCATTTTTTCATAATATCCTCATTCCTCCTGTAAATTTTCTTATAAAATCAAAAAAGCACACCAAAACCATAGTTACCTATGGTTGGTATGCTTTGTTATAATCTATATTTTCTTTTTGAGAAACACTAATACACAGGATTATACCCTGTCTGTTAGATTATGTCCTAATTCCCTCATAACTGCAACCCCCTTTTTAACCTATTTTGCAGTTTCTTTCTTTGTTTCAATCCAAATACTCCACGATTCAAGTGTAGTGACAGTCCCATTGTAAACAATAAATTGAATTTAGTCAAGAAAATTGGAGCAAAAATTGGAGTGACTAAGTCGAAATGATTCACGTCCTTCATCATAGAAATATGGTTATGCAGGTTTACTAGTTAATATCCATTTCCTATGCTTTCTCAATCAGCACCGTTTTCCCTTCGAATGCAAATCCATATTTATATATCCTGTCTTCCTGTATACCTTTTGCAAGCAGGGCTGCATCGTATCGTTTTTCCTCTATTTGGGCAAGGGCTGCCTGGACGGTATCCTCCAAGGACGCTTCTCTTTTGGTGTTAAATACCTTAAATTCTATAATAATTGCCGGATTTTTTTCCGGGTTCTTCGGTTCTATTACAACGTCATATCTCCCAAAACCGCTTTCCCTGTTGGAAGTCACCATATATTCCCTCTGTAAATCAACCATTAAGCCTAATACAAATCCATCATAGAACCGTTCCGGCTGTGCCTTTTTTGATGCCCGTTTTCCGGTATCAAAACTACTAAACAGTTCAAGACTCATCTGATTCATATACTCATTCATGGCATCCACGTCCTTCATCAGCATCGCCTTTATGAAATCGTTATAGTCTGCATTGGTCTTCTTAAACCAGGAGCGAACCAAACCATCAAACATAATCCGCACTTCACGATTAGTCACTGCCAATTCATAAAGAGCTTCTTCTCCTAATTCCAGATCTCCCAGACGGTCGTAATCCAAGACTTTTAGATAACCGCTAGCAACCAACAGACTCCATACTGCTTCTTCATTGTCATCCAGCTGGTTATAGACAATCTGCTCATCGATGGGAACACGCAAATGATTCCCCTGAAGCAATTCCTCAAACTGTTTCTTAATGGCACCATTTCCTTCCCGAATCAGTTTTCCAACCAAACTGTTGGAGCTAGTATTGGCCCAGTAGGTTGCGTACTCACCGGTATCCAAAAAGTTAAGGATAGACCATGGATTATAGATGTCTTCCTGTTCACCAAACACGAAGCCGTCATACCATTCCTTGACTTTTTCTTTTTCTTCCCCTAATCCACATTGTTCTAGTGCAGCAAACACTTCTTCTTCTGTAAAACCAAAAGCTGTGGCGTATTCATTTGATGTGGTAGTCACCACTTTTAAGT
>JBGVLX010000145.1:0-38228 GCA_045124495.1 Lachnospiraceae bacterium
ATAAATAAGATCAAAAGGAATCATAGGTGCAGATTTCAAACGCATAAGACAGAATTTACATTCATAGTATAATAAAAAAGTGAATAAAAATGGTGTTATTATGAAAGCGAAAATTCTGATTGCACGTAGGAAAATAGGAGGTAGTATATTACTGCTCCTATTTTTGTTTTATGCCGGTTCCTGCCATATCAAATGGATGCCGGATACTTTTTCCACGATAGACCAATTGGAGAAAATGGTAACATGGGATGATGATTCCGGAACATTGCCGGAAAATGCTGACTCAGGAGAGGAACCGGCGAATTTATATGCAAAATCAGCCTTATTAATGGACGCGGTTTCTAAAAGAGTATTATTTGAAAAAAATGGATATGAAGTTTTGCCCATGGCAAGTACCACAAAAATAATGACTTGTATTTATGTGTTAGAAAATAGTGATTTGGAACAATTGGTGACCGTTTCCTCTAATGCGTGCAATCAACCGAAAGTAAGGTTGGGAATGAAAGAAGGGGAGCAGTACATATTAAAGGATTTACTTTATGCACTTATGCTTGAGTCCTATAATGATTGTGCCGTAGCAATTGCAGAGCATGTAAGTGGTGATGTTGAAACTTTTTGTGAGGAAATGACCAATAAGGCGAAGGATATAGGTGCCTATGATACCAACTTTGTAACGCCAAATGGTCTGGATGCGGAAGAACATTATACGACCGCCTATGACCTTGCCCTGATTACCTGCTATGCATTGAAAAATCCGCAATTTTTAGAAATTGTTAATACGGTGAATTATGATTTTTACGAAAAGACCAAAGGGAATAAAAAAACAGCTTATAACCGGGATGCTTTTTTAACACAATACGAAGGTGCCATAGGGGTAAAAACCGGATATACGTCTATGGCCGGATACTGTTTTGTAGGTGCTGCAATACGGGAGGAAAAGCAGTTGGTTAGTGTGGTATTAGCTTCCGGCTGGCCGCCGAATAAAAGCTATAAATGGGAAGATACGAAAAAATTGATGAATTACGGATTTACAGAATACCAGACAACAAAGCTGAATCAGGATCAGATTATGTTGCCGCAGATACCGGTGAAAAATAATGTAAAATCAGAATATATTAATTTATCGATTCGTTTTGAAGAACATTTATTAATAAAGAAAGATGAAAACATTGTATATAAAATAAATCTTCCGGAGGTATTAAATGCTCCGGTGAAAGAAAAGCAGAAGATTGGCAGTATCAGTATTTATCTTAATTCAGAATATTATAAAGACATTCCTGTATATAGTTCTAATTCAGTGGAAAAAATGAGTTATAAGGACTGTTGTGAATTGGTTTTTTGTAAATTTATATAATTTTATTGATGTTTAAGGAGTATTATTAGGAAAATTCTGTATCTTATGGAATACAAATGTCTGAGAAGTGCCATTAGTATAATTTTAAATTTTGTAGAATACAAATGCCCAAGTAGTATTATTAGAATAATTATAAGGCTGGATGAATTTCGGTTTCGCAAATTCCATTGGATTTTGTAAAATATATGGAAAAGAATTGTTTTAGCACTTGAAAAAATTGTGAAAAAGAGATAAAATTAAAATCGGCATAAATTGGTTTTACCTTTTTGTAAAACCTTAAAAATTAATAGAATATGGAGGGCTAAAAATGAGCAATTCTATCAAGTTGTCAGCAAGAGAAAGAATAGCATCTTTACTTGACGACTCAAGCTTTGTTGAAGTTGGAGCTTATGTTACCAGCAGAAGTACAGACTTTAACATGCAGGACAAAGAAAATCCAGCTGATGGTGTCATTACCGGTTATGGTGTGATTAATGAAAATCTTGTATATGTGTACAGCCAGGATGTAACAGTACTAAACGGTTCTGTGGGAGAAATGCACGCAAAGAAGATTGCTAAGATTTATGATATGGCAATGAAGGTTGGTGCCCCTGTTGTTGGTTTAGTTGACTGTGCAGGATTAAGATTGCAGGAAGCTACAGATGCGTTAAATGGTTTTGGTGAAATTTATTTAAAGCAGACTTTGGCATCCGGAGTGATTCCACAAATCACAGCTGTATTTGGTACTTGTGGTGGTGGTTCTGCCATCGTTTCTTCTTTGTCTGATTTTACATTTATGGCAAAAGAAGGAGCAAAATTATTTGTAAACAGTCCAAATGCCTTAGACGGAAACAATGAAACCAAGCTAAATACTGCTGCTGCGACTTACCATAGCGAGCAGACAGGATTAACAGATGGTGTTTTTGATACGGAATTAGAAGTATTAGGACAGATCAGACAGTTAGTAGATATTTTACCATCTTGCTACGGTGATGAGATTTGTACAGATTGTTTCGATGATGTTAACCGTATCGTTCCTAATGTGGATGGCTTAAAGGAAGATGCGAAATCCGTACTGATTACCATTGCGGATAATCAGACTTTCGTTGAACTTAAGAAAGACTTTGCCAAGGACATGGTAACAGGATTTATGAAGTTAAATGGAATTACAGTTGGATGTGTTGCAAACCAGGTAAACGAAGGTGGTAGTGTTTTAAGTACCAATGGTGCTTTAAAGGCAGCGAAATTTGTTACTTTCTGTGATGCGTTCCAGATTCCGGTTCTTACTTTAACGAATTGTAAAGGTTTTGCAGCCACTGTGGAAGAAGAAAAGACAGTAGCAGGTGCTGTTGCAAAATTGACTTATGCATTTGCTAATGCGACGGTACCTAAGGTGAATGTTGTAATTGGGGATGCTTTTGGAACTGCTTATGTTGCTATGAATTCGAAATCTATCGGAGCTGATATTGAGTTTGCATGGCCAACTGCAAAGATTGGAACCATGTGTCCTACTATGGCAGCAAAGATTATGTATGCGGATGAAATTGAAAAGGCAGAGGATAAGAACGCCTTGATAAAAGAAAAGGCAGCAGAATATGAGACACTTCAGTCTAGCGCCATTGCAGCTGCAAAGAGAGGCTATGTGGATGATGTGATTGAACCGGACGCAACAAGAAAAAGAGTCATTGCAGCCATGGAAATGTTATTTACAAAAAGAGAGGATCGTCCAAGTAAAAAACATGGTACGGTTTAGAATGAGGTGACTAACATGAAAACTAAATTAAAGAAGTTATTATTAGTATTATGTATGGTAACCTGTGTGTTTGCTTTTTCCGCTTGTGGACAGAATGATGGAGATGCTTCGGAAGGATATCAAACCGAAGATTACGCAAAGCTTTGTGCGTATAACGTCACTCAATATCTTATTGATGGTAATTTAACCATTGAACTTGCTAAGCAGAATGAGATTTTTGCTGATTCTGTAGAAGATGAGGAAATAGAAGCATTTGTTGAAACCTTCAATAAGTTTATAGAAGAAGTAGATGGCGTGAAATTTGACTCTGAGTCAGCCACCGCATCGATTTATGAATTGTATACCGCTATATCAAATGGTGAGTTGACAGAAAGTCAGATGATGGCTACTTGTCTGGGAATATATGAAACGACAGGTTTAAAAACGAAGGAAATTACTTATGGTGATAATCAGAATGTTATTATTTCTTTAGAAGGTAATGAAAGAAATGCAACAGTAGAAGTATCCATAGATAAAAAAGGAAGGGTTGTAAATATTACACCTACTGCAGAATACACCACCAAGGAAAAGGTTGTGAAAGCTCTTATGAATACCTTGATGGGTATGGGTACGGTATTTATTGTACTGATTCTTATTTCTCTCATTATTAAGGCATTTGGCCTTATTCCGCTGATTATGGAAAAGAAAAAGAAAAAAGAAGAGGTACCTGTAGTGAAAGAAGCGAAGGTGTCGATACCTGTTCCGGCTGTAAAGACGAAACCTTCGGTAACTGCCAATGAAATGGATAACAGTGAATTAGTTGCTGTTATTACAGCTGCGATTTTAGCATCATCTACCTGTAATGCTACAAGTGCAGACCAGCTGATTGTACGATCTATTAAGAAAGTAAAACGTAAATAGTTAGAATTGGAGGAAATTTATTATGAAGAATTATAGAATTACTGTAAATGGTACTGCTTATGATGTAGCAGTGGAAGAATTAGGACAAGGCGCAGTAGCAGCAGCTCCAGTGGCAGCGGCACCGGCTCCTGCAACAGCTCCGGTAGCAGCAGCTCCAGCGGCACCAGCAGCACCAAAGGCATCTGGCACAGAAGGAAGTGTTAAAGTAACCGCTCCAATGCCTGGTAAGATTCTAGGTGTAAAGGCATCTGTAGGACAAGCTGTAAAGAAGGGCGATGTTATCATCGTATTAGAAGCCATGAAGATGGAAAACGAAGTAGTAGCTCCGGAAGATGGTACTGTAGCCAGCATTAATGTATCTGAAGGTGCCAGCGTTGAAAGTGGCGATGTTTTAGCTACATTGAACTAGGATTTGCTATTGAGTAATCCCAAAAAATTATCGGGAGGAATAAACGAATGGATTACGTTATTGATACGTTAAATAATTTATTAGATCAGACAGCCTTTGCCTCACTGTATTGGGGTAATATCGTTATGATCGCTGTTGCATGTATATTTTTATATCTTGCAATCAAAAAAGGATACGAACCATTGCTGTTAGTCCCAATCGCGTTTGGTATGTTGCTTTCAAATATGTACCCTCCTATTATTGAAGAAGGCGGATTATTACATTTCTTCTTCTTGCTGGATGAGTGGAGTATTTTACCATCACTTATTTTTATGGGAGTTGGTGCCATGACTGACTTCGCACCTTTGATTGCAAACCCTAAGAGTTTCTTGCTTGGTGCAGCAGCACAGTTTGGTATTTATACAGCATATATTTTAGCAATTGCCATGGGATTTAATGATAAGGCAGCGGCAGCCATTTCCATTATCGGTGGTGCAGACGGTCCTACCTCTATTTTCCTTGCAGGTAAATTAGGACAAACAGGTCTTATGGGCGCCATTGCGGTAGCCGCATATTCTTATATGTCTTTGGTACCTATTATTCAGCCACCAATTATGAAGCTCTTCACAACAGAAGAAGAGAGAAAGATTAAGATGGGGCAGTTAAGACCGGTTTCTAAGTTAGAGAAAATCTTATTCCCTATCGTAGTAACTATCGTAGTAGTTATGATTTTACCTACCACAGCACCTTTGGTTGGTATGTTGATGTTAGGTAACTTATTTAGAGAATGTGGAGTTGTAAAACAGTTATCTGATACAGCACAGAATGCTATGATGTATATCGTTGTAATCTTGCTTGGAACATCTGTTGGTGCGACTACCACGGCACAGGCATTCCTTCGCCTGGATACCTTAAAAATCGTAGTATTAGGTTTGGTTGCTTTTGCAGTTGGTACTGCGTCTGGTGTACTATTTGGTAAAGTAATGTGCAAACTTAGTGGTGGAAAAATCAATCCATTGATTGGCTCAGCAGGTGTATCTGCGGTGCCTATGGCTGCCAGAGTTTCACAAAAGGTTGGTTCTGAAGCTGACCCTACAAACTTTTTATTAATGCATGCAATGGGACCAAACGTAGCAGGTGTTATCGGTACTGCAGTTGCAGCCGGAACCTTCATGGCTATCTTTGGTGTGAAATAAATTAGGAGGATACGAAAATGGCAGAACAAAAAACTGTAAAAAGACCAGTTAAAATAATGGAAACTGTATTACGTGATGCACATCAGTCTTTGATTGCTACCAGAATGACCACAGAACAGATGTTACCTATCATTGACAAGATGGACAAGGTTGGATATCATGCTGTAGAATGCTGGGGTGGTGCGACATTTGATGCATCCTTACGTTTCTTAAAAGAAGATCCATGGGAAAGACTTAGAAAAATCCGTGATGGATTTAAAAATACAAAGTTACAGATGTTATTCAGAGGGCAAAACATCTTAGGATATCGTCATTATGCAGATGATGTGGTAGAATATTTCGTTCAGAAATCCATTGCAAATGGTATTGATATTATCCGTATTTTTGACTGTTTAAATGATATCAGAAATTTAGAGACAGCAGTAAAAGCTGCAAACAAAGAAAAGGGACATGCTCAGGTTGCTCTTTCTTATACATTAGGTGATGCTTATACTTTGGATTACTGGATGGATATGGCAAAACAAATCGAAGACATGGGTGCTGATTCTATCTGTATCAAGGATATGGCTGGTCTTTTGGTTCCATATCAGGCTACAGAATTAGTAACGGCATTAAAGTCTGCAACAAAATTACCAATCCAGTTACACACACACTACACCAGTGGTGTTGCAGCCATGACTTACCTTAAGGCAGTGGAAGCAGGATGTGATATCATTGATACTGCAATGTCACCATTTGCTTTGGGTACCAGCCAGCCGGCGACGGAAGTAATGGCAGAAACTTTCCGTGGAACTGAGTTTGATCCGGGATTTGACCAGAATTTATTAGCTGAAATTGCAGATTACTTTAGACCTATGCAGGAAGAAGCATTGGCTTCCGGATTATTAAATCCAAAGGTTATGGGTGTTAATATTAAGACTTTATTATATCAGGTACCGGGTGGTATGTTATCCAACCTTGTTTCCCAGTTAAAAGAGCAGGGAGCAGAAGATAAGTATTACGAAGTGTTAGAGGAAGTGCCAAGAGTTCGTAAAGACTTTGGTGAACCACCACTTGTTACTCCTTCTAGCCAGATTGTTGGTACACAGGCTGTATTGAACGTTATTATGGGCGAAAGATATAAGATGTGTACAAAAGAAAGTAAAGCTTTATTAGCTGGTGAATATGGTCAGACTGTAAAACCATTTAATAAAGAAGTACAAAAGAAAGCAATTGGTGATAAAAAACCAATTACCTGTCGTCCTGCAGACTTGTTGGAACCAGAATTAGATAAGATTGAAGCAGAAATGTCTCAATGGAAACAACAGGAAGAAGATGTATTAACTTATGCATTATTCCCACAGGTTGCTACGGAATTCTTTAAATATCGTGAAGCTCAGCAAACTAAGGTAGATGCTTCTGTAGCGGATTCGAAGAATAAGGCATACCCTGTTTAAAAAATATTACTGTGATGGAAGGACGAACTATCCTTTGGTTTCCTTGTGTTGTAATATTTTAGCCGGAATTATATGCGGCTTTTATCAGAGAAATATAATTTACAGTTTTTTATGTAAATACTATATTTCTCTGGTTTGAGAGGATAAAGGAAAGAATTTTTTGTTTTGACAAAAAATTCTTTCTTTTTTATGTGTAGGAAAAGTATTTTATGTATTAGTGTGTGAGGAAAATGCTTTTATGTATTAGTGTGTGAGGAAAATACTTTTATGTATTAGTGTGTGAGGAAAATACTTTTATGTATTAGTGTGTGAGGAAAATGCTTTTATGTATTAGTGTGTGAGGAAAATGCTTTTATGTATTAGTGTGTGAGGAAAATACTTTTTTGTATTTTTATGTGCGGGAAAGTATTTTCTATATTTGGTGTTTGAATTGTTAATATAGACAAGAAATAAACTATATTTTGTGTAGAATTAGGATTGAAAATTAACAAAAAAAGCGTTAAAATAAAAATAATCATAGGCATTTTAACCAATATAATAGGAGGTGTGAAAATGAAACATAAAAAATATATAAAGCGAAGTATACGTATTGTATTGTTTTTTACCCTTCTTATGTGTGTTGGGGCAGCTTTTTATGTAAAAATGCTTTATGAAAGTTATAAAAGTGAATTGGAGCTTACTTTAAGTGAAGTTTCGTATCAGTCTGTTGCCACCTTGACCCGTGAAATGGAATCCAGGGTACGGTACGTGGACAGTATGGCGCAGTTGATTTCCAAGATGAATTTAGAAGATACGGATTTGATTTTAGAAGCGTTGGATGATTTGGATTTTAAAGATGACTCTATGGTTGCTAAGGATGTAAATTATAAGAACATTGGTATCATCAGGAATGATGGAACGGCTTATACCACGAATGGGGAGGCCTATGTAGCCTGGAGTCTTAAAAATTTTCGCTTTGCAATGCAGAATCGTTCATATATTTCAGATGCCTTAACAGATTATGATGGTAAGGATGTTATTATGTATACGGCACCGATTGCTGTTGATGGAAAGATTGTGGGTGCCTTGTTTGTAACATACGATGTGGAAGTATACCGGGATATAGTAGAGATTACCTCTTTTGATGGAGAAGGATATTCTTACGTGGTGAAAAATAACGGAGAATCAATTATTTCTTCTAATAATCCGAACAGTTTCCAGAATTATGATAATATTTTTGGAGCTATGATAAATGCATCTGAGGAAAATGAAGAGTGTGTTCAGACTTTGATGAAGGAACTAAAAGCAAATGAAGTAGACGGTTATGTTGTTTTTCATAATGAAGTGGATAAGTACATGTATTACCGGATGGTAGGATATAATGACTGGTATCTGCTTACAGTGGTTCCGGAAAGTGAGTTGAATCATAAGCTCTATCACACCATAAGAGTAACCTCATTGGTATTATTAGGAGTTGTTATATTATTTGCCGGTCTGTTGTCAGCGATTACTTATATTTTCTATAAGAGCCGTAAAAAGATAGAAGAAATCGCATATGTTGATCCACTAACCGGAGGAGCTACCTATGATAAGTTCAAGGTTGATGTGCAGGAGATTGTTTCTCAGAATAAATCTAAGAAATATGCCATGATTACCATGGATATTGATAAGTTTAAATTAATTAACGATATTTTCGGATATTCAGAAGGAAACTACATCATTAAGCATATTTGGGGAATGATTAAACGTCAGATTCAGCCGGGGGAAGCATTTTCACATAAACGTGCAGATGAATTTATGTTGTTTTTAAAGTATGATGAAATAAGTGAAGTAACAGAGCGGATTGAGAGGATAGATTTAGAAGTTAAAAATTTAAAGAAGAACGGAAATTATGAAATTGAGTTATCCGTGGGAATTTGTGAAGTGAAGCCTGGTGGAGAATTTGATATTAATAAGGTAATTGACCATGCTGCCATTACAAAAGGAACCATAAAAGGACAGCACGGAAAACTGTATGCCATTTATAATGATAATTTAAGAAAGAAACTACTTCGTGAGAAAGAAATTGAAAACAGAATGGAACAAGCCATTCGGGATCATGAGTTTGTGGTGTTTTATCAACCGAAATTTTCTGCGGCTTCCAAAGAACTGGTAGGAGCAGAAGCCTTGGTTCGCTGGTGTGCGGAAGATGGTATGATATATCCAAATGAATTTATACCGTTGTTTGAAAAGAATGGTTTTATCACAACATTAGATCAGTATGTATTTGAGACAGTTTGTCTTGATATTGCCAGATGGAAGAAGGAAGGATTAAGGGTAGTTCCTGTATCTGTAAATTTATCACAGTTACAGCTATATAATAACAATTTTCTTCAGACTTATTCTGATATTATTGAGAATGCCCAAATACCGAGTTCGCTGGTGGAATTGGAATTGACGGAAACTACCTTTGTTTCGGATTCTAATATATTGCTGAATACCATTCGTGATCTTCATGAATTAGGAATTAACGTATTGATTGATGATTTCGGAACCGGATATTCTTCTTTGAATATGTTAAAGAATATTCCGGCAGATGTTATTAAGATTGATAAAAGTTTTGTGGATGATATTGGTGATGAAAGAGGAAATCAGATTGTTACCACGATCGTTCATTTAGGACAGTCTCTGGATATGAAGATTGTAGCTGAAGGTGTTGAAAATGAAGATCAGTATGAATTCTTAAAGAGTATTTATTGTGACGTAATTCAAGGATATTATTTCTCAAAACCAGTAAGCAGCGATGCATTTCATGAGATATTGATTGCGAAAGGAATCCGTAAATAAAAATGGTTTAGAATTGCGGAAGTACAAAGTGCGGAGTTATTCGTAGGTGTCATGGGGTCAAAATATTTTTGACCCCAACATCATGATATAAGAGGTTTGTTCAGGCAGACCTCTTTTTGTTCGATTTTCTATTAGGAAAGGTATTTGTTTTTTTGAGATGACTTAATATAAGTTTTGGGAGTTTCATAATTGCCTAACAGGAATGGTAAGATGGAAGGAGTACGAAAGGATATGAGAAAAATTGTAGTAATAGGCGGGGGAGCTGCGGGAATGATAGCAGCATATTCCGCTGCTATATCCGGTAAACAGGTGGATTTATATGAAAAAAATGAAAAGTTAGGAAAGAAGATTTATATTACAGGAAAAGGAAGATGTAATATTACGAATGCTTGTACAGAAGAGGAGTTCTTTGAGAATGTTGTGACAAATCCTCGTTTTTTGTATAGTTCTTATTACGGGTTTCGGAATTTTGATATGATAGATTTATTGGAAGGACATGGTGTAAAGACAAAAATAGAACGTGGAAATCGTGTTTTTCCGGTTTCAGACCATTCTTCAGATGTCATAGACGGACTTTATCGGGCTCTGAAAAAGCAAAAGGTGAACATCCATCTGAATTCTGAAGTAAAAAAAATATGTTTTGGTGAGGATGCCATAGAAGGAATCGAACTTGCGGATGGAAAGCGGATTCCGGCGGATTCTGTGATTGTGGCAACAGGTGGTTTATCCTATCCTTCTACCGGTTCCACCGGAGACGGATACCGGTTTGCAAAAGCTGCCTCTCATAAAGTGACCAGGCTTACTCCGGCCTTGGTTCCTTTTAATATAAAAGAAGATTTTATAAAAGAGTTACAGGGGCTTTCTTTACGTAATATTGAAATCTCTATTAAAAAAGGGAAAAAAGTAGTATATAAAGAGTTTGGTGAATTATTATTTACTCATTTCGGAGTGAGTGGACCGACTATTTTAAGTGCCAGCTCTTATATTCAAAAGTGGATGGGAGAAGAATCATTAGTATTATCTATCGATTTAAAACCGGCGCTGACGAAAGAACAGCTATCTAACCGGCTGGTGCGTGATTTTAAACGATATAGTAATAAAAAATTTATGAATGCGTTAGGGGATTTATTCCCTTCAAAATTGATTCCGATTATGGTAAAATACTCAGGGATACCGGAAGAGAAACGTGTAAATGAAATTACAAAGGAAGAAAGAGAACATTTAGCAGATTGTATCAAGAGTTTTTCTTCTACAATAGAAAGCCTGCGTGGATACAACGAGGCAATTATTACGAAGGGTGGCGTGGATGTAAAGGAAGTAAATCCTGCAACCATGGAATCCAAGAAGATGAAAGGTTTGTTTTTTGCAGGCGAGGTTTTGGATTTAGATGCAGTTACAGGGGGATATAATCTGCAGATTGCCTGGTCTACAGGTTATGCTGCGGGAAAAAACAGTTGATGTGGTTTGTTTGTGAATATTTATAAATTAAGAAAGAAGGATTTATTATGTTTAATATTGCAATTGATGGACCGGCAGGAGCCGGAAAAAGTACTATCGCAAAAAAGGTAGCGAAAGAATTGGATTTTATTTATGTGGATACAGGGGCCATGTATCGAAGCATGGCATTGTATTTGATTCGAAAGGGAGTAAAAGCAGAAGAAAAGAACAAAATTATCGAACTGCTTCCTGAAATTCATGTAACCCTCGCATACGTGGAGGGAGAGCAACATGTATATTTGAATCAGGAAGATGTCTCATCCTTGATTCGAAACGAAGAAGTGAGTCAGATGACATCGTCTATTTCTACTATTGCGGAAGTCAGGGAGGCGTTGTTATCATTGCAACGAAATCTGGCAAAGGAAAATAATGTCTTAATGGATGGACGGGATATTGGAACATGTGTGTTACCAAATGCCGAATTAAAAATTTATCTGACTGCTTCCACTAAGGTAAGGGCAAAAAGACGTTATGATGAAATGATAGAAAAGGGCATGGAATGTAACTTAAAGGAATTAGAAGCTTCAATTAAGGAAAGAGATCAACGTGACATGAATCGTGAAATTGCTCCGTTAAAGCAGGCAGAGGATGCGGTTTTTCTGGATACTTCAGATATGAACATTGAAGAAGTGGTGAGTGCCATCATTCGTCTGGTAAAAGAAAGGGAATAGAAGGATGTTAAAGGTTGAAGTAGCTAAAACTGCAGGGTTTTGCTTTGGTGTAAAAAGAGCAATGGACACTGTATATGATGCAATAGAAAAAGATGAAGTGGTGTATACCTATGGACCTATCATTCATAACGAACAGGTGGTTCAGGATCTGGAAAATAAGGGTGTTCGTGTAATAAGAGAGAAAAATGAACTCAAAGAGATAGAAAATGGTTCTATCGTGATCCGTGCCCATGGAGTTACAAAAGATGTCTGTGAAATAATTGAAAAGCAGGGATTGAAGCTGGTAGATGCTACCTGTCCTTTTGTTAAAAAAATTCATAAAATTGTACTAGAAGAAAGTGAAAAAGGAAATACTATAGTAATTATAGGCAATCCGACACATCCTGAAGTAGAAGGAATTTGCAGCTGGTGTACAGGTGATTTTTTTGTGATTGAGAACGAAGAACAAGCGGTAAATTTTGCTAAAAATATAGATAAAAAATTGTGCATTGTGTCACAAACGACGTTTAATTACAATAAATTTAAACTTCTTGTTGAAATTATTTCAAAAAAGGGGTATGATATAAGTGTTTTTAATACCATTTGCAATGCTACGAAGGAGCGTCAGGAAGAGGCTAAAAGTTTGGCTTCTCGCGTGGATGCCATGATTGTGATTGGTGGGAAAAACAGTTCAAACACGCAAAAGCTATTTGAAATTAGTGGAAAAGAATGTGCGAATACTTACTATATACAGACACTTGTTGACCTGGATTTGACATCTTTTGAATCCGTTAGTAGCGTAGGTATTACGGCAGGGGCTTCAACCCCAAATTATATTATTAAGGAGGTTCATAATAGCATGTCAGAAGAATTAAGCTTTGAACAAATGTTAGATGAAAGTCTAAAAACAATTAGAAATGGGGAGGTTGTGGAAGGTACTATCATCGATGTAAAAGAAGATGAAATTATCTTAAATATTGGCTTTAAGGCTGATGGTATTATTACCAGAAGTGAATATACCAACACACCAAATGTTGACTTAAGAAATGAAGTTAAGGTTGGGGATACCATGGAAGCTAAGGTTCTTAAGGTAAACGATGGCGAAGGTCAGGTTTTATTAACATATAAGAGATTAGCTGCAGATAAAGGAAATAAGAGATTAGAAGAAGCTTTTGAAAACAAAGAAGTATTAAAAGCAAAAGTGAACCAGGTATTAAATGGTGGTTTAAGTGTAATCGTAGAAGAGGCATCCGTATTTATTCCTGCGAGCCTTGTTTCAGATACTTATGAAAAGAACCTTGAAAAATACGCTGGACAGGAAATTGAATTTGTTATCACTGAATTTAACCCTCGTAAAAAGAGAGTGATTGGTGACAGAAAGCAGTTATTGGTTGCCCAGAAAGCAGAAAAACAAAAAGAATTATTTGCTAAGATTTCTGTTGGTATGACAGTAGAAGGTACTGTTAAGAACGTTACTGATTTTGGTGTATTCATCGATTTAGGTGGTGCAGACGGTTTATTACACATTTCAGAAATGTCTTGGGGTAGAGTAGAAAATCCTAAGAAACTTTATAAGGTAGGAGATACTGTAAAGGCTTTAATTAAAGACATTCAGGGTGAAAAGATTGCACTTAGCTTAAAGTTTGAAGATAGTAATCCATGGATTACTGCTTCAGAAAAATATGCAGTAGGTAATGTTGTAACTGGTAAAGTTGCAAGAATGACTGATTTTGGTGCATTCATTGAATTAGAATCCGGAGTAGATGCATTATTACATGTATCTCAGATTTCTAAGAATCATATTGAAAAGCCATCGGATGAATTAAAAGTTGGACAGGAAATTACAGCTAAGGTTGTAGATTTTAAGGCAGAAGAAAAGAAAATCAGCTTAAGCATGAAAGCTTTAATTGCTGATGAACCAGAAGAAACTTCTGCAGAAGCATCAGAAGAATAGTAAATGTGTATGTGCCTGCTTTATGCAGGCACTAATATTAATAAAGTTTATTATGAGGTATTAGCTTTGGCATATGATTATGAGTTATTTAAAAGTCAGATATTTCGTTTAACGGCAATTGATCTTAGTTCATATAAAGAACGACAGATGAAACGAAGAATCGATGCATTGATTACGAAACATGGTTTTAAGGGTTATGAGGAATTTGTGAAGGCGATAGAGAAGGATAAGGCATTATATGATAGTTTTGTGGCTTATTTAACTATTAACGTTTCTGAATTTTATCGAAATCCTGAACAGTGGAAGGTTTTAGAAACTGTGTTTTTGCCGGATTTGATTAAGAAAACAGGTCAGCTGAAGATATGGAGTGCTGCTTGTTCTACAGGAGATGAACCTTATTCTTTGGTGATGTTGCTAAGCAGATATCTTCCTTTGAATAAGATAAAGATTTATGCGACAGACATTGATGCACAGATTTTAGATAAAGCCAGAATGGGCATTTATTCTGATAAAAGCTTGGCTGGATTACCTTCTGAATTTAGAGATAAGTATTTCAAAAAGATAAATGATAAGGCGTTTAAAATTGATGACTCTATTAAGAAATGCGTTGAATTTTCAAGGCATAATTTATTGAAGGATACATATCTAAAAGATTGTGATTTGATTGTATGCCGTAATGTTTTAATTTATTTCACAGAAGAAGCAAAATACGAGATTTTTAAGAAGTTTAATGCGGCATTAAAGAAGGGCGGAATCTTGTTTGTAGGAAGTACAGAACAGATTATTCAGGCACAGGAATTAAATTTTAAAAGTGTTAAGCCGTTTTTTTATGAGAAGTTATAACTAATTGAAGCGTTATTTTGACGATAGAAAGAGTTCCTCTTATGGCAGATGATGGAAAGGTTGTTTGTCGTAAGAGGATTTTTTATTTAATAAAAATATAAAGAGTCAGGTGATGTACATTTGAAGAAAATTGAGTATAGGATAGAGATTCCGGAGTGTATCCTTGGAAAATTTACGGATGCTTTGTTTTTGGATATCGAAACAACTGGATTTCATAGAAAAAGAGCTCAAATATATCTCATTGGTGCAGGATATATAAAGGGTGAGGAATTTGTGTGTTGGCAGTGGTTTAGTGATGATGGGACGGAAGAGGAACTGTTACAGGACTTTTTTTCTTTTGTTTTGCCCTTTAAAAAACTGGTGCATTATAATGGACTGAGTTTTGATTTGCCTTTTTTGGAAGAAAAAGCAAAACTATATCAAATAAAAGGTTCCCTGATAGAAAAGGAACAGTTAGATTTATATCGGGAAATAAGGCCCTTGAGGCATTTTTTGAATCTGAAGGATTTAAAATTACCCACAGTTGAAAGTTTTTTTCGGATAGAACGGGAAGAAACGGAAAATGGAAAAACTTTAATTCCGGTATATAAAAGTTACCTAGAGTCTCCAACACAAGAGAAAGAAGAAGAATTACGAAAACACAATTATTTTGATATTGTACATTTGACGAAACTTACAGAAATAAAAAACATAAAGAATTGTTTTGATGAAGGGTTTGAGATACTAGAATTTTATATTACGAATCAGTATTTGAATGTTAAAATTAGATGTTCTTATCCCTTTCCAAAATTGGTTCAAGGAGAACGGTTTGGTATACTTTATTCCTTTTATGATAAACAAGGAGAAATCAATGTTCCTCTTTATACAGGAAGTTTAAGATATTATTATAAAAATTACAAAGATTATTATTTTTTACCTTATGAGAATATGGTAATTCATAAAAGCGTTGCGGCCTTTGTTGAATCTAAACATAAAGAAAAGTGTAGTGCTGAGAATTGTTTCATTGTAAAAGAGGGAAGTTTCTTAAGGCAATATGAACCTATTTTCGAAAATGAATTGAAACAGGGGTATAAAGAAAAAGAAACTTATTTTTCTGTGGAAGAATTAGAAAAATTGGAATGTCAGTATGAATATGTAAAAAGTGTATTAAGAAAGATAGTAATGCCCCAGAAGTAGTTGGCTTTTTGGCATTTCAATGATATAATCTAGATATTGATTAGCCACATAAGTGAAGTTTTACAGGATATGTAGGTAATGATTCAGGATTAAGTAATGTTATTTTTTGGAGGATTTCATGATTGCATATATTAATGGAATGTTAGAAGGAGTTATGAACGACCAGATCATCGTAGAAGCATATGGTGTTGGTTATTATATAAAGGTCCCTCAGACGGTGATTCAAAAATTACCGAATTTACATGAAAAAATTAAAATATTTACCCATCAGTATGTTAGGGAGGATGAACTGAGTCTTTTTGGTTTTACTACTCTTGAGGAGCTTAATGTGTTTGAATTGCTGATTACTATCAATGGAATCGGACCGAAGGCGGCATTGTCCATTCTTTCTTCCTTTACAGTGGATGAGTTCAAGATTGCTGTTATGAGTCAGGATGCAAAGACACTGACGAAAGCTCAGGGAATTGGATTAAAAGGGGCACAAAGGATCTTAATTGAATTAAAGGATAAGATTTCTTTCTCTTTTGGAGAAGAGGAGAATAGTGTTATGGATGGAAAAGGAAATGTTTCTGCTTCGGGCTCAGACAGTATAAATGATGCCATCATGGCAATGGTTTCTTTGGGATATTCCAATACAGAAGCATTCCGGGCGGTAAATGCAGTAAAGGATAAGGAGAGTTTATCTGCAGATGCCTTAATTAAAGAAGCATTAAAAAAGGCATTGTAAAAGAAATCAGCTTATTGTAAAACCGTCAAAGACTTAAAGAATCGATACAAGGAAAGAAATGGAATATTATAGGTTTTGCAATGAACTGATAAGATAAATGATAAAGAGGAAAAACGATGAAAAGTGATAGAATGATTTCTACAGAATTTATGGAAGAGGATATCAAAATTGAAAATAAGTTAAGGCCTCAGTTACTTTCGGATTATGTTGGACAATCTAAGGCAAAAGATAATTTGAAGATATTTATCGAAGCGGCGAAGAATCGTGGGGAAGCATTGGATCATGTATTACTATACGGCCCGCCGGGGCTTGGAAAAACTACTTTAGCCGGGATTATTGCCAATGAAATGGGTGCGAATTTAAAGATTACTTCCGGTCCCGCCATTGAAAAGGCAGGGGATTTGGCTGCGATATTAAATAATCTGTCGGATTCGGATGTTTTATTTATTGATGAAATACATCGTTTAAACAGACAGGTGGAGGAAGTGCTTTATCCTGCCATGGAAGACTATGCTATTGATATTATAATCGGGAAAGGGGCTGCTGCAAGGTCCATTCGTCTGGATTTGCCGAAATTTACCCTTGTAGGCGCTACTACCAGGGCAGGTATGCTGACAGCACCATTAAGAGACCGATTTGGTGTGGTAAACCGGTTAGAATTTTACACTTTGGAAGAATTAACTAAGATTATCATTCGAACTGCCGCATTGTTAAATGTAACCATTGACGAACAGGGAGCAGTGGAAGTGGCAAAACGTTCTCGAGGGACTCCAAGACTTGCAAATCGGTTGTTAAAAAGGGTGAGAGATTTTGCACAGTTAGAAAACCAGGGACATATTGATTTGTTTATTGCCAAGGAAGCCTTGGACCGGTTGGAAGTGGATTCTTTAGGCCTTGATCATATTGACCGGCTGATTATTCAGACTATGGTTCAGAAATTTATGGGAAAACCGGTTGGGTTGGATACCCTGGCTGCAGCCATAGGTGAAGATTCCGGTACCATTGAAGAAGTATATGAACCTTATTTAATTCAAAATGGCTTAATTGAAAGAACTCCAAGGGGAAGAGTAGCCACAAAGGCCGCTTATGATCATTTTGGATATGCTTATGATAAAGAATAGGTTTTGGAGGGAATGATGATGGAAAAAAAAGAGATGCAGGTTATCATTAATAAAAAACAATATACATTATGTGCTGCCGAGTCGGAAGAATACATTCAAAAAGTTGTTTCGTATTTAAATCGTAAATTTGATGAAATGAATGAAAATCCAGGATTTGAAAAAATGGCTATGGATTATCAGAATATTATGGTTTCTGTTAATATTGTGGATGAATATATGAAAATGAAAGAGAAACTTTCATTATATGAGGCTGAAATGAAAGAAAAAGATAAGATTATCTTTGATTTACGCCATGAAAATATTGATATAAAACTGAAGGAAGAAACTTCGAAAAAACTGGCAGACCAATATAAAGCAGAAGTAAAGTCACTGCAAAAAGAAGTAAAGAAATTAAATGAGGGCCAGATTGAGTTTAAATTCATGGAAGACTAGTGGATGGTATAACATGGTTGGTATGTTTGAGGATATCAGACACCAGAATCTGTTGGAAGAATTATGGAGGTTTAGGGGAATATGAATATGGAGAAAAAAATAGAAGTATTAGCGCCCTGTGGCTCCTTTGAAGCACTAGAGGCGGCAATTTTTTCCGGGGCAGATGCGGTATATCTTGGGGGAGATAAGTTTGGCGCAAGGGCTTATGCATCTAATTTTAATCAGGAAGAATTAATCCGGGCATTAAATTTTGTTCATTTGCATGGAAAGAAATTATATCTTACGGTGAATACATTATTGAAAGAATCAGAAACCGGGGATTTATACGAATATCTGAAAAAACCATATGAACACGGACTGGATGCAGTAATCGTGCAGGATTTAGGTGTGGCTTCCTATGTGAGAAAGTATTTTCCGGAAATGGATTTGCATATCAGTACACAGGCTACAGTAACAGGGGTATCATCGGCCTTGCTTATGAAATCCTTGGGTGCAAGCCGTATCGTACCTGCAAGGGAACTTTCTTTTGAAGAAATTCGTGCAATCAAAGAGGCTACAGGTCTGGAAGTGGAAGTTTTTGTTCATGGAGCCTTGTGTTATTGTTATTCCGGACAATGTCTGCTTAGCAGTATGATAGGTGGAAGAAGCGGGAACAGAGGGCGATGTGCACAACCTTGCCGTCTTCCTTATCAGGCTTTTGACGAGAAGGGAATGATGAGCAAAGAGAAAGAACCTTATCTTTTAAGTCCGAAAGATTTATATGGTCTGGAAAACTTAGATAAATTAATTCAGGCAGGGGCGGATTCTCTTAAAATTGAAGGACGGATGAAAAAGCCGGAGTATGTGGCCTTGGTTACCAGCAAATATCGAAAATATGTGGATCAGTATGAAAAAACGGGAAAAATCCATGTTTTGGCGGAAGACAAGCAGGAATTGATGGATATTTATAATCGTGGTGGTTTTACAGATGGATATTTTGAAAATCATAACGGCAAAGATATGATGTCCATGGAAGTGCCGAATCATATTGGTGTTTATGTGGGTAGCATCGAGAAAATGAATAAGAACCAGATTGGTTTTCGGCCACGGGTAAAGATTGAAAAACAGGATGTATTTACCATAAAGGCACGGTCCAAAGAGGTTACTTTAACTTCACCGATTTCCACGGAAGCTTTTGATTTTTTATGGCTGAATGCCATGAATCTGAAGGAATTAAAGGTAGGAGATAAGATTTATCGAACCAGAAATAATATGTTGGTACAAAAAATTAACACCCTTCTTGAATCTCATAAAAAAAATCAATGCAGGGTAAAGGCAGTCTTTCTTTTAGGAAAACCGGCTGTTTTTGAATTGGAATATCAGTGTATTAAAGTAAAGATTGAGGATTTTATTGTTGAAAGGGCAAATCATCTGCCCACTACGAAAGATGAAGTAATGGATTTGATAAATAAAACCGGTAATTTAAACTTCGAGTTTTCGGAGATTGAGGTTGAACTGTCAGAGAATGTCTTTATTCCTAAAAAATTTATAAAACAGCTAAGAAATCAGGCGGTACTTGCTCTTGAAGAAAAAATATATGAATCACATGCAAGGTGTTTGCGGGAAAGATATTCTTTAAGAGATTCTTTCCATGAGAAAATAGAAAATGTAGCAGAAGAGGTTCAAAGAAAAGTCCATACTGAAAAAGAATATGATGTGGAGAAACAAGGGAATTCTACTGAGGAGCCTGTGCAAGTTCTTTCTGTAAAAGTAAGGACAAGGGAACAGTTAGAAGCAATCCTTCCGATAAAGGAAGTGAAAAAAGTATATGTGTCTTATGAATTGGTGTTAAGAAATAAAAAGTGGTTTTTGGAATTTGATCATAATGTAGGAAATAAGGCATGGTATCTTGCACTTCCGGAGATAATACGTAAAAAGGACGAAATATTGTTAGAAGAACTTCTTGGGTTTATGGACAAGTTCGATGGAGTGCTTGTGGAAAATACGGAAGAAATCGGATATCTGCGGGATCGAAATTATCATAAAAAAATAGTATATGGTGCTTTTTGTTATCAATATAACAAGTTAGCATTTAAATATCATAAGGATATATTTGAAGATGCGTTATCTACTTTTCCTTATGAGTTAAATAAACAGGAAATGAAGGAACTGCCGGTTGAGGAATATGAAATGGTAGTATATGGATTGCTGCCATTAATGAAATCTGCACAATGTGTGAAAAAAAATACCAAAGGCTGCAGAAAAATTCCGGAAGAATTATATTTGAAAGATCGTAAAAACGAAAATATGTTGGTATTACCAATGTGTGAGTTTTGTTTTAATCTGGTTTTTAACAGTAAACCTCTTATGTTGTTGGATCAGGGGGATTATTTTACAAAAAACAGGATCACAAAATATCGTTTAGAGTTTAACAACGAATCATTAAAGCAGGTAAAAGAAATTGTAAATTGTGCCATTCAGGGACTTTTATATCATAAAAAATTTGATTTTAAAGGGGAATATACCCGGGGTCATTTTAACAGAGGAGTAGAATAGGGGTGATGGAATGCTTCGTATCGTTAGTTTAGGGGCTCATTATACGATGATATTAGTGGTACTCTTTTATGCATTTTTAGCACTGTCATCAATTGGGTTTGATGATAATAAGACCATGATATTTAAGAGAAAACTGCAAAAGTCTTTAATTCTTGTTTTTCAGTTTTTTTGTTTTTTTACTTTGTATCTTCAGCTAAAAGAAATAAAGATTGTTTCTATTTATATCAGTCTGCTGGGACTTACTATATTTTATCCGCTATTAATGAATGTTTTTTATCCTAAGAGACAGAAATTTTTAGAGAATCATTTGTTGTTTTTTTATTCCATTGGGATTGTGGTTTTATGTAGACTAAAGGAAAGTATGGCATTAAAACAGTTTTTGATCGGTGCGGTGGGATTGCTTTTATTTTCATTTCTTCCGGCACTGATATCAAAATGGAAAATGATAGAATACTTAGGAGGAATCTATGCCATAGTGGGAATGGCATTACTTTCGTTGGTCTTTTTTGTCGGAGTTAATTTAAATGGTGCTTCAAACTGGATTAAGATTGGCCCGATTACATTACAGCCATCAGAATTTGTTAAGATTCTTTTTGCTTGTTGTCTGGCCTCGTTATTAAGGAAAGAGACCTCTTTTGTAAATGTTTTTAAGATTGCAATGATTAGTGGTATGCATGTTTTGGTTCTTGTGGCCGAAAAAGATTTAGGTGGAGCTTTTTTGTTCTTTTTGGTGTTTTTGATGACAGTATTTATTGCAACAAATAATTATATTTATTTTTTTGGGGGACTGATTGGTGTCATTGTTATAGTTGCTCTTTTTTATCAAATGTTTTCTGACAGCTTTTTTTCTCATGTTAAAGTCAGAATGTTGGCATGGAAAGAACCGTTTTCCTACATTGACAATGAGGGATATCAAATCTCCCAGTCCCTTTTTGGAATTGGAACGGGAGGATTTATTGGATTTGGTTTAGGAAAGGGCCTCCCATCTAAAATTCCCTATGCTGAAACGGATTTTGTTTTTTCGTCCATATGTGAGGAAATGGGAGGAATTATAGGAATTTGTCTGATATTGGTAGAAATTAGTTTTTTCTTTGTGGGATTACATCTTGCTATGAAAATGAAGAAAAAATTCCATAAAAATCTTGCAGTAGCTTTGTTGCTGTCTTATCAGATTCAGGTAATGCTGAATATTGGGGGAGTTACGAAATTTATACCATCTACCGGTGTTACTTTGCCTTTTATCAGTTATGGTGGAAGTTCGTTACTAAGCAGCATTATTTTGTATTATTTTCTGCAGGGATTAACATTGATTTATGATAAAGAGGTGAAGGAGTATGAAGAAGAACAAAGACGATATCAGGAACAAAAAAATAGAGAGCAGGAAGAAGAAAAAATCAAAAAAACAGGACGAATTCAGTGCCCAAGAATATGAGGATAAGTTTCAAAGGGAAAAAGAAGAAAATATAAAATTAAATCAGCCAATCTGGTTTGTGACTTATGTGTTTTCAGGTGTTTTTCTTCTTTTGATCATATATATGGTTAAATTTATTGGATATGATGCTAAGTCTGTGATTTCTAACACCTATAATAAAAGGACAGACCTGTTGGCGGAAGATGTTATCAGAGGGGATATTCTTACTTCGGATGAGAAAATTATCGCAACTACATTGGTTGGAGAGGATGGTCAGGAACTTAGAAGTTATCCCTATGGAAGTCTTTATGCCCATGTAGGTGGATATCTTGCAAATGGCAAATCCGGTCTGGAATTATATTCTAATTACTATTTATTAAGCAGTCATGCAAATATTTTTGACAGAATTAGTCAGACTTTGTCTTCTGAGAAATATCAGGGAGATCAGGTTATCACTACCATTGATTCAAGATTGCAACAGGCTTGCTATGATGCATTAGGAGATTCTAAAGGTGCCATTGTGGTATTAGAACCGGATACCGGAAAGATACTTGCCATGGTTTCAAAACCGGATTATGATCCGAATGAGATAGAAGCGATATGGCCTTCCATTGTTGAGGAAGAGGAATCAAATTCTGTATTACTAAATCGTGCTTCCTGTGGGAAATATCCACCAGGTTCTACCTTTAAGGTCATTACAGCTTTGGAGTTTATCCGGGAAAATCGGAATTATGCGGAATATGTTTATGACTGTACAGGAACCGGAATTTTTCAAAGTGTATCCATTCAGTGTGCAAATGGAACGGCACATGGAGAGGTGGATTTGACCGATGCTTTAGCATATTCATGTAACGGATATTTTGTTTCTGCAGGTCTTACTTTGAATCAGGATAAACTAAAACAGCTGACAAAGGATTTTTACTTTGAAGAAGAAGTAAGTTTTGAACTACCTTATATAAAAAGCCGTTATTATCTTGATGCTTCCACAGATCGTAGCCTGATACCACAGACGGTATTTGGCCAAGGGGATACTACAATCTCACCACTTCATAATGCTATGATTTATGCCACGATTGCAAATGGAGGGGTTATGATGCGTCCGTATCTGATTGACCATGTAGAGAGTGTGGATGGTTCTATCGTAAAAAAATTCTCTTCTAATATATTAGCAAAACCTATTACAGCTCAGGAGGCAGAGGTGTTATGCGAAAGTTTGAAAGGGGTTTGTGATTATGGAACCGGTAAAGCCCTTAGCAACGTTTCCTATGATGTGATTGGAAAGACGGGAACGGCCCAATATGGTACTTTGGGAAAGGAACATGGGTGGTTTGTGGGATATTCGAATCCTGAGAACCCGGATATCGTGGTAAGTATCCTGGTGGAAGATGTAGGAACCGTGGGAGTCTATCCTGTTAACTGTGCAAAAAAAATATTTGATACCTATTATGAGATAAAGGAAAAATCGTGATGTGATGTTTGAAGCGTAATATATTGGTTTCTGTATGTAAATTCGCTTCGTGAAGCTTAAAACCAACTTCTGAATCATACTATTACGTAACCCGACAGCAAGTGTCAGGTTACTGAGTGAATAGTAACAATGGTAACATAAATCTGTGTTTTAAGAAAAGTTTTAGTTGAAATACCTTGATAAAAAATGTATACTAAAAGAAAGAGGTGGCATGATTGAATGCACCCGCCACTAAGGTCTTAATAAGGCCAAGCATTGGAGGAATTGCAAATGATTGAAGCAACGAGCTGTGGTGGTGTGGTAATTTTCAGAGGGAAAGTGTTACTTTTGTACAAAAACTACAAAAATAAATACGAAGGATGGGTTCTTCCTAAGGGAACCGTGGAAGATGGCGAAGAGTTTAAAGAGACTGCGATTCGCGAAGTGAGAGAGGAAACCGGTGTGAGTGCCTCTATCATTAAATATGTTGGAAGAAGTCAATATTCCTTTAGTACGTCAATTGATGTAGTATCGAAGGATGTTCATTGGTATCTCATGATGGCTGACAGTTATTATAGCAAACCACAAAGGGAAGAATACTTTTTAGACTCAGGTTATTATAAGTTTCATGAAGCATATCATTTGTTGAAATTTCCGAATGAGAAACAGATTCTGGAAAAGGCATATGCAGAATATGTTGACTTGAAACGCAGTAACTTGTGGGGAAGTAAAAAATATTTCTAAAAAAGATTGACATTTGCTATTATAGTTGGTATAATAGCAAATGTTGATGAAAACTTGCGGATGTGGCGGAATGGCAGACGCAGCAGACTCAAAATCTGCCGGGGGTGACTTCGTGAGGGTTCGAGTCCCTCTATCCGCACTAAGAGCCAAAAATCTTATGATTTTTGGCTTTTGTTTTTATTATGAAAATTCATAAACAAAGAAGCAAAAAAGTGCCTGGTGAACAGGCATTGTCATAAAAGATAACGGAGGGGTTTCTTTGAACTGTTTACGATGTCAATCCAAAATCACACAATATATTGAGGAAAAGCTGTCTGAAAGCGAAATTCAGGAATTTATCAGTCATGTCCGGGAATGTAATAATTGTTATGAGGAATTAGATATTTATTACACACTATTGATTGGCATGAAATATTTGGATAATGACGAAAACATCCCTTCTGATTTTCGGTTACAGTTAAAAGAACGGTTGGAACAGGATGAGTCTATGCTTCATCGAAGGAAGAGGATAAAAACTTCTTTCTTACTGATAGGGTTATGCACTGTGGTAGGGATTTTGACATTGTCAGGAATATTGTATAACAGGCATATTTATAATTTAAAACAACAGGAATTATTAAATAATCAGGGTGAATACTATTTTAAAGATAATGTGACGCCTTTTATCTTTCTTCCGGCGGGCAAAAGTTTTAAGCTGGAAGAATCGGAGGATATGAAGGAGGATTATTTTTCTGCGGTGGATCAATATCTGAAAGAATTGGAAGAATTAAGAGAATCAGAGGAACTAGAAGGATTAGAAGAAAGGGACGAAAATCATGGACAAGATACTTCTTATTGATGGCTATAGTATAGTGAACAGAGCGTTTTATGGGTTGCCAGACCTTACGAATTCTAAGGGAATGCATACCAATGCCTTACTTGGTTTTTTAAATATTATGTTTAAAGTAATAGAGGAAGAACAACCAACTCATCTTTGTGTTGCCTTTGATGTAAAGGCGCCTACATTCCGTCATAAGATGTTTGAAGCGTATAAAGGAACCAGAAAGGGAATGCCGGAAGAATTAAAGGAGCAGGTTCCATATTTAAAAGAAATATTAACTGCCATGAATATTAAGATTATGGAAAAAGAGGGATATGAGGCGGATGATGTCATTGGTACCCTTTCTCAAATGGCAGAGAAAAATGGAATGAAAGTAAGTGTTATTTCCGGTGATAGAGATTTATTGCAGCTTGCTACGGATACCATTAAGATAAGAATCCCTAAAACAAAAGCGAAGGGGACCGTAGTAGAGGATTATTATGCAAAAGATGTAGAGGAGTTATATGGGGTTACTCCGTTAGAATTTATTGATTTAAAGGGTCTTATGGGGGATACTTCCGATAATATACCGGGAGTAACAGGAATTGGGGAGAAAACTGCCACTAAGATTATCATGGAATATAAATCTATTGAAAATGCGTTGGAACATATTGATGAGATAAAGCCGGCGAAGGCTCAGAATAATCTTCGGGCAGAAAAAGAAATCGCTTTATTAAGTAAGACGTTAGCAACTATCTGTACAGAAGTTCCTGTGGAAGTGGATTTTGACACCATGAAAGTTCAGGATATGTTTAATGAAAAAGCATATGTTGTTTTTAAAGAATATGAATTAAAGAGTCATCTTTCTCGTTTTCAGACAGGAACTAAGGAAAATGCAAAACTGGAATTGAATTATGAAATTGTTACGGACTTTTCTAAGGCGTGTGAAATCAAGCAAAATGCAGTCCAAGCAGAGAAAAAGGGAATTCATCTGTTGCGGGAAAATGATAAGATTTATGGATTAGGAATTGCTTTTGGAACAGAATTATATGTGATGAAGCAGGAAGGATTTATTTCCGATGGATTTTTATTAGAAACCATGGATGAGGTTTTAAAAAGCCAGAATGTATTTTTATTTGGATTAAAAGAAGTTCTAAAGGGACTTACGATTACAGAGAGTAGTGAAAAAATCTATGATTTGCATGTAATCTCTTATCTTTTAAATCCGATTTTAAACACATATGACTATGAACTGGTTGCGAAAGATTGGTTACATCAGACCTTAAAATCAAAGGAAGAGTTATTTGGAAAGAAAAAATTATCGGATTTGTTTGAAGAGGATTATGAGCTGTTATGCCAGTTTGCTGCTTCTAATGCAAAAGTTGCTTTTGAGGCAGGGGAACTTATGCTGTCTGATTTAAAAGAAAAGCAGATGTTTGAATTATACGAAGAAATCGAATATAAGACCATTTTTGCTTTGTTTGATATGGAGCAAAGGGGAATCGGTGTTAATAAAGAAGCATTAAAAATATATGGGGATAGTCTGGTTTCTAGAATTGAGCAATTAGAAAATGAAATTTATGAGTTGTCTGGTGAAAAGTTTAATATTAATTCTCCAAAACAATTGGGAGAAGTATTGTTTGAACATTTGAAGCTGCCGGCTGCCAAGAAAACAAAAACAGGATATTCCACCAGTGTGGAGGTATTAGAAGGTCTGGCAGCAGATTATCCAATTGTAGAAAAAATATTGGAGTATCGCCAGTATACAAAATTAAAATCCACTTATGCAGATGGGTTATTGCATTTTATCAAGGAAGATGGCAGAATCTATGGAAAGTTCCATCAAACCATTACCGCAACAGGACGAATCAGCAGTACAGATCCAAATCTTCAAAATATTCCGATTCGAATGCCTTTAGGAAGGGAAATCCGTAAGGTGTTTGTACCAAAAGAGGGATATGTTTTTCTAGATGCGGATTACAGCCAGATAGAATTAAGAGTATTTGCCCATGTATCAGGGGATGAAAATTTAATCAAGGCTTATAAGGAAAAGCAGGATATTCATGCCTTAACTGCCAGTCAGGTATTCCATGTACCAATCGATGAAGTAACGGATTTACAACGTAGAAATGCGAAAGCAGTAAATTTCGGTATTGTTTATGGAATCAGTGCCTTTGGTTTGAGTCAGGATTTGAAGATTTCCAGAAAAGAAGCGCAGGAATATATGGATAAGTATTTTAGTACCTATCCAAAGGTAAAAGAATTCCTGGACTCTATGGTAGCAAAGGCAAAGGAAACAGGCGAGGTGGAAACCATTTACCATCGCATTCGCCCGATTCCGGAACTAAAGTCATCAAATTTCATGCAAAGAAGCTTTGGGGAAAGGGTAGCCATGAATTCACCAATTCAGGGAACTGCTGCCGATATCATAAAGCTTGCTATGATTGCGGTAAATATGAAATTGAAAGAGAACCATTTAAAGTCTCAGATGATACTTCAGATTCACGATGAATTGCTGATTGAAACATTAGTAGAAGAAAAAGAACAGGTGGCAAAGATTTTAGAAGAAGAAATGATGAATGTTGCAAAACTGTTAGTTCCATTGGAAGTAGAAGTAAAGAGTGGAAACAACTGGTTTGAGGCGAAATAGAAATATTATGATATCAGAGGTAATAAGTAGAAATGCAAATTTTGTGGCAATTCTTTGATAAGTAGAAATGCAAATTTTGTAGCAATTCTTTGATAAGTAGAAATGCAAATTTTGTGGTAATTCTTTGATAAGTAGAAATATAAATTTTGTGGCATTTTAAGGAATCATAATATAGGTACGAAAAATTGAGGAAGGCTGGCGCGTTTCATAAATAAAATTGTGAAATGCAAGGGTATCACTATGAAAATTATCGGAATTACAGGGGGAGTAGGCTCTGGGAAAAGTGCTGTTCTTAATATTTTAGAACAGGATTATCATAGCTTTGTAGTTCAGGCAGATTTGGTGGCTCATGAGTTAATGTTACCGGGAAATGTTAGCTATAAAAAAATAGTGGATTTTTTCGGTGAGAGCATTTTAAATGAGGATAGAACCATTAACCGGAAGCGTTTGGGGGAAATTGTTTTTTCGAATCAGGAAAAACGGGAAATTTTGAATTCTTTTGTTCATCCAGAAGTGAAAAACAGAATAAGAGAGATCATAGAAGAGATGCAAAGAAAAAAAATATGTAAACTCTTTGTAGTTGAGGCTGCGTTACTATTAGAAGACCATTATGAAGAAATCTGTGATGAAATCTGGTATATTTATGCCAAAAAAGAAATAAGGAAAGAAAGATTGAAAAAGTCCCGGGGGTATTCAGAAGAGAAAATTCAGAATATGATGGACAGTCAGTTGCCGGAAGAAGAATTTCGTATGAAGTGTAACCGAACCATAGATAACAGTGGAACAATCGAGGAGACTAAGGAACAAATCAAAAATATAATGGATATTTTTGCTATTTAGAGATAACACGATGAATTTTATGATTTATTCATTGGAAAACAAGTGGCAGATTACTATGTGAACAGAACCAACGTAACTGTTCGCACGTGAACAGTAAGGAACCAACAATTGGGTGGTGGTTAGAGGGAAAATACCTTTTGACCCCACCACTATTTTATGATATGATACTAGGGGATTGTGGGAGTAAAACTATGTAGCAATCCGTAGATATTAAGATATCACTAGGATATCGACGTTAAGGATGTGTAGAAATGGAGTTTTGTAGTATTGCCAGTAGCAGTAATGGAAACTGTCTTTATGTAGGCTCTGATCAGGGGCATTATCTCATTGATGCAGGACTGAGTGGAAAGAAGATAGAAGAAGGACTAAACCAGAATGGAATTACCACGAAGGATATAGATGGCATTTTTGTCACCCATGAGCATATAGACCACATTAAAGGTTTAGGTGTACTTGCAAGAAAATATCAGATTCCGATTTATGCCACGAAAGGAACCGTGGATGGAATTCTTGCTACAAAGTCGGTAGGAAATATTGATAGGGATTTGTTTGTTGAAATCAAATCAGATACTCCGGTTTCCTGTAAAGACATGATGTTTACGCCACATAGAATCTGGCATGATGCCAATGAGCCGGTTTGTTATACGGTAGAATCCGGAGATAAAAAAATCAGCATTGCCACGGATCTTGGAAATTATGACTCGTATCTGGTGGAAAAATTAAAAGATGCAGATTTATTATTTATTGAGGCGAATCATGATATCAGAATGTTGGAAGTTGGTCCATATCCGTATCATACAAAGCAAAGAATTTTAAGTAATTTCGGACATTTATCCAACGAAAGAGCAGGACAGTTTATTTTAGAACTATTGAATTCCCATATCCAGCATATTTTTCTTGGACATTTGAGCAAGGAAAATAACATGGAAGAATTGGCATATCAGGCAGTAAAATGCGAGTTAATGGAGAATCCATTTACAAAACAGGTAGAAGATTTTAAATTAAAAGTGGCAAAGAGAGAGAATATTTCAAAATTTGTGACAATATAAGCAAGAGATGAATATTTCAAAAAGTATTATGATACAAATAACAAAGATATTACAAAATTTGTTACGATATACTACCATATATTGGACGATATTGTAAATCATTGGGCCGGAAATATTCATGGCATAATCATTAACGATAAAAATATTTTTTATACATAGGAGGATATACTCATGAAAAAGACAATCTTAACAGTAGTAGGAAAGGACAGTGTAGGTATCATTGCAAAGGTTTGTACCTATCTTGCTGAAAATAAAATTAATATCTTAGATATCTCCCAAACCATCGTTCAGGGATTTTTCAATATGATGATGATTGTAGATACCAATGAAGCAACGAAGAGTTTAGATGAAATTTCGGATGATTTAGATAAAATCGGAGAAGAAATTGGTGTTAGAATACAGGTACAATTAGAAGATATCTTTAATATGATGCATAGATTATAGGAGGATGTTACAAAATGATTAATATTAATGAGGTTATTGAAACCAATAAAATGATATTAGAAGAAAATCTGGACGTCCGTACGATTACTATGGGTATCAGCCTTTTAGATTGTAAGGCAGATACGGTAGAAAAGGTTTGTGATAAGATTTATGCAAAGATTACCGACAGAGCGAAGAATCTTGTTTCTGTTGGGCAGGAAATTGAAAAAGAATATGGAATTCCAATTGTAAATAAGAGAATCTCGGTTACTCCAATTGCTTTAGTAGGTGGCGGAGTTTGTGAAACTACAAAGGATTTTGTAAAGATTGCTAAGACTTTGGACAAGGCAGCAAAGGAAGTGGGAGTTAACTTAATCGGTGGATATTCTGCTTTAGTATCTAAGGCTATGACTCCTGCAGATAAGTTATTGATTGAATCCATTCCGGAAGCATTAGCTTCTACAGACAGAGTGTGTAGTTCCGTGAATGTTGGTTCTACCAAAACCGGAATTAACATGGATGCGGTTCGTCTGATTGGAGAAATTATTTTACAAACTGCAGAATTAACTAAGGAACAGGATTCTTTAGGTTGTATCAAGTTTGTAGTATTCTGTAATGCTCCGGACGATAATCCATTTATGGCAGGTGCTTTCTTAGGTGTTACGGAAGGAGATACCGTAATCAATGTTGGTGTCAGTGGTCCTGGTGTAGTAAAGAAGGCGTTGGAAAGTGTCCGTGGCGCAGATTTTGAAGTGTTATGTGAAACCATTAAGAAGACAGCATTTAAGGTAACCAGAGTAGGTCAATTAGTAGCTCAGGAAGCTTCAAAGAGATTAGGCTATCCATTTGGTATCATTGATTTATCTTTAGCACCAACTCCGGCAGTAGGTGACAGTATTGCAGAAATCCTAGAGGAAATTGGTTTGGAATACGCAGGAGCTCCGGGAACCACTGCAGCATTAGCAATGTTAAATGACCAGGTAAAGAAGGGTGGAATTATGGCTTCTTCTTACGTTGGTGGTTTAAGTGGTGCCTTCATTCCGGTCAGTGAAGACCAGAGAATGATCGATGCGGTTCAGGCAGGAGCTTTATCTTTAGAAAAATTAGAAGCCATGACCTGTGTTTGTTCCGTAGGTCTTGACATGATTGCAGTACCTGGAGATACAAAGGCTACTACCTTATCAGGAATTATTGCCGATGAAATGGCAATTGGTATGATCAATCAAAAGACTACCGCAGTTCGTATTATTCCAGTGATTGGTAAGACAGTGGGAGATGTGGCAGAATTTGGTGGTTTATTTGGAACCGCACCGGTTATGCCGGTAAATCAATTCTCTTGTGATGCATTTATTAACCGTACCGGAAGAATCCCGGCTCCGGTTCATAGCTTTAAAAATTAAGGATTTATATCATCAGGCTTCGTTTTTAGCGAAGCCTCTTTTTAAATAAATGGAAAGGATTTGTAACAGCATGAGCAGTAAATTAGCTTTATCCGATGAAATTTTAATGACCATTGAAAAACCGGCAAGATACATTGGAAATGAAGTAAATATGGTAAAAAAGGATTTAAATGAGATAGATATTCGTTTTGTGATGTGTTTTCCTGATGTTTACGAAATAGGAATGTCTCATTTAGGAATTCAGATTTTATATGATATGTTTAACAGACGGGAGGATACTTATTGTGAAAGAGTATATTCTCCATGGCCGGATTTGCACAAAATTATGAAGGATAAAAATATTCCTCTTTTTGCTTTGGAAAGTCAGGATCCTATTAAGTGTTTTGATTTTTTAGGAATTACCCTTCAGTATGAGATGTGTTATACCAATATCCTGCAGATTTTAGATTTGTCCCAGATTGCGATATACAGCAAGGATCGTAAAGAAGAGGATCCTATCGTGATAGGCGGGGGTCCTTGTACCTATAATCCGGAACCTTTGGCAGATTTCTTTGATTTGTTTTATATTGGAGAAGGAGAAATTTCTTACAATCAGCTTTTGGATTTGTATAAAGAAAAGAAAGCAGGAAGATTAACCAGAAAAGAGTTTTTAGAAGCGGCAGCACTCATTCCTGGAATTTATGTTCCTTCTTTATACGAAGTAACCTATCAGGAAGATGGAACCATTAAAGAAAGAGTAGCTTTGTCGGAAAAAGTGCCTGCTACTGTTACGAAACAATTAGTACTGGATATGACGGAGGCCGTTTATCCAACCAAGCCTTTGGTCCCATATATGAAAGTAACACAGGACAGGGTAGTATTGGAAATTCAAAGAGGATGCATCCGTGGATGTCGTTTCTGCCAGGCTGGTATGATTTATCGTCCGGTTCGGGAACGCAATGTAGAACGATTAAAATATCTTGCAAAAGAAATGCTTGATAACACAGGTCATGAAGAAATTTCTTTAAGTTCCCTAAGTTCTAGTGATTACAGCGAATTAAAAGAGTTGGTTTACTTCTTGATTGACGAGTTTAAAGAGAAGAAAATAAATATTTCCCTTCCTTCTTTGCGTATTGATGCTTTTTCACTTGATGTTATGAGTAAAGTTCAGGATATTAAGAAGAGCAGTTTAACCTTTGCACCGGAAGGTGGAACTCAGAGAATGAGAAATATCATTAATAAAGGTTTGACGGAAGACATTATTTTAGAAGGTGCCATGAAGGCATTTCAGGGTGGTTGGAATAAGGTGAAACTTTATTTCATGTTAGGACAACCTTTTGAAGAAATGGAAGATGTAGAAGGAATTGCATTATTGTGTGAAAGAATTGCAGAAGAATACTACACCATACCAAAGTCTGAACGAAATGGTAAGGTTGCTATTACAGCCAGTGCCTCTTTCTTTGTACCAAAGCCATTCACTCCTTTCCAATGGGCCAGAATGAATACAGGAGAAGAATTTTTAGAAAAAGCGAAAACAGTCAATGCAAAAATGAAAGAGCAGTTAAATAAAAAGAGTATGAAATTTAACTGGCATGATTCTGATACTTCTGTTTTAGAGGGTGTGTTTGCCCGTGGTGACAGAAGACTTTCTAAATTAATTTATGATGCATATCAAAAAGGATGTATCTTTGATTCATGGAGTGAATTTTTTAAGCCGGAATTATGGAATGAGGCAATTAAGGAAAATGGAATTGATGTTTCTTTTTACACCACAAGAGAACGCTTGGAAGATGAAATTTTCCCATGGGATTTTATTGATATCGGTGTGACAAAGAAGTTCTTATTAAACGAATGGAAAAAGGCGAAAGAAGGAGAAATTACGAAGAACTGTAAGGCAGGATGTTCCGGATGCGGTGCCATGAAGTTTGGAGGAGGTGTATGCTATGAAAATAAGAATTAAATTTACCAAAACAGGAAGTCTTAGATTTATCGGACATTTGGATGTGATGCGATATTTCCAGAAGGCATTTCGCAGAAGTAAAGTAGATATCGCTTATTCTAAGGGATTTAGCCCGCATCAGCTGATTTCTTTTGCAGCACCTCTTGGAATCGGTTTAACCAGCGAAGGGGAGTACCTGGATGCAGAATTTATAAAGGTTCAGGATACGAAGACTATGATAGAAACCATTAATAAAGCCATGGTAGAGGAAATTCAGGTTTTAGATTTTCGCCTGCTTTCCGAAGATGCAGACAATGCCATGAGCAGCGTTGCAGGGGCAGATTATATGGTTGATTTTAGAGAAGGATATGATTTGCCAGAGGAGTTTTTAGGTCATATCCAGGAATTTTTAAACCAACAAGAAATCAGTATTTTAAAGAAAAGTAAGAAAAGCGAACAAGTGGTGGATATCCGTCCCTTTATCTATGAGATGGAAGAAAAGGACAAAAAAATATTCTTAAAAGTTTCTACCGGTAGTGTTGATAATTTAAAACCGAATCTGGTAATGGAAGCTTTTTGTAATTTCTTAGGGAAGGAATTTAAGGAATTCGCCTTTACTTATCATAGATTGGAAACCTATATGAGAAAAGAAGACGGAACTTTGGTACCGTTGATAGAGGCCGGAAGAGTAATTGACGAACCGGTTTTGGTTGATTTGGAGTTGACAAAAGAAGATGAAACAAACAGTAATTCTTAGTAAATATGAAGAGAAAAAATTCCTGGGAATACTGGAAGAAAACCAGTTGGCAGAGCTTACTTTTTTGCAGGAAGATGAAAATGACATTTTAGGAAATATTTATATTGGAAAAGTAAAAAATATCGTACAGAATTTAAATGCTGCTTTTCTAGAAGTAAAAAAGGATGTTTTATGCTTTTTAAGCTTAAAGGACAATCCGGAACCATTTTTTACGAATTCAAAGAAAAACAATAAGCTAGTAGAAGGAGACGAAATTTTAGTCCAGGTATCACAGATGGATGTAAAAACCAAGAATCCTATGTGTACTTCTAAAATCAGTATTGCCGGGAAATATGCAGCCTTCACGTATCAAAAAAGTGGAATCGGAATTTCCAGTAAACTTCCAAAGGATGAGAAAGTAAAGGAATTAAGAGCCTTGGCTGAAAAATATTTGGAAGACTATTACAGCATCGTTCTTCGAACCAATAGTTATTATGCCGAGATTTTAGAAGTAGAAAGAGAACTGGTACAGTTAAAGGAAGAGTTAGAGGAAGTTTTAAAAAAGGCAAAGACTCGTTCGGTGTATTCCTTACTTCGAAAAGATGATTCGGAAGTTCTAAAAAGCATCAAAGCTTTAAGAGAAACAGATGAGATAGAAATTGTAACGGATTTAAAGGAATATTATGATGAGATTCAGACTTTTGTTGGGGAGAATCAGAAAAACAAAGAAAGAACAGAACAGAATGCAGATAGTATTGAAAGAATAGAACCTAATACAAAATGTAATACCGAAAAAATAGGTGAAAATACGAATTGCAATGATAAAAGAAATCTTTGTACTTCGGAGAATGTGGAAAATGCCGGAAGTATGAGTTTAAAGTATTATGAAGATGAAAATCTTTCTTTGGTAGCCTTGTATTCTTTAAATAGCAAAATCGGGAATGCATTAAAGAAGAGGGTTTGGTTAAAAAGCGGGGCTTATCTTGTGATTGAGCAGACAGAGGCTATGGTAGTTATCGATGTAAACACCGGAAAAGCATTGAATAAGAAAAAACGGGAAGAGCATTTTTATCAGGTGAATGTAGAGGCGGCAATGGAAATTGCAAGGCAGCTACGGTTGAGGAATTTATCCGGAATTATTATTGTGGATTTTATTGATATGGAATCGCAGGAGAATACTAATAAATTACTAAAAGTGTTTGAAGAGGCTTTGAATAAGGATAGGATAAAAACTACATTGGTGGATATTACCAAGTTACATCTGGTGGAAGTGACCCGTAAAAAAACGAAGAAAAGTTTGCTGGAACAATATTATGGAAATTGGCAGCAGGAGTCTTCGGAGGGAACTAATTGATATCGGATATAGGCGAAGTTGATATATGGCAACTTTGAAATATAGCTACCGCAATCTCGTTAGATTTAGTCAACGGGGCAGTTTATTGAAAACTGAACTATATAAGAGGATGAAATATATGTAGGAAGGATATGATTTTACCGGCTATGGAACAACAGATTAAAATTCATATTCAGGATAAGGAAAAAAATGAAAAAGATATTTATGCAGAGCAAGGTAGTTTGTTGTTTGATGTGTTGATTCAAAATGGAATTTCCTTTAAGGGGAATTGTGGAAAGAAACGTGCCTGTAAAGCCTGTATGGTTTATTTTGAAGAGGAACAGGAATGGAAAAAGAGTTGCTCTTATGTTTTACAGGAGGATATTTCCATTACGATTTCCGGATTATTAGAAGAAGAAAATATGGTTTTATTAGCAGACCAAAAAAAAGGCGTAAAGACAGGTACAAGAAAAAGTGATTCAATAAGTATAAAGAAAAGTGGTCCCCTAAGTATAAAAAAAAGTGAACCAATAAGCACAAAGTCAAATCTGATTCAGGAGCAGAAAAATGTAGCTTCGGAGGATAAAATTGGTGCGGCAAGGGATGTTTCCTACGATATGGCAATTGATTTAGGAACTACTACTATAGCATTTTTATTGTTTGATTTAGAATCTAAGGAAATCGTTGACCAGTTTGGAATTATGAACCCTCAGAGAATTCATGGTGCAGATGTGGCTTCTAGAATCACTTATGGCAGTGAGGTATCGAAAGTAAAAGAATTAAAGCTGTTATTTGAAGATGCACTAAATAAAGCCTGTGTACATTTTAAACAATATTTTGACCAAGAGAGAACCGAAGATGAAAGAAAGTTAAGGCGAATCGGAATTTCCGGCAATACGGTTATGATGCATATTTTACAGGAAATCCCTTTAACATCCTTGGGAAGTTTTCCATTTACCACCGGAAATGTAGAAGAAGTAAGTACTGTGGGGGGAGAGTTCTTCTTAAATGAAGAATTAAAGAAACAATTTTTAGAAACGGAAATTCTGCTTTCTCCGTGTTCTTCTGCATATATTGGAGGCGATGTTCTGGTGGGGGCAGTATCAGAGGATTTTGACTTATCCGATGAAATTTCTCTTTTTCTGGATTTGGGAACCAATGGTGAAATGCTATTAGGAAAGAAAGGAAGGTTTTATTCTGCCTCTACGGCAGCAGGACCGGCATTTGAAGGCTCTTTTCGGACGCAACATGTACATGGAACCAGATTGATTGACTTTTTGGTTCAGGCAAGAAAACAAAAATGGCTGGATGAATACGGTAATATCTGCGACCGTTTTTTTGAAAAAGGAATTCCTTTTGGGGCAGGAACCTATCTGACACAGGATGTCATTCGTTCCATTCAATTAGCCAAAAGCGCAATTTATGCAGGAATTATGCTTCTTTGCAAAAGCTATGGAATTACTCCTTCAGAAATCAGTAAGGTGTATATTGCAGGTGGATTTGGGTTTTATCTCAATGTTTCTAGTGCGATATTTATTAAGATGTTTCCGCCGGAGTTAGATAAAAAAATCAAGGTGGTAGGGAATTCTTCTTTAACCGGAATGAAACAGTATATGACCGGAGAGTTTCAGAAACGAATGAAAAAATTCCGAGGAGAAATTACGAACATTGAACTTGCTAATATGGAAGAGTTTCAGGAATGCTATATACAATATTTGAATTTATGATAGTTATGAAAGGTGTATTATTTTGCAATAAGTATATTTACTGATTTATATGTTGTAAACAATAGAGGTTAGTGATTGTAAAAAAAGGTAGCAATAAAATTTGCTACCTTTTTTATAAATTTATTATATGTGTAGTGATTCAGCAATATCAGAGAAGTTGATAAATAAATCCTCATAAATATTAACCTTAATTGTGGAATCAAAGGAATATTGAGTATTAAGGATATCTTTTTCAAAGTAATTGACAGTTACTGTTTTTCGACGAGGATCTACAATCCAATACTCACGAACTCCATGATTTTTATAATAGTAGAGCTTACGAATATAATCATCCGCCGGATTACTTGGAGATACGATTTCGATGATAAAGTCCGGTGCACCATTGCAACGTTTTCCGTCTAACTTATTTTTATCACATACAATCATAAGATCCGGTTGTACGATTGTAAGAGGATTATCGCTTAGCTTTACATCAAAGGGAGCGTGGAATACCCTGCAAGCTCCATTATTATTCTTGATATATGTGTTTAATATGGTTGTTAATTCTGTGGAAATTGTCTGGTGATCCTGGGAAGGGCTGGACATATCATAAATCTGCCCTTCGAATATTTCTACACGAACATCTTCAGGTAGAGCCTCATATTGCTCTAGTGTGATGATTTGTTGTTGTGGATGTAATGCTGGCATGGAAATGCACTTCCTTTCTTAACGAACAAAGTTTTAATTATGTTTCATTTATTATAAAAATACAATGAAATCAATTTGCTTAATAATAATATAACCGATATTTTGACTTATTACAATGAGGTATCATAAAAAAGATTTATTTATGATAGAAATAGTGGAATTTTAATGGAATTTTTCCATCCTTCGAGGTATAATATTTTGAGATAATAGGTCCCGAATATCGTAAATCAAGGAATTCATTCGTATTCCTTGGGTGGATTCACGAAGAGGGATGAAAAGAAAATTATTGCGAAGATTACCACCTAAAGTAAGTGATAT
>JBGVLX010000146.1:0-16701 GCA_045124495.1 Lachnospiraceae bacterium
GAAGTTAGCAATGAAATGAAGATTTAAGGAACGAGAAGTGAAGAGTTACTGAGGCGGTTACTATGACAAAAAATAATCCATTATCAAAAATATTATATTTGGCAGGAAAATTTCATAAAGTAATTCAACAGGATGGGTTTGTTTATGCGTGGTATCTGGTGAAAAATAGATTAAACCGAAAAAAGATGATTGGTAAGATTTATAAGCATTGGATCGATAAGAATGAAACAGACAGAATGCACGTGGAATCACTTTCCTATCAGCCTTTGATTTCTGTTGCAGTTCCGGTATACAATGTCAGTGAAAAGCATTTAACAGAATGTATAGAATCTGTGATTGGTCAAACTTATGGTAACTGGGAGCTTTGTCTGGCGGATGATGCTTCCACATGGGACTGTGTAAAACCGGTTTTAAAGAGATATGAAGGAAACAATCAGATTAAAGTGGTTTACCGGGAGGAAAACGGACATATTTCAGCTGCTACGAATTCTGCCATTGAAATTGCTACAGGAGAATTCATTGCATTTATGGATTGTGATGATGTTCTGGCTCCTAATGCCCTATATGAAATGGCGAAAAAATTGAATGAAGGTATGGATTACGATTTTATATACAGCGATGAAGATAAAATTAATCATGATGGAACAAACAGACATATGCCTCATTTTAAAAGTGATTGGGCACCAGATACCTTAATGTCTTACATGTACACCTCTCATTTTTCTATGTACCGCAAGTCTATTGTAGACGAACTAGGAGGGTTAAGAATTGGTTTTGAAGGGTCCCAGGACTATGATTTTACCTTAAGATTTGTAGAAAAGACAGATAAAATTGGTCATGTAGCAAAGGTATTATATCATTGGCGTGAGACTAAATCATCTACTGCCACCAGTCCGGAAGCTAAGCCATATATCTTAGAAGCAGCAAAAAAGGCAAAAGAAGAGGCTTTAAAGAGACGAGGTATAGACGGGGATGTAGAGTTGATAGAAGACATTTTTCAGTATAGAATCAATTATCACCCGGTAGGGAATCCCTTGGTAAGTGTGATAATTCCTTCGAAAGATAATGTAAAAGTGTATGAAAGATGTATTCAAACGCTATTTGAGAAAACCCTATATAAGAATTTTGAAGTAATTCATGTTGATAATGGTAGTTCTGATGAAAACAAAGCTGAGTATGAAAGAATTGCGAAAAAATATGGGGTACAATACCATTATGAACCAATGAACTTTAATTTTTCGGCTATGTGCAATATCGGAGTAAAGAAATCTAAGGGAGAATATCTTTTGTTTTTAAACGATGATATCGAAATCATTAAGGGTGACTGGCTGGAGCGTATGTTAGGACAGGCAATGTTAGAACATGTGGGTGCAGTAGGTGCAAAGCTGTTATATCCGGAAACAGGAAATATTCAGCATACCGGCGTGATTAACTTGTCCCAAGGACCGGTTCATTGTTTTGTAAATCTGCGGGATGACGTGGTTTATGATTTTTGCAGAAACAGATTGGATTTTAACTATAGTGCTGTTACCGGGGCATGCCTGCTTTTAAGCAGGGAAAAATTTGATATGATTGGAGGTTTTGAAGAAGAACTTCCTGTAGCATACAACGATATTGATTTATGCTTTAAGCTAATTGAAAAAGGATATTTTAACGTAGTAAGAAATGATGCAGTACTGTATCATCATGAATCTGTCAGTAGAGGATATGATGATGATAATTTAGAGAAAATGCTGAGATTAACAAAGGAACGGAATAAACTTTACGAAAGACATCCTCAATTCTATCAAAAAGATTGTTTTTATAATAAAAATTTATCTCAGGTGTTGGCTGATTTTAGTGTAGATGCTAAAAGTGACGATAAAAAACTAAAAATTACAAGTTTAAGGAATCAAAAGGAGATTCTAATCAGTCCAAAAGCAGAACTGGTTGCCTGTTCTGTGAATGCGGTTCAGGTGGAAGATATTATTCGAATCGAAGGGTTTGCTTTTTTGAAGGATAAAAGATTTAATAATCTTCGCAAAGTAGAAGTAATTCTTGTAGGGGATCATAAAAAATACTGCCTAGAAACAGAAAAAACATATTGTGGTAGATTTCAAAATGATATTCCACACAAAGGAACAATAGGAATGACAGGTTTTGGCACTATGACGGAAAGTGCCTCCATAGAAAGAGGAAACTATAGTATCTATTTAAAAATTGGAGGCAGAATATGTGATACGGGAAGAGAATTATACTGTAGTTAAAATTAGTGGGCAAGTATATGGAGGAGAGGAAAGGATATTAGTATGAAGCAAGTATTGAAACATGTATGGATATGGTTAGGGTTGTTACTTAGTCTTTGTGTAATACCAGCTGTTTATAGCATTTCGAAAGATAGCAAAGTAATTGATAATAACATAAGCGGGGAATCCAGAGAAAAATATGAAGCTTCCGCTTCAGATGTAATAGAACAGAAAATATTTTTGTACGAACCATTGGAATCTTTATCATTACACATGTCATTGGAAGAAAACGAGATTAATAAAAATGAAAATAATCTGCAAAATGACGGGAACGGCGATATAACGAGATTTGTTGTACAAATTATAGGATTAGAGTCGGAAGAAGAACAAGAGCTGGAATTTTCATCTGGTGTTACAGAGAATACACTAATTATTCCAATTGGTAAACACAATGATAAGAATAAATGGATTACAGTGAGAATTACTGTACAGAACATCCAAGAGGGTAGCACATTGAATTTTTACTTTAATTCCCCTACAGAATCAGTGAAAAATGTTGTTATCAACGGAGTAGAAACAACTAAGGGGCTTTGTATTAAATATGTACAGAAAACTACTTTGAGTACAATGGAAAATATTTTAATTATATTAGCTGTTTTATTTTTGGTAGTATTTTCTATTTGGTATGGTATTAAAAATAAAGATAACAAATTAAATTTGGTACTATTTTTTGTGCTTTTGCTTATGGAATTGTTGTTTTTGAATTTTTACAAAAATTATGTTTATTCACTTGAATTATACTATATTAATAAATTTTATTATCTTGTTGTAGGAATGTTGTTTGCTGTTATTCTAGGACTTTTTTGGATTTTAAAGAAAAAGGTAAAGTTAGAGTGGATTACCACTTACTGTTTGTTTGGTTTTGGGTTGGTATATTTAATGATTCTACCAGCTTTTTCAGCACCAGATGAACCAGATCATTTTGTTAGTGCCTATAAATTGTCAAATCAGATGTTTTTTCAGGAACCAATGGACGAACAAGGAAATGTTTTAGTTCGAATTGGTGATTCTGGAAATTTTGATGTAAGACCAGGGCGTGAGACGTATAAAGAATACTATGGAAATCTGTTTAATTTTTCAAATAATGAAGCTACATTGGTACCTCAAGGAGATGCAGCTGTTGCAGAAGGAGGTATTATAGCCCATTTACCTGGAGCTATCGGAATTACGATAGCCAGATTGCTGAAATTAAATAAAAGTATGCTGCTTATATTAGGACGTTTGATGGGACTTGTATTTTACTGTTTTTGTCTTTATTGGGCAGTAAAGAAAATGCCATTTGGTAAAATGATTTTATTTGTCATCTCCATGTTTCCTATGATGTTGGAACAATCGGCATCTTTTGGATATGATTTGGTGTTAAATGGACTTTCCTTTTTCGTGATTGCGTATATTTCTAATTTGATTTATGAAAAAAAGCAGGTTTCTGGTAAGGATATTGTTATTGTGTGTTTAGCATTGTTTGGGTTTGCACCGTGTAAAGTGGTGTATATTTTAATTGCTGGAATGTGGATTTTGATTCCCAAAGAGAAGTTTAAACATAATAAGTTAAAAGAAAAACGTTTTAAATTTATTTCTATCATCGCAGTATTTTTAAGTGTGTTACTACCAAATATATTAATAAATCTAACCAAAGTATCGGATATTTCTTCTGATGCAAGTGTAATATTCTGGGCTGGTGAACGAGGATACGGGATAGGTGATATTTTAGCGAATGTTCCTTATTCTTTTTATGTATTTGTAAAAACAATAATAAAAAATGGGGAGTTTTATTTAAAAACATTAGTTGGACAGCAATTAGGGTGGATCGAAATTCCCGTTTCATGGTTTATTATTGTAGGATTTCTGGTTATTTTTGTTTTGGAAGTTTTCCGGATTAAGGGACAGTATGTAATTAAACCAAAAGAAAGGATTTGCTATGGATGTATTGCAGCTGTTGTCTCATTGATGGTGATTGCAATCATGTGGATTGCTTGGACACCAATTTCTTACGAAATTATTGAGGGGGTTCAGGGGAGATATTTCATTCCAATAGTGCCTTTGATATACTTGGCAGTTGCAAACAATAAACAAATTAAAATTAAAAGTTCCATGAATATGAATATTATTCTATTGTGCTTGTTAAATGTTTATGCTATATTAGATGTTCTACAGACAACATTTTCCCGTTAGGTTGCAGATAATTGTGATAATGTGCTATAGTAACAGACAAAGATAGAAACCATTTGTATCTGATGCGATTACAATTTTCTGTGTAGAATGAAAGCGAAAGGATAAGTGTGAATGAAAGTATTAATAATTATTCCTGCATACAATGAGGAAAAAAGCATTGAAAAAGTGGTGGAAAACTTAATAAACAATTATCCGCAGTATGATTACCTGATTGTGAATGATGGTTCTACAGATCGTACAGAGGAGATTTGTCGTGAAAAAAACTATAATTTCGTAACCCTTCCTGTTAATTTGGGAATTGGTGGTGGTGTTCAGACCGGATATATGTATGCAGTGAAAAATGATTATGATATCGCCATTCAGACGGATGGAGATGGACAGCATAATCCGGAGTATATTGAAAAACTGATTGAACCCATTGTGAAGGGGGAGGCGGATATGACGATAGGCTCCAGATTTATTGAAAAAGAAGGATTTCAGACTTCTTTTATGCGAAGAATGGGGATTAATATCATTAAAGGTGTCATTAAGATGTGTTGCGGTGTTACTATAAAAGATAATACCAGCGGATTTCGGGCCTCATCAAAAGAATTGACAAAATATTTTTCAGAAAATTACGCACAGGATTATCCTGAACCGGAGGCGATTGTTACTTCTGTTTTAAATGGTTACACTGTGAAAGAAGTACCTGTAGTTATGAATGAAAGAGAAGAGGGTGTTTCTTCCATTAATGCCGCTAAATCAGTTTATTATATGATTAAGGTATCGTTGGCTTTAATGATTCATCGACTAGGGTATCAGAAAAAACGGAACTGAATCCTTGATACTCTTCCTGTATGACAGTTATGTATTTTTTGAAATGGATAGAAATCTAAAAAATGCAAAGTACTAAAAAGAAAAAGACATTCTTGTAAGTTTGGAATGGAGGAAAAAATGAATCTTACATTAAGGATATTCTTTGGAATCGTTGATTTAATCTTCTTAGTTGTAATTTTAAATATGTTAAAAAAGAAGAAGTTGAATTTAAAATATACATTAACCTGGCTTTTTGCAGCATTTGCACTGTTAGTGGTGGATTGTTTCCCACAAATTATTGAAGGAATCATGAATTTGGTAGGGGTTGCCAGTCCGGTCAGTATGGTATTCGTGTTGGAAGCCTTATTTGTGCTTGTCATTTTGTTATCTTTGACAGCTATCGTTTCGCATTTGACGGAACGGGTCTATCGGTTGACTCAGACAATTGCAATTATGGAAAAAAAGATTCGGGAACTGGAAGAGGAAAAGAAGAAAGAAGAATAAAAAGGGTAACTATATAAAGGAATAAAAAGGGTCTGAAATCAGCAATAAATTGTTGATTTTGGGCTTTTTTTTGTTGTACAAATTGACTATAAAATTTCGTGAAAAACACGAATAGAAAATGTGGACATAACGATTGACGAGGATGTAAAAAATAGATATCATATAAGTATGATTTTGGTAAAAATAGCACAAATAAATATGGATACATTCCATAGACTATCATGAAAATGAATGTATTAAATGGGATTGAATGCATTGCATTTGGAAATTATAGCTAAGATGCTTAAAATGATAGGGAATGCTGATGGAATGTAATTTATATGAATATGTGCAGATACTTAAAAATAATGAGAAAGGACGAGAAAAGCAATGAAAAAAAGAACATGGAAACGAATTGTTTTAGTGACGATTTCTGTGCTGACTATGCTAGGAACCAGTATTGGAGTTATGGCAGCAGAATCGAAAGAAACAGAAGAAGGACAAGTTTATGGAGGAACAGATGTCCCGGATACTGCTTTTGAAGTAGTTGAGGATATGGGAATCGGCTGGAATTTGGGAAATTCTTTGGATGCCATGATTCCAAGTAAAGGATATAACTATAATTCTGAAACTTTTTGGAATAATCCGGTAGTAACCAAAGAGTTAATTGATACAGTGGCAGCCCAGGGATATGGCGCCATTCGTGTTCCGGTGTCATGGTATAATCACATTGACTCAAATGGAAAGATTGATGCAAAGTGGCTGGCCCGAGTAGCAGAGGTAGTGAATTACTGTCTGGATCATGATTTATATGTCATTATTAATGTACATCATGATGCGGGAATGGATGAAAGTTATCGATGGATTTATGCAGATGTAGAGACTTATGAGACCGATTGTGTAAATTTAATTAATTTATGGTCCCAGATTGCGGTATATTTTAAAGATTATGATGAAAGATTATTATTTGAAGCCACCAATGAAATAATGGATCATGAAAAAACCTGGAATTGGGGCAATGGATATGATGATTATCAAAAAGTTCATGATTTAGACCAGGAATTCATTAATACAGTAAGAGAGACCGGTGGAAAAAATGCAACCCGTTACCTGGTAGTGGCTACATGGGCAGCAAGTACTGATTCTGAACAGGTTAAGCAGCTGTTTTATAAAGATTTTATAGATACAATTGATGATCATTTAATTGTTAGTGTACATGATTATATGTCAGATTCTGCTCGAATTCAAAGAGTCATAGCTGACTTGAAGAGCTATTCTGAGAAATACCAGGTTCCATTTATTATTGATGAATGTGGAAGTAAGAGTAGTGAGCTTACATTGGAAAAAAGAATTACTGTTACAGAAGAGATTATTTCAACTGCAAAGGCTGCAGGTATTACTTGCTTTTGGTGGGATAATGGAAATTCTAAAGAATATGGGTTATTTAACAGATGGTCTAATGAAATGTATTACCCTACACTTGTGGAAGCTATGGTGAAAGCAGCTGGTATAGAGGTTGAAAAACATGAGCATACGGTAGTGGTGGACAAAGCAGTGGAAGCAACCTGCACTCAGGAAGGAAAGACAGAAGGAAGCCATTGTAGTGTATGTAATGAAGTATTAGTTCCTCAGGAGACAATTGAGAAAAAAGAACATACAGAGGTAGTAGATGAAGCAGTAGAAGCGACTTGCAAACAGGAAGGAAAGACAAAAGGAAGCCATTGCAGTGTATGCGATGAAGTATTACAAAAACAAGAAACAGTAGCCAAGAAAGAACATACTGTAGTCATTGATAAAGCAGTAGAACCAACTACAGAAAAAGAAGGAAAAACCGAAGGAAGTCACTGTAGCGTATGTAACGAAGTTATCGTGGCACAGGAAGTAATTCCTAAGTTAACAGTGGAGACTGGTTGGAAGGATAATACAACTTGTTACATAAAAGAAGATGGCACTTATGCAACTGGCTGGGAGAAAATAGATAATAAGTGGTATTATTTTGACTCTAATGGTGTAAAACAAACCGGATGGGAAAAAGTAGGAAGTAATTGGTATTACCTGAATTCAGAAGGTGTTATGCAGACTGGATGGGTACAGGATGGTAATAACTGGTATTATTTAAATGGTGATGGAACTATGAGAACCGGCTGGTTAAAGGAAGGAAATAACTGGTACTACCTTGGAAGCTCCGGAGTTATGGTAACCGGCTGGCTAAAAGATGGAGGAAAATGGTATTACCTGAATGGTTCCGGAATGATGCAGGTGGGCTGGATAAAGGTTGGAGGAAACTGGTATTATCTTGGGAATGCCGGATCCATGTTTACCGGATGGTTGAAACAAAGTAATATCTGGTATTACTTAAATGGTAGTGGTGCTATGTTAAATGGCTGGCAACAAATTAGAGGAAAGTGGTATTACTTCTATTCATCAGGAAAGATGGCAGCAAATACAAAGATTGGTTCTTATTATGTAAATTCTAATGGTGAATGGATTCAATAGCGTTTTGAAATAAAATATTACAGTTTTCCAATCACCTAAAAATAGGAGAAAGATGAAAGGAGAATTGGAAAATGAAAAGATGTTATCGAAAGTTATTAAGTTTCGTACTTGTAGCGATTTTAATGTTATGTAGTATACCACCGGTTTCTGCCAGGGCGGCCACAGCGGAGGTAAAGGAAGCACTTCGGCAGGATATGATAAATTTGATTTTTGATGGTGGTGATCAGAAGGTTAGTATAAGGAAGTATAATTTAAAGTTTGAGGAATATAACGAGGTGTGGAACCAGGTATTTTGGGATGAACCAAGCATAAGAGTAGTAAGAGAATGTTATGCTAGGTTTGCATTTGGTTCCGATAAAGATGCGAACAAATATATGGATAATCTGTATCTATATTTTCCTGAGCCGAATCTTGCGGAACGTTATGAAAAGATTCAAGAAGTTTTAAATCAGATTCATTCTGAAATGGAAGGAATGAAGGATATAGAAAAAGTTCTATATGCATATGATTATGTTATTCAACATACCACTTACAATTTAGATGCAGCATACAGATCAGTAGCTTCCGGTCCGCTTGTAGATGGTGAAGCTGTATGCGGCGGCTATGCAAATGCTATGCAGCTGATAATAGAGTTAGAAGGCATTGAATGTAAATCAGTAGGTAATTCCGGTCATGCATGGTTAGCCGTTAAATTAGACGGTGAGTGGTATATGGCAGATCCGACCTGGGGAGATACAAGAAGCTACGGTGAAGCAGCGGCCAAAACAGATTTTAGATTTTTGTTGCGTAATGATAATGAGTTTCTTTCTGGAGATTTGAACCATAATTCGATTAATGATTTACCGATTTCTTCTTCTACAAAATATTCAGACTGGTATGTACATGATATTGTAGGAAAGATGCTTTACGATAATGGATACTGGTACTATTTAAATAATGGCTCTATTGTTAAAAATAACATTGAAGGAACTGCTTATGAAGTAGTAGTAGAAGGAACAAATTTAGAACTTATTAGCGTTGAAAATGGAATCATAGAATACAAAGAAAATGGCGTAGTAAAAACAAAAGAAGTACACAATCATACTGTAGTAAAAGATGCAGCAGTGGAAGCTACCTGTACCAAAGAAGGAAAAACAGAAGGAAGTCACTGTAGTGTGTGTCAGGAAGTCATTGTAGCACAGCAAACGGTTACAAAAAAAGCACATACAGAAGTAACAGACCCGGAAGTACCAGCAACAACGGAGTCGGAAGGAAAGACAGAGGGAAGTCACTGTAGCATATGTGGAGAAGTAATCAAAGCTCAGGAAGTAATTCCTAAATTGTCTGATGATACGGGTAAAGATACTGACACAGACAAAGATACCGACACAGACAAAGATACCGACACAGATAAAGATACTTACGCAGACAAAGATACCGACACAGATAAAGATACTGACGCAGGCAAAGATACCGATAAAGATACTGATATAGCTACCGGCTGGGTGACAAAAGACGGTAAGACCTATTATGTAACAGAAGACGGTTCATATGTAACTGGATGGAAACAACTAAAAGATGGCTGGTATTATTTTGATTCCGATGGAAGCAGACAGACCGGTTGGGAAGAAGTAAATGGAAAATGGTATTATTTAAATTCCGAAGGCATTATGCAGACAGGATGGGAAAAAATAGGTAGTAGTTGGTATTATTTGGGAACAGATGGTGCTATGCAGACCGGCTGGATACAGGATGGAAACAACTGGTACTACCTAAATGGAAATGGAACCATGAGAACCGGTTGGCTGAAAGAAGGAAATAGCTGGTACTATTTGGGAAGCTCTGGTGTTATGGCAACCGGCTGGCTAAAAGATGGAGGAAAATGGTATTACCTGAATGGTTCCGGAATCATGCAGGTCGGCTGGGTAAAAATCGGAGGAGCTTGGTATTATCTTGGAAATGCCGGCTCCATGTTTACCGGATGGTTGAAACAAAGTAATATCTGGTATTACTTAAATGGCAGCGGTGCCATGTTAAATGGTTGGCAGCAAATTAAAGGAAAGTGGTATTACTTCTATTCATCAGGAAAGATGGCAGCAAATACAAAGATAGGTTCTTATTTTGTAAATGCAAATGGGGAATGGATAAAATAGTGTGAAGGATACAGTTTGAAAAGTACATTGATGTTAAAATGGTAACGAAAATACTTAAAAGTTGTATTGTTTTGAAATTAAAAATGTATGAAAAATAGTTGTTAGTATAACAAAAACCAATCATATAGAAAAGTTTGTTCCTGTTAACACACTACAGGCACAAAGTTCTCAATATTGATTGGTTTTTTGATTTTTATTTTTTTTTCGTCTATGTTTAAAAAAGAGTCCTGTTAGCACAAAATTAACAAGAATCAGTAAAAAAAGAACGATGACAGCAATAGATTTTGATGGCTCTGTATTCTTTTGGGGTAAGTTAGAAGCATCCGCAGTAGTGGTAATCTCCCCTGTTTCACTTTCAATGTTTTCTTCCGAAAAACACTGGATGGAAAGTATTTCGCTGGTAGTTTCTAAGTTATATTCGTTATATACTTTTATCATCAATTCTACCTCTGGAGTAGTAATGTTGGAGATAGAAATGTGCATGATGCTTTTTTCTTCGGAATTTTCCCAAGGAAGTAGGTTAGAAAAACTGCTCCCCCCATCCAAGGAATAAGAATAGTAAACAATAGAAGAATCCTGATCCGATGCCCTTATGATAAGGTTAATAGTACCAGTTTCTTCCGGTAAATTTTCAAGTTGTACCACACATTGCTCCGGTGGAGTCAAATCCTGGTACATGATGGTTTCCGGGATGGGAACCTCAATATTAACATAAGAAGAATAATCTACACCAGTTTTTGAATTCTTAAGACCTAAAGATTTTGCAAGCCCCGTAGCATCTGCAATCCCAAAACGCACATAGTCCTCCTCAGCATCCCGGTAAGAAAGATCATTTTCGTGGTCCAGATAACAATGCTCCACGATGATTCCTGGAATTCCTAAGGATTCTGACTCCCGGATAATACCATAATAATCGCTTCCGGAAGCATTTACTTTTGTTTTAACACCACGGTTTACCAGACCCATCTGACAAAATTCATCAAGAATCGCAGTTCCTAACTGATATCCCTGAACATAATGGGAACCGGTACTAGGAATCCAAACCTCACTTCCATAAAAAATATGTTCTTCCGATGCGTTATAATGGATGCTGATTAAATAGTCCGCATTCACGCTCTTTGCAAATTCTGCCCGTTCCCTTAAACTCATTTGGGTATCCGGACTATCATGGGTAAGATAAACCGTCACACCCTCATAAGTAGAAAGTTCTTCATACATTGCTTTTGCGGTGGCAACATTAATGTAACGTTCCGTAATGCCATCATAAGAGGCACCGTCATCGGCACCTCCTTCCGCTCCACCATGTCCGGGATCAATTACAATTACAAGTTCATGCTTCAATTACGATTCCTCCTTTTCGGATTCCACAGTAACAATATGTTTGCTGAGCATATTGTAGATAAAATTGATGATAAAACACAATACACCACATACCATAAGTGCTGCTACGGTTCCTAATGTGCTGGAATAATCAACATCGAATAAAATTAATTTTACCACACTCATCATGGTTAGCCCCAGACCATAAATACGCAGAGATTTTAAATTTAATTTAAATCCGGTAAGGATTGCGATAATCGCAATGCACAGTAATAAAATACTAAATAAAATTTTATTTGAAATAGGGGTGCTGTAAAATACTGCAGTCAGGTAAATAGTAATTTTGATTCCGATATAAAAACCTGACCAGAGTTTTTGGCAGTGGCGTTCCATAAATTGTCTGATTCCAAGAAAACATAAAATGGAGGTTGCAATTACTAATAACAGGTATACCCAAACGGAAAGGGAATCATATAAGCATGGCACTCCAATGAATAATAAAAGGATATTTCCGGCACGAACGAAAAATTCCATATATTTTTCAGTTTTGGAGGTATCTTTGTAGTTTTTTATAAAATTTGACTTTAAAGCAAACACTTGAAAAGGTGTCAGAAACAGCACATAAAGTATCGACGTACTTAGGTAAGTGAAATCCTGTTGTCGCAAAAAGGAATCCAGTTCGTCTGCGGGAAGGAAACAATATATTAGAAAAAATATATATATGAACACTTTGGTTATTCCACTGTAGCTTTCCAGATACTTTTTCTGCAATCTGATTATGAGGAAAAAGGAAGCCATTGTAAGGAAAAAGTGTAATAACTCATGTTGGTATCCGGTCCAAAAATGAAGAAAGAATACAAAAAATCCGAGCACCTGATATATTTTTTTTCCTTTATAAAATCCATAAAACAAAAGAGGAACAGCCAAAAGTAGTAATAAACTATAATCGTCCAAGTGGAAGTACTTAAAACGATCCATTAATAACAATATTACCACAGGCAGATTCAATATGGAAATAAAGTTGGTAAACTTTCTGTCAGTGAATTTTTCTATGAAAACAATCAAATAAAACATGATACCGACATAAAAGAAAAATTCAATAATATGTATAAATAATAATGATGTGCCAAAACCAAAACGAATGATTCCTGCGGCTTGGTTATAAATATCAATTACGCAAAAAAAGTAGATGGCAGCAAGAAAAGTAGGAAAACTCTTGCTTTGCAACATTCCCCTTTTAGCAGTTTCATGAAAATGATATAGGGAGTAAGCACATAAAATAAGTATTATTGCCAAATATATTACTATGAAACCAATAATTGTATTTTTTTCTTCTATGTATGAAAGAAAAAGATTATAATTTCTGGATGCAATAAGCAGGCAGCTTATAATGGTGCCAATTGTGGAAAATACATGTAAATTTTCGCGTTTTTCCACAGAACAGATGCGCAGATAAAAAATATCAGCAACCAGAAAAAATACAAAAAAGGAAAACCATAAAGTCTCGGAAAGAGTTTTATTGGTAACACCAAAAAGGATGGATAAATATAATCCACATTGTCCAATGATACAAAGTAAGGTGCTTTCATATTTTTTACTGAGCAGTGACATCCCAAGAAGCCATATGAGCAACAAGGAATACAGTCCTAGTTCAGTTAAAAATTCGAAATATATGGTATTAATAATTAAAGTGACATAGAAACATCCCATTCCACAGCCGATGACGGAAAGGGAAAAAGCATTTTTCAGTTTCTTTTGTAATAGGAGTCCAATACCTGTAATCAAAAAACTGCCACCGAACAGTAAAATGGATTTGCCCATATTACCCAGATTTTTATAAATGAAGGTACCAAACACAATAAAGGCAATAAAAAACAGAATGGATGCCAGAATACCAATAACATTTTTTCCGATGGTAGTCTCTAAATTTCCCTTTTTTATAGCAGATGCTTTGGCTTTGGTTTCAGGCGCTGGTCTGACTTTTGACAACTTGTTTGCAGAATCTTTTGAGGAAGCAAAAGATGTCTGATTTAAAATCGGATGTTGAGCCGTATTTGAAAGCTCTGAAAGTTGCATTTTAAGTTGTGAAATTTCGAGTTCAAGACTTTGGACCTTATTTTCCAAAGTTGAAATACGATCTTCAGAATTCATCACTTTCCTCCGTTCTGACGAAATATTGTTAAACATGAAATATCTGGGATTTGTTTTGCACCATCAAATCAAATATCTTGATTATTAAATTGTATTTTTAAATTTTTCCATAAAAACCACGATAATAATATGGTTTCAATGATAGTTGTTAATGCCAATGCCAGGCTTGCACCTTGCATACCAAATCCTGCTTCAAAAGGATAAGAGATTAACAATGATACGATGACCGCCACAATGTTTGATATTACCAAACCTTTAAATTCTCGAACTGCCGTAAGCACGCCACATAACAGCCATGCAAAAGCGGTTAAAATTGTACATAGAATTAAAGGAATCAATAACTCATGATACTCTGCTACTTCGGGACCGTATAATAAATTAAGTCCCCAGTTTCCTAATAGTTTTCCGCCAATTATTCCAATAACTGCAAGGATTGCAACTGCACATATGCATTTAACTAATGCATGTATGAATTGCTTTTTTTCACGATTGTAATACTTTTCTGCAAATAGTGTCACAAATGGATTAAATATATAGGTGGCACCCATTTGAATAATGAGTGTGGGAGTGGCCACAGAACCGTATATTCCAAGTTCGTAGTTTCCTAAAATTCTTTCCATATAAAGTCGGGGAACTGTTCCTATAGCTGAAGATAGTAAGGTGTACACGACTAATGGTAAACACTCTTTTAAAAGATTAAGCACCATTTTTTTGCTTGTCTTTATGCGGATTTGAAATAATTTACCCGCTGTAAACACATCATAAAAAACAACGGAAAGTGTACATAGTATTGCCATAACGGAAAATGTAACCAACATATTTTGAGTTGTTTTTAGGACAATGATAAAACTGATAAGAGTCAAGGTTCCTCTAAGTATCATAGATTTTCCAGCTAAATCCAAACGCCAATTTTTTTGAAAAATTCCTGCGTATACATCAAAACATGCTTCCGTCAGTCTGTATAAAAAATATATAAGAATACATTCTCTTTGGTATGAATCGTATGGAATTACCATTATATAGATAATACAACCTGCTAATGAAGCAACTCCGGTTACAATACGACTTATGATATAAGTTCCATCATTGTATTTGTTTATTGCATCCGATACTTGAAAATTTCTCATGCCGTATACAGCAAAACAATACCAGATGTTTGATACTGACATGGCAAGAGATAAAATCCCTGCTTCTGCCACCCCGGATAACCTTACGACTAAAACAGTAATCAGCCATTGGCATCCTAAATAAAAAATACTTCCCAATGAATTCCATATGATACTTGATTGCATAGATAATTTCTTTTCGCTCATATCATTACCTGTCTTTTTTTCTTTGCTAACTGTTTTGTCTCACATTGTTACCTGTCTTTTTTCTTTGCTAACTGTTTTTTTCTCCACTTCATAAACCATGGTATTAATTTGTTTATGATGCGATATCGTAAAAGTGGGAAAGGACGTGTAACAATATTAAATATATTCCAACATACAAAATAAAGTTCCCAACCTGCTTCTTCTGGTTCGTCTGCCCAAGGAGTTTTGCTATGGTATTTCTGGTAATCTGCAAGAAATTTATGTTTATTTCCTTTTCTCCATGGTCGTTCTTCACCTAAATAATGGATAATTGAGGGATTTTTCAGGGATTCGTTATAAGTGTTAGTATCGTAGTAATAAGCGTTTCCCATTAATTTTTTTAGTGTTTTGTATGGGTAGAACCAGTAAATGTTGTAAAAATTATATTTTGGTGGAAGATAGTAGATTCGATTTTTTAAGAACCCATTAATTGCATCTTGGTCATTCGCAAAAAAATTACCACCGTTGTCCTTATAATACTTGAGAATTTTGGCTCCTATTTTTTCATCACGCCATTTTTTCAAATTAATTAGCAGAACTCCGGCATTAACATAAGGAAGATTTTTCATTCCCAGATTTTCTCTATATGTTTGATTTATGGTGGCTTCAATACATGCGCCTAAAACACAATTTCCCATATCTAAATTCCATAACTCAGTCAACGAAGAAATATTTATGGTATCTCCATCAAGGTATAAAATTTTATTTAATTCGGAAGGTAGAAGCTGATCTAGTAAAAGTCTGGCCAATACAATAGAGTTCCAACCATTGGTATCAAACTCAAAGTCAAAATATGAAGTAATATCTCCTAAATCAATAATAGTGATGTTTCTTTTATATGTTTCTGCTATCAGCATGAAATCTTCTTTTTCTTTAATAGTTAAATCTTGACCTATGATGTAAACTGTTATTTCTGGTATATCTTTATTATTTTCAAAAACGGAACATATGCCTGTTGCAACTTTTCCTGTAAAATTTGAATTTGTAGTATATAATATATTCATCTATTCTTCTCCAAAATCTATAAATTTAGCAAGGTGATTATGTCTTTGATTTTCAGGTGGCAACTGCATATAATCACCATATTCGGGTCTTAAAAATTCATCATAATTTTTTACGATTGCAATCATTGTGTCTTCAAAAGGGACTTCAATGGTAGGAAAGGCCTCTTTTGTGCGAATCATTAAATTTTCTCCGGTTAAATAAGAGTAATCAATGTATAAATCAGAATCCTGTTCCGGACATTGTTTTGCCCATTTTAAATACCATTGGGATGTTTTTTTAGGGGTAATACCAACTAATTTTAACAAATGATGAACGACTTTACATCCCAATCCGGCAATAAAGGCAATTGCTTTATTCATTCCATCTGGTAATTTAGGGTTTGGAATAAGTGCAAGAACATGAAATCTGGCAATGTTCCAGGTTTTCTTCTGCCATTTCTTACGCAATTTTTCGCTTTCCGGAGTTTTATCGTATGGAAAGATATCAATATATATTCCCAAGGGATAATCT